>NZ_JARTVO010000031.1:0-28139 GCF_029625675.1 Mesorhizobium sp. WSM4884
TCCAGAGGTCTCTCAGAATCGATTTCCACATACCGCACAAGAGTCCTTTTCTACTCATGTGCGATTCCCCTGCCCACAAGGGGGAGGGGAACGCGCTATGGCCGCCAAAGCCAATGCCAAGCCAGCGCCGTCCTCATCCGCAAAGGCGTCGGTGCGGGAGCCGGCGCCGCAATCCCCCTCCCCCCTGTGGGGAGGGGTCAGGGGTGGGGGTTCTGCGGCGTTGACCGGTGCTCCACGGTCTGAAGGCGAAAAGCCGCTGGCTTCGCCCGCTGTCCGGCTGCGCGCCAAGGAAGCCGGCATCGATCTTCGCCAGGTTCCGGGCAGCGGCCCGGCCGGGCGCATCAGCCATGAGGATCTGGATGCCTTCCTGGCGCGCGGGCCGCAGCTTGCCCGCCCCACCGGGCTTGCCCCAAAGGACGGCGTCGAGGACATCAAGGTCATCGGCCTGCGGCGCAAGATCGCCGAGAAGATGGCGCTCGCCAAATCGCGCATCCCCCATATCACCTATGTCGAGGAGATCGACGTCACGGCGCTGGAGGAGCTGCGCGCCACGCTCAACAAGGAAAAGCGGACCGATCGCCCCAAGCTGACGCTGCTGCCCTTCCTGATGCGGGCAATGGTCAAGGCGATCGCCGACCAGCCGAACCTCAACGCCCTGTTCGACGACGAGGCTGGCATCATCCACCAGCATGAAGGCATCCATATCGGCATCGCCGCGCAGACGCCCACCGGGCTCGTCGTGCCGGTGGTCAAGCATGCCGAGGCGCGCGACCTGTGGGATTGCGCCGCAGAGGTGAACCGGCTGGCCGAGGCGGCCAAGTCCGGCACGGCGAGCCGCGACGAGCTGTCGGGCTCGACCATCACCATCACTTCGCTCGGCGCGATGGGCGGCGTGGCGACGACGCCAGTGATCAATTATCCGGAAGTGGCGATCGTCGGCGTCAACAAGATGATGGTGCGGCCGGTGTGGGACGGCACGCAGTTCATCCCGCGCAAGATGATGAACCTGTCGTCCAGCTTCGACCATCGCGTCATCGACGGCTGGGACGCCGCGGTGTTCGTGCAGCGCATCAAGGCGCTCATGGAGACGCCGGCGATGATCTTCGTGGATTGAGGGGGATGAGGTTGATCTCGAATGTTGCGGCACGGGGATGCAGGTTTCCCCTTCTCCCCTTGTGGGAGAAGGTGTCGCCGAAGGCGACGGATGAGGGGTGCTCCAGGGAACGCCAGCGTCTCACTCCGCTGAAGCACCGCTCATCCGTCTCGGCGCTGACGCGCCGATCCACCTTCCCCCACAAGGGGGGAAGGGAAGGCGCGCACCGGCCATCGCCGAGAGGACAGCCGTCATGAAAGAAATCTCCTGCAAGCTGCTCGTCATCGGCGCCGGCCCCGGCGGCTATGTCTGCGCCATCCGCGCCGGCCAGCTCGGCGTCGACACGGTCATCGTCGAGTTCGGCAAGCCGGGCGGCACCTGCCTCAATGTCGGCTGCATCCCGTCCAAGGCGCTCATCCATGCCGCGGAGGAGTTCGACAGGGTTGCGCATATGGCCGGCGGCAAGGATCCGCTCGGCATCAAAGTCGCCGCGCCGACGCTCGATCTGGCCACGACGATCACCTGGAAGGACGGTATCGTTAGCCGGCTGAACAGCGGCGTCGCCGGACTGTTGAAGAAGGCCAAGGTCAAGACCGTGCAAGGCTGGGCGACGTTCCGCGATGGCAAGACCGTCGAGGTCGAGACCGAGACCGGAACGCAGGTGATCCGCGCCGAGACGGTGGTGATCGCCACCGGTTCGGCGCCGGTCGAGCTGCCGTTCCTGCCTTTCGGCGGCCCGGTCATCTCATCGACCGAAGCGCTGGCGCTGAGCGAAGTGCCGAAGAAGCTCGCCGTCGTCGGCGGCGGTTATATCGGGCTCGAGCTCGGCATGGCCTTCGCCAAGATGGGCGCCAGGGTCACCGTGGTCGAAGCCCTGCCGCGCGTGCTCGCGCAGTACGATGCCGAGCTGACGAAGCCGGTGCTGAAGCGGCTCGGCGAGCTCGGCGTCGAGGTGATGAGCGGCGCCAAGGCCAAGGGACTGTCGACCAAGGGCGATGCGCTGCTGTTGGAAACCGCCGACGGCAAGAACGCCAAGATCGCGGCCGACAAGATCCTGGTGACGGTCGGGCGCAAGCCGCTGACCGAAGGTTGGGGGCTGGACCAGATCGACCTCGACAGGGCGGGAAGATTCATCCGCATCGACGACCAGTGCCGGACTTCGATGCGCGGCATCTACGCCATCGGCGACGTGACCGGCGAGCCGATGCTGGCGCATCGTGCCATGGCGCAGGGCGAGATGGTGGCCGAGATCGTCGCCGGCCACAAAAGGAGCTGGGACAAGCGCGCTATTGCCGCGATCTGCTTCACCGATCCGGAGCTGGTTACCGCCGGCCTGTCGCCGGAAGAGGCCAAGGCGTTCGCCGGCGAGATCAAGGTCGGACAGTTTCCCTTCGCCGCCAATGGCCGCGCCATGACCAGGCAAGGCGAGGACGGCTTCGTGCGGGTTGTTGCTCGCGCGGACAATCATCTGGTGCTGGGCATCCAGGCAGTCGGGCAGGGTGTTTCGGAACTGTCGACGGCCTTCGGCCTGGCGCTCGAAATGGGCGCCCGGCTGGAGGACATAGCCGGCACCATCCATGCCCATCCGACCCAAGGCGAAGGTTTTCAGGAAGCGGCGCTGAAGGCGCTCGGGCACGCTTTGCATATCTAGAAAATCCATTGCACCGCGGACCGGACTGGTGTCTTTCCGCAGTATGGATCTGAAGAAATATATTGCGATTCGCTACAATACCGCCGCCAGCTTCACGCCCAGTCAGTGGAGCGGCAAAGGACGGGTGAATCTCGACCCTGTCTGGCTGGTCGAACGGCTGGCGCTGTTTGACAATTACTGCGCTGCCTCGCTCGAAACACAGTCTCTGAAGGACTTTACGGTCCTCATCGCGCTGGATGCCGACACGCACGAAAATTATGTCCGGGCCGTCTGCAACTGCGTGGATGGTGTCGAGGTGAGGCCGATCCTGGTCGAGGCCGGTGAGGACCACGGCGCCCGGTTCAATGCTTTCGTCCAGGCAGACACCGATGCCCGGTTCGTGTCGCTCACGCGGCTCGACAGCGACGACGCGCTTGCGCCGAGCTTCATGGCACGGGTCGACCATCTGGCGCGAAGGGAGATCGAAAAGGGCACGGTGGACGAGCAACCTCTCTATATTGCCTTTCCGCACGGCCAGAATTTCGACACGGCAACCGGCCGCTACACCGACCATGAATACGCCATGTCGGCTTTCGGAACCTTGGTCGAGAAGAGATCGCCGGCGATGAATGGCGTCTACAGCGACCATCACCAGAAGATGGCAACCCGCTACAACACGATCATCGCGCCGTCGAAGGATGCCCAATGGTGTATCGTCGTCCATGACAACAACGTTGCCAACGTTCTCAGGGGCAAGCCGACCGAGACGCCTTCCTTCAGAGTGGGGCGGCCAGGCGCCAAGCCACGCGAGCTTGTCCGGCAGGAGAAGCCGCCGCAAGCCGCTCGGAGCACCGGAATCGCCTCGCGGACCACAGGCAATCTTGTTCGGTTTCTATCAGGGCGCCCCTTGAATTTGCGCAAATAGCGGACGCGCCGCAGGTCGGAGTTCTCCCTTCTCCCCTTGTGGGAGAAGGTGGATCGGCGCGAAGCGCCGAGACGGATGAGGGGTGCTCCAGCGGAGTGAGACGCTGGCATTCCCTGGAACACCCCTCATCCGGCCGCTTCGCGGCCACCTTCTCCCACAAGGGGAGAAGGAGAGGGCGTTGCTCAGCTCGCCAGCCGGCTCACCATCTCGTGCTGCGCGTAGGCGCGGCCGAAGCGGTTGGCCAGGAAAGCGTCGAGCGCGATGTCTTCCTGGCGGACAAATCCCTTTGCCGGCAGGGTGCCGTCGGCCAGCATGTCGAGCACTGCGCAGATGCCGGAGGCGGTGGTGATCTGGATGGCGCTGCGCACGACATTGCCGACGCGGTGCGAGTAGATCTTGTTGGCGTAGGTCTCCTGCAGCAGGCGACCGTTCCTGCGCCCCGAAACGGTGACGAAGACGATGACCACATCCTGCAGCGTGGCCGGCAGGGCGCTTTCGAAGATGTCCTTCAGCACGTCGCGGCGGTGGCGCAGCCCGAGGTCGTTGAGCAGCGCCTTCATGATCGCGGCGTGGCCGGGATAGCGGATGGTGCGGTAGTTCAGCGTGCGCACCTGGCCCTTCAGCGTCTCGGCCAAAGTGCCGAGCCCGCCCGAGGTGTTGAAGGCTTCGTAGGTGACGCCGTCGAGCGAGAACTCCTCGCGCTCCTCCAGCGGCGGCACCTCGATCAGCTCGCCTTCGACGATCGCCTCGCAGGGCTCGCAGTATTCGTTGATGACGCCGTCGGTGCTCCAGGTCAGGTTGTAGTTCAGCGCGTTCGACGGATATTGCGGTAGCGCGCCGACGCGCATGCGCAAGCTCTCCAGCGTGTCGAAGCGGCTGGCGAGATCGTTGGCGACGATCGAGATGAAGCCCGGCGCCAGGCCGCATTGCGGAATGAAGGCGCTCCTGGCGTCGCGCGCCAGCTCCTTCACGCGGCGGGTCGAGACGACGTCTTCGGTGAGGTCGAGATAATGCACGCCGGTGGCGGCAGCGGCCTCGGCGATGCGCGTGGTCAGGTGGAAAGGCGCGGCGCTCAGCACGGCGAACTTGCCGGCAAGCGCTGCTTCAAGCGCTCCGGGTGCGGCAATGTCCAGTTCCTTCGTCTCGACGCCGGCCGGCAGTTCGGCCGCGGCGAGCTGGGCGGCGGAGCGGTCGACGAGCGTGACGCGATAGTCACCCGTGGCGGCGAGCATCTCGGCGATGGTCGAGCCGATCTTGCCGGCGCCGACGACAACGATGTTCTTCATGGTCAATTCCCCAGCCAAATTCGAATTAGCTGAATCATTGCAGCTTACCTGTCGAAAGGAAGCGTGGAATCTGGCAGAGTGAAGCTCAACTTTAAGCGATTTGCCGAAAGGTTTCGTCGAAATGCTCACGGAAGCTGAACAGGTCCTGCTTTCCCTGCTGCGCGCCAACGCACGCGCCTCGACCGCGGAGCTCGCGCGTAAGCTCGGCGTGTCGCGCACCACGGTGCAGAGCCGGATCGAGCGGTTGGAACAGCGCGGCATCATTACCGGCTACGGCGTCAGACTGTCACCCGACTACGAACAAGGACTGGTCAAGGCCCACGTGCTGCTCACCGTAACGCCCAAGCTCGCCGACAAGGTGGTGCGCGCGTTGGAAGCGATGCCGCCGGTCAGGACGGTGCATTCGGTGAGCGGCAATTTCGACATGATCGTCATCGTCGACGCGCCGTCGATCAGGGATCTCGACGCCCTGCTCGACCGGATCGGCGCGATGGACGGGGTGGAGCGGACGTCGTCGTCGATCATCTTGTCGACGCGGGTGGATCGGTAGCGGGGCCATTTGGAGATGCTGGCGGGACAGCGCCCCCCTCTGTCCGGCCGGCCATCTCCCCCACTTGGGGGGAGATTGGCGGTTCCCGCGCCTCGCTATTTCTGCGGCGTTGGAGATTGGCGAAAGCCGGCGTGACATCTGATCTTCCCCCCAAGTGGGGGAGATGGCCGGCCGGCCAGAGGGGGGCGCGAAGGAATGAGACGTCTGTAACTTTCCGTCCTGCCCCTACGCCCTTCTCCGCTCCGGCCCTTCATCCAGCCACCCCAAATCGTCCGGCGAAAGCTCAATATCCAGCGCCTTGAGGCTGTCCTCCAGCTCGTCAAGCGTGCGCGGGCCGATCAGCGGCACCGACGGGAAGGGCTGTGCGAGCACATAAGCCAGCGCGACATGGATCGGGCTCTTGCCGAGTTTTCCGGCCAGTTCGATCGCGCGGTCGCGGCGGCCGAAATTCTTCTCCGAATACCAGACCCGCACCAGCTCCTCATTGTCGGTCCGGTCGCGGCCGGCGCGGTCGGTGAAGAAGCCGCGGCCCTGGCTCGACCAGGCGAAGTTCGGCATCTGGCGTGCCGTCAGCCAGGCCTTCCAGGCATCGGTCGAGGAGGTGATGCAGCCCGCCCAGATCGGTTCCAGCATCTCGGCCAGCGAGAAATTGTTGGAGAGCGCGCCGGGCTTCTGCTTTCCGTTCTTTTCGGCATAGCGAATAGCCTCGTCCATGCGCTCCATCGTCCAGTTGGAGCCGCCGAACAGGCCGCGAATGCGGCCGGCCTTCGCCTCCCGGTCCATGGCGTCGACGAATTCGCCGACCGGCACGTCCGGATTGTCGCGGTGCATGAAATAGATGTCGACATGGTCGGTCTGCAGCCGGTCGAGCGACTGGGCGAGCTGCTTGCCGATCACGTCGGGATAGCAGAGCGGCGAATGCGCGCCCTTGGCGATGATGACCGATTGCTCGCGCACGCCGCGATTCTTCAGCCATTGCCCGAGCAGCGCTTCGGTGTAGCCGGCGCCGTAGATAAAGCCGGTGTCGAACAGATTGCCGCCGGCCTCGAAGAAAGCATCGAGCAGGATCGCACCGGAAGAGAAGGTGCGAAAATCCTCGAAGCCGAGCGCAAGCCGCGACGCTGCGCGCGGCAGGCCCGGGATGGCGCGCTTGCCGATGGCGGTGCCGCCGGTGCGGAGCGGCCGGCCGGAGATGGTGTTGACGCGCTTAGCCGGCTTTTCGATCTCGTATTCGAGTCCGACGGCCGCTCGCCATTTGTCGAGCACACGCAGCGTGCCGAGGCTGTCGGCCCAGGCCATGCCCGGCCAGGCGAACTCCCGGCGGCCGGCCCGGATCGCCTCGCCGGCGGCATCGACCTCGAAGGAATAGAGGTGGCGGGTCTCGTTGACGCTGAGCGTTTCACGCGTGCCGCCGGACCGGATCACGTCTATCCGGCCCGGTCCGACATCGCGGTTGCCACCGGCGAACCAGAAGTCGGGCACCTCGATCTGGCCCTTGGTGCCGAAAATGCGCAGCACATTGTCCTGGTTGAGCGAGATGCTGCAGGAAACCTCGGCGACGATGCCGCCAGGGAAATGGAGGAGCGCAGAGGCCCATTCGTCGACGCCGGACTGGCCGAGATGGGCCGCGCCCACCACCTTGTCCGGCTCGAGGAAGGGCTGTCCCGCTGCGGCGCCGGCTATCAGCCGCGCCATCGACACCGGATAGCCGCCGACATCGAGGATGCCGCCGCCGGCAAGCTCATTGGCGTAAAGCCGATGCTCGGGCATGAAGCCCGGCATGGCGAAGCCGAAGCTCGACTTGATCATGCGCACCTCGCCGATGACGCCCGATTTGATCAGCTCGACGAGCTGCAGCGTCTGTGGGTGCAGCCGGTACATGAAGGCTTCGCCGAGAAAGGTGCCGGCCTTGCGCGCCGCATGCATCATGGCGTCGGCCTCGAAGGCGGTCAGCGCCAGCGGCTTCTCGCACAGCACATGCTTGCCGGCTTCGGCTGCCTTGATCGCCCATTCGGCATGACCGGGATGCGGTGTCGAGATGTAGACGGCGTCTACACCATCGTCGGCCAGCAGCGCGTCATAGCCGTCGAGGATGCGGGCGCCCGGAAAGGCTTGCGCCAGTCCTGGCTTGCCGGGGTTGCGGGCGCCGAGCGCAACCAATTCGCCGGTGCGTGACTGCGCCACGCCGCCGGCAAAGGATTTCGCGATGCTGCCGGGCCCGAGGATGCCCCAGCGAATTTTTTGAGATGTCATGTCGAATTCTCCATGGGTCGCCGCCACGCCTGGCATGCCGGCAAGAAAAATAGGGTTCAGCGAATCCTCGCGCCTGTCTTGTCGAAGAGCAGCGCGCGCTCTGCCTTGATCGAGACGGTGAAATGGTCGCCGCTGGCGCGCTGGCGCGCCGCCTCGCGCTCGACGATCAGCTCCTCGGGCCCGGCATCGGCATAGACATAGCTCACCGAGCCGAGATGCTCGGCGACGTCGGCCTTGACCGGGATGTCGCAGTCGCCCTCGCCGGCCTCGAAGAAATGCTCGGGCCTGACCCCGAGCACGACCTCGGCGCCGACGGCCGGCAAAGTCTCGCAGAGCGGTTTGCGGAGCTTGGCGCCGCCGTGATTGACGAGCTCGACGATCGCCGCGCTGTTGGAGGTCTCGACCACTTTCGCGGCAATGAAATTCATCTTCGGCGAGCCGATGAAGCCGGCGACGAAACGGTTGGCCGGGTCGTCGTAAAGGTCGAGCGGTGCGCCGATCTGCTCGACATTGCCGGCCTTGAGCACGACGATGCGGTCGGCCAGCGTCATCGCTTCGGTCTGATCGTGCGTCACATAGATCATGGTGACGCCGAGCTCCTTATGCAGGCGCGAGATCTCGACCCGCATCTGCACCCTCAGCTCAGCGTCGAGATTCGACAGCGGCTCATCGAAGAGAAAGACCTGCGGCTCGCGCACGATGGCGCGGCCGATGGCGACGCGCTGGCGCTGACCGCCAGACAGTTGCTTCGGCCGGCGCTGCATCAGTTCGTCGATGCAGAGAATCTCGGCGGCGCGCTTCACCCGCCGCTCGGTGTCGGCCTTGGGGTTGCCGCTCATTCGCAGCCCGAAGCTCAGGTTCTGCTCCACCGTCATGTGCGGATAGAGGGCGTAGGACTGGAACACCATGGCGATGCCGCGGTCGGCCGGCTCGACATCGTTCATCACCTTGCCGCCGATGGCGATCCTGCCGCCGCTGATGTCCTCCAGCCCGGCGATCATGCGCAAAAGCGTGGACTTGCCGCAGCCGGACGGGCCGACGAAGACGACGAACTCGCCGTCGGCGATATCGATGTTGGCACCATGGACGACCTCGAAGGTGCCGAAGCGCTTGACGACATTGGTAAGGGTGACCGCGGCCATCTCGCTCCTAACCTATTTGACCGCGCCGGCGGCGATGCCGGCGATGAAATGACGCTGCAAAAGCACGAAGACGACGAGCATCGGCACCGTCAGCATCACGGCGCCGGCCATGATGCCGCCCCAGGAGACCTTGGTGAGGCCGATCAGCGTGCCGAGCGCCACCGGCGCCGTCATCGCGCCGGGCTGGCTGTTGATCAGCAGCGGCCAGAGATAATTGTTCCACGAGGCGAGGAAGAGAATGATGGCCAAGGCCGCCAGCATCGGCCGCGCCAAGGGCAGCGCGACAAAGAGGAAGATGCGCCATTCCTTCACGCCCTCGACCCGCGCGGCGTCGAACAGCTCGGCCGGCATCATCGAAAAGGCCTGGCGCATGAAGAGCACGCCCAGCGAATTGAACAGCGGCGGCACGATCAGCGCGATCCAGGTGTTGGCCAAAGCGAAGTCGCGCGCCACCATGATGAATTGCGGGATGAGCACGACCGCATAGGGCAGCGTGATGGTGCCGAGGATGATCGCCACCACCAGCCGCTTGCCAAGGAACTCGTAGCGCGCCAGCGCCCAGCCGGCCATCGAGGTGAGCAGCACCGACAGGAAGGTGTAGGTCACCGCCACCGAGACGGAGATGCCGATGGCGCCGACGAAATTGGTGTCGCGCTGCAGATTGTTGAAATTGTCGAGGAAGCCGTCATGCGGCAGAAGCTCGATGCCGGGGCTGAAGATGCCGTTGTCGGGCATGGTGGAGAACACCACCATCATCCACAGCGGGAACAGCCAGACGAGCGCCAGCGGCGTCAGGAACAGATGCAGCGCGATCGTGCGGCCGAGCCGTCTTTGAGAGCGCGAGGTCATTTCGGTTCCCCCGTCATTTTGGTTCTCTCGTCAGCCAGAGCTGCACCAACGTGATGGCGATGGCGAGCGCCGCCATGGTGTAGGCGATGGCCGAGGCGTAGCCGAAATTGAGTGACAGGAAGCCCTGGCGGTAGAGCAGGAGGCCAAGCGTCTCGGTGCCGCCGCCCGGCCCGCCGCGCACGGTGATCAGGAACGGCTCGGTGAAGAGCTGCATGGTGCCGATGATCGACAGCACGGCGCAGAAGACGATGACCGGCTTCAAGAGCGGCAGGGTGATGTGGAAGAATTGTCTCACCTTGCTGACGCGGTCGAGCGTCGCCGCCTCGTAGACGTCCTCCGGAATCGACTGCAGGCCGGCGAGGATGATGATGGCGTTGTAGCCCGCCCAGCGCCATGTCACCGCGATCATGATCAGCGCCATGGCCGGCGTGACGTTGGAGAACCAGTCGATCTTGGGCAGGCCGACGCTGTTGAGCAGCTTGTTCACGATGCCGAAATCGAGGCTGAACATCAGCCGGAACACCGCCGAATAGGCTACCTCGCCGACCACGACCGGGGCGAAGAAGGCGAAGCGGTAGAGGCCGCGAGCCTTGAGAAGCGGCGAATTCAGAAGCACCGCCATCACGATCGCCAGCGAGATCATCACCGGCACCTGGATGACCAGGATCAAGAGCGTGTTCTTCAGCGCATTGAAGAAGGCGGGGTCGCCGATAAGGCGGCCCCAGTTGAAGCTCGGCGCGAAGCGCCATGGCACGGTGCGGGTCGCCTGGAAGGAGATCATGAACGAACTGATGATCGGCCAGATCCAGAAGATGGCGAAGATCAGCAGATAGGGCGTGAGGAAGCGATACGCGGTGGCGTTGCGGTAGCGCATCGTGTTCCTCCTTTCTCTGTCTTTTCCTTCTCCCCTTGTGGGAGAAGGTGGCCGCGAAGCGGCCGGATGAGGGGTGCTCCAGGGAGCGCCAACGTCTCACTCCGCTGGAACACCCTCATCCGTCTTGGCGCTGCGCGCCAATCCACCTTCTCCCACAAGGGGAGAAGGGGAGGCCGCGCTCTACTTCACCGGCAGGCCGGTCGCCGAGGCGATCTGCTTTGCGGCGTCGTCGAGCGCGGCCTTGGCGTCCGGATAGCCGCCGGCCAGGTATTTGGTCTGCACGGCGCGGACGATGATCTCGGCGTCGCTCTGGAACTGGGTGCCGCGGCTCGGAACAACCTTCGGCAAAGTGGCGAGGATGTCCTTCCACACCGCCTGGTCGCCCCAGTAGGGCTGGCCCTGCGCGACGTAGGGATCGTCGAGCGCCGAGATCAGCGAGGGCACCAGGCCGAAATCCTTCAGCATCGTGATCTGGCCCTCATTCGTCTCCAGCGTGTATTTCAGGTAGGCGTAGGCCGCTTCCTTGTTCTTGCTGGCCGAGGTGATGGCCAGCGAGGAGCCGCCGAGATTGGCGGCGCGCGGGCCGTCGGCGGTCAGGCTCGGCATCAGATAGACGCCCCATTTGCCGCTTTCCTTCGGCGATTCGGTGCGGATCGTGCCCTCATACCAGCCGCCATAGACCTGCGTGGCGACGGTGCCGGCCGTGTTGTTGGTGATCTTGGTCGACCAGTCTGCCGAGGAGACGATGCCGGCGTCCTTCATCTCCTTGACCTTGGTCATGGCGTCGACGCATTTCGGCTGGCTGACCGTGATCGACTGGCCGTCCTCGGCGAAATAGGCGCAGCCCTGCTCGTTGGAGATCATGCGGAAGAATTCGGTGTCGCCGTTGAAGTCGGCATTGGTCATCGAGACGCCGGGGTTGGCGGCCTGGATCTTCTTGCCGGCGGCGATGAAATCGTCCCAGGTCTTGATCGAGGCCGGGTCGACGCCGGCCTTCTCGTAGAAGTCGCGGCGGTAGAAGACGGCGACCGGGCCGGAATCCCAGGGCATCGCGTAGGCCTTGTCGCCGACTTCCAGCTCGGTGCGCTTGAAGTCGGGGAATTTCTTCTGATCCTCGGCGGTATAGCCCAGCGTGTGCAGGTCGACGAAGCAGTCGGGGAACTGGCTCCAGTAGTTCTCGGCCTCGCCGTTCTCGATCGAGACGATGTCGGGCAGGCCGACGCCGCCGGCGGCGCAGCCGGCGATCGACTTGTCATAGGTCGGCTGGTTGCCGAGGTCCTGAACGGTGACCTTGATGTCGGGGTATTTCTTGTTGAAGCCCTCGACGGTCGACTTCAGCGACGAAGCGGCGATGTTCCAGCTCCAGATCGTGAGTTCGCCGGATTGTGCGAGGGCCGGGCCGGAGCCCAGGGCAAGCAAAAGCGTGGCGCAGGTCAGTGTGGTGCGCATTGAAATCCTCCCATTTCGTTTGCTCTCTCACCGTGAGCATGGGTAGATTATGCGGCGCGGAAGGCTTGTCCCCGACAAAGGGAATAAGAAGTTGGCGGAAAGTAAGATGCCCGGGCGTCCGTTCTACCAGCCAGGCGCGAGCAGCGTCGAAGGGCTGCCGCTGGCTTTGCAGATGTTCCACAACCATCCGTTGGTGATGCTGAAGCCGCACTGGCACGCCCAGGTCGAGGTGAATTTCATCGTGCGCGGCAGCGTGCATTACCGCATGGCCGAGCATGAAATTTCGCTTTCGGCCGGCGAGATGTGCCTGTTCTGGGGCGGGCTGCCGCACCAGATGGACGATCTGACCGACGATGCGACCTATGCCGGCGCGCATCTGCCCTTGGTGCACTTCTTCCGGCTGCATCTGCCGGCCGATGTCCGGCACCGGCTGATGACCGGAGCGACACTGGTGACGAATGCGACGGACCAATCCGACAACGACAATTTCAAGCGCTGGAACGAATATGCGCGCTCTGGCGATGCGGCGAAGGCCGAGCATGCCGTCAACGAGCTGCTGCTTCGGCTCGAGCGGGTGCGCTTCGAGCCCTACCGGCTGGTGCCGGGAACGACATCCGGGCAAGGCGCGGGCAGTCCGTTCGACCAGCAGTCCTCGCGCAATGTCGGGCGTATGTGCGACTTCATCGCCGAGAATTTCCTCTACGACATCGACTGCGTGAACATCGCTTCCGCTGCCGACATCCATCCCAAATACGCCATGAGCCTGTTCAAGAAATCGACCGGCATGACGCTCAACGAGTATGTAAACCTTTTGCGGCTGAGCTATGCGCAGGCGCTTTTGATGCATGAGGGAGCCAATGTGCTGAAGGTCGCAATGGACTCGGGCTTCGGCTCGCTCAGCGCCTTTAACAAGTCGTTCCGCAAGCTTGCCGGCATGTCGCCCTCCGACTTCCGCCGGGCGGGCGGGCGCTGACGGCAGAGAACAAATCGATCAGACGGGTGACCTCACCGCCGGAAAGCTGACGATCACGGCAAGCCCCGGGTCGTTGTCCTCCAGTGCGATGGTGGCGCCATGCAGGTCGGCGACCGCCTTGACGAGGCTGAGGCCCAGGCCGCTGCCGGGGGTCGTGCGGCTGGAATCCAGCCGGTAAAGTCGTTGGAAGACTTTCTCGCGTTCTCCGGCAGGAATGCCGGGGCCATTGTCTCGGACATGGACGAGAATGCGGTCGTCGCGCCGCGTCACCGACAGCTCGATCGCCGTGCCCGGTGGACAATGCCTGAGCGCATTCTCGACCAGATTGGCGAGCATCTGCATCAACAGGTCGCGATCGCCGTGGAGATACCATTTCGTATCCGGAACGATCTCGGTCGCCAGCGACTTTCCATCGTCCTCGGCAACGTCGGCATAGACATCGCCGATCGTGCCGACGACAGCGCCGACGTCGAGATCGACGAAGCGCGCCTTGCGCGCACCGGCCTCGATCTGGGCGATGCGCAGAAGCGCGTCGAAGGTCTCGTTGATCTGCCGGCTTTCGGCGCGGGCGTCAGCCAGCTCACCGGTGACATTCTCGCCGGACACCGTCTTGTCGGCGGCCTGCTCCAGGATCATCTGCAGGCGGTTGAGCGGCGTCTTCAGGTCGTGGGCGATATTGGCGCTCACCTCCCGCATGCCGTCGACGAGCGCCGACAGGCGGTCGAGCGCGGCATTCACCTGGGTGGATACGGCGTCGATGTCGTCGCCATTGCCAGTCAGCGGGATGCGCGCGTCGAGCCGTCCGTGCGAGACGTCGACCATGGTGGCAGCGATGCCGTCGAGTCGCCGCTGGACGCGCGAGGCAAGCAAGGCGCCGCCGGCGATCGCCAGGCCGGTGATGAACAGCGTGCCCCAACCGAAGCTCATCAGCACTATGGTCTTCAGCTCGTCGGTTTCGGCGAGCGAAAAGGCGACGGTCAGACTGTCGCCGCCAACCTCGCCGGTATAGGCGCGATACATCCTGTCGGGCGGCACCCCTGGCAATCTGGCGGCGAACATCGAGAAACCATCCGGAAGACCGGAGGCCGTGAAGTTTCCGGCCAGGTGGTTTCCACCGGGATCGGTCAGCGAGAAAAGCTGATCCTTGTCCGGGTTGAGATTGGCATTGTTATCGACCGAGGCGATAAGGTCTTCCCTGTCCGTCAAGGCGACGACCGAATAGGTCTCCTTGATGGATTGATCGAGCCGTCTCGCCAGGTCGGCGCTCATCAGCTGGTAGACGACCGCCCCGGACAGGATGAAGGCAAGCACGAACAGGAAGGCAAAGGTCAGCGCCAGCCGGAACGGCGTGCTGCGCAGCAGGCTGGGGGGCTTGTCCTTCATCGCACTAATTCCCTAGCACAAAAATTTTGGCCGGTCGGATGTGTTTGCCTTGCAGGTCGCATCCCTTGGAGATCGACCACTGACGCCCATCGCTTCGTCATCCTCGGGCGGAGCAAGGAGCGAAGCGACGCAGCGCAGACCCGAGGATCCATTCCGTTACATATAAGCGCTGCAGCGGTGCAGAATTCTGCTCCGCTGCACCCTACGATCAAAGTCACGGAATGGATCCCAGGGTCTCCGCGACGGAGCTTCGCTCCTGCTTCGCCCTGGGATGACGAGGTTGGAGGGCCTCCGCCACTTGCAAACGCTTATGATGGTTCGGCGAGACGAACAATAAGGCTGACCTGTCGACAAGCCTGCAACCTTTCAAAGTCCTTGTGTCGGGAGCTAGACGGGCTTCGGCCAGAACAGCCACAGCAGCGCCGGCGCCGCCGCTATCCAGACCGCGACCATGAAGATCAGGCCGGCCCTGCTGACCGGCCTGGCGCTGCGCGTCGCCTCGTCGCGGAACTCCTGCATGAGACCGACCGGGACCAGCCTGACCGCAAGCATGATGCCGAGCGGGACGATCAAAAGGTCATCGAGATAGCCAATGACCGGGATGAAATCGGGGATGAGGTCGATGGGGCTGAGGGCATAGGCCGCGACGGCGCCTGCGGCGACCTTCGCATACCAGGGAACGCGAGGATCACGGGCGGCAAGCCACAACGCCGCCGCGTCTCGCTTGATGCCTCGCGCCCATCGCTTTGCAGTCTCCAGCATCGACATGTCGCTTATATACGGGCGCCCCGTCGGACGTGCGAGATGCAGTATGCATCTCAACCCGGCGCATGCAGGCTGTAGCCGGTGTTGCGCACGGTGTGGATGAGCGCCACGTCGAACGGCCTGTCGACCTTGGCACGCAGCCGGCTGATATGGGTCTCGACGACGCTGGTCTTGGGATCGAAGTGAAAATCCCAGACGCGCTCCAGAAGCATCGTGCGGGTAATCACCCGGCCCTCGCCCCGCATCAGCACTTCGAGCAGGCTGAATTCCCGGGGCTGCAGGTCGATCGTCTGTCCCTGCCTGGTTACCCGGCGCATAATCAGATCCATCTCGAGGTCGGCGACGCGCAGACTGGTTTTCTGTTCCTGCGCCGCCGGCCGGCGGCCGAGCGCATTGATGCGGGCCAGCAACTCGGAGAAGGCGAAGGGCTTGACCAGATAATCGTCGCCGCCGGCCTCCAGTCCTTCGACCCGGTCGTCGACGCCGCCGATCGAGGTCAGGAATATGGCCGGCGTCTTGATCCCCGCGGCGCGCACCGCCTTGATCATCGACAGGCCGTCGAGGCCCGGAACCATGCGGTCGGCCACGATGACGTCATAGACATCGCGCGTCGCCGCGCCGAGCGCGTCATGGCCGTTGCGCAGCAGGTCGCAGGCGTGCCCGGCCTCGCTCAGCCCCCTGACGATGTAGTCGGCGGTCCTTGGATCATCTTCAACCAGCAGAAGTCGCATTTTCGCGCTTTGTCCGGGTTCCATTGCGAACGCCATGCTAGCATCGGCGCTGCACCATTCCCACAAGCCGGGGCTTACCCAGGCCTGTCCCGGTCCTTACAAATTCGTAAGAATGACCAAAAATACTGATCAGGCCTCGCAATCCCACAGGAGAGAGGCTAGAGCGTAGCGTCCCTGACTGGGCCGGAGTGGCTGAACCCGAATGGCTTACACATCGCTCAAATCAGCGCCGAAAGCGTTCGACCAGCACAAGCGCCTGATCGTCGTCCAGGTCGCCGCGGTGGTGGCCATCGTCCTGCTCCTGTTTTCCAAGCCGTTTCTCAGCGAAGGCTCGAGCGGGCACGAGCTGGTGGAGACGGCCGGCTTCGGCTTCGTGCTCGTCTGCTTCCTTGGCCGGCTGTGGAGCATCCTTTATGTCGGCGGCAAGAAGAACGATGAGTTGATCGTTTCGGGTCCGTTCTCGATGACCCGCAACCCGCTCTATTTCTTCTCGACCATCGGCGCGGTCGGAATCGGGCTGATGTTCGGATCGGCGCTGGCGGCCGCGATACTGGGTCTGGCAAGTTTCATCGTCTTCCGGTTCACGGCCAATCGAGAGGCCGAATTCCTGTTCGGCAAGTTCGGCGCCGTCTACACGGCCTATGCCGGGCGGACGCCGGGTTTCTGGCCGAACCCGATGCTCTACCGCGACCAGGACCAATTGGTCTTTTCCACCAGCGCGCTGAAAAGCACGTTCCGGGACGGGCTCTATTTCCTGGCGCTGTTTCCACTCATCGAGACAGTGGAGTATTTCCGCGCGGCCGGCGTGCTGCCGACCTTGTTCACCGTCTACTGATCAGTTCCTGGAACCGCTCCACTGCCCACGCGCGGCGCGGCGCGCGCTTTCCAAAAGGATCGCCACGCAGCCGTCTGGATCCGGATCGATTGACGGTCTGTATCCGGTCGCGTTCCGTTGAATCGCCGCGCGGCTTTGACTATTTGCCTTGCGCAATTCCAAGCGGAAAGCCGTCGTATGCTCTTCCCCGCATTGCGTCGGAGCAACACAAGCGTTCGAGTGGCTCAGCTGGCCACTACGAACCGGAACGGAGCACATGAAAAAGATCGGGTTTCTGTCGTTCGGGCATTGGTCGCCCTCGCCGCAATCGGGCACGCGCTCGGGCGCCGACGCACTGCTGCAGTCGATCGACCTCGCGGTCGCGGCCGAGGAGCTTGGCGCCGACGGTGCCTATTTCCGCGTCCACCATTTCGCCCGCCAGCTCGGCTCGCCCTTTCCGCTGCTTGCGGCGGTCGGAGCCAAAACCAAGCGTATCGAGCTCGGCACCGCCGTCATCGACATGCGTTACGAGAACCCGCTTTACATGGCGGAGGATGCCGGCGCCGCCGACCTCATCGCCGGCGGCCGGCTGCAGCTCGGCATCAGCCGCGGCTCGCCCGAACAGGTGATCGACGGCTGGCGCTATTTCGGCTACGTGCCGGAAGAGGGCAAGAGCGACGCCGACATGGCCCGCCGCCACGCCGAGATATTCCTCGATCTCTTGCGCGGCGAAGGGTTCGCCCAGCCCAATCCGCGGCCGATGTTCCCCAACCCGCCCGGCCTGCTCAGGCTGGAGCCCTTCTCGGCGGGCTTGCGCGAGCGGATCTGGTGGGGTGCGGCCACCAACGCCACCGCCGAATGGGCGGCCAAGCTCGGCATGAACCTGCAGAGCTCGACGCTCAAATTCGACGAGAGCGGCCACCCGCTCCACATCCAGCAGGCCGAGCAGATAAGAGCCTATCGCGCCGCCTGGAAGGAAACCGGCCACGCCCGGGAGCCGCGCGTCTCGGTCAGCCGCAGCATCTTCGCCCTGATCAACGACATGGACAGAGCCTATTTCGGCGGCAGCGAGGGCGAGGATCATTTCGGCTATATCGAGCCGGAAAAGCGCGCCGTGTTCGGCCGCACCTATGCCGCCGAGCCGGACGTGCTCATCGAGCAGCTGAAGGAGGATCAGGCGATCGCCGAGGCCGACACACTGCTGCTCACCGTGCCCAATCAGCTCGGCGTCGACTACAACGCCCATGTCATCGAGGCGATCCTGAAGCACGTCGCGCCGGCGCTGGGGTGGAGATGAGGTCGCGGCGGGGAATCATGCCGGTGTGATCCGCTCCGAGCAATTTGATGTGGCCTGCCGTCGCCAATAGCCGAATGCCGGCGCCGCCCCTCATCCGCCTGCCCGTCCTCCGCAACAGCTGCGCTGCAGCTGCGGAGGGTGGACCGGCACCTTCCCCATATAGTGACTTGGAGAAGAAGGCTGGCCGCAGCCTCGGCGCTCGTCCGCAACGCAGGCAATTGGCGAAATCGCCGATGGCAGCGTTTTTCTACCCGTCACTATACGGGGAGAAATGCCCGGCAGGGCAATGAGGGGCGGCGCTGCCCTCTCAAGCAGGAGCCGCTAGGCAGCATCTCAAATGATGCACCCCCGGTGGTTCGCTTACGATATTGACAGCTGACAAAATGTCGCCCTACCTTGCGTAATCGGTTACGCAAACGATTACGACTAGCTGGGAAAGCGTCGGTTGCTGTTCAGCGGCGGCGACAATTTCAAACCGACCATGATTGGTCTTGTCATCATGCTCGCCGTCATCATAGACGCCTATCGGGAGAGGCTGTTGCGGAGGATTCGCTAGAGCAATTCCAGCAAAGCGAGTAAGCGTTTCCACCCGAAATTGTGCAGGAGAGTGTAGAAAACCAGCGGGGGCCAAGGGACCATGACGACGATTGCCGATGTCGCGCGCTATGCGGGGGTATCCGTCGCAACGGTCTCGCATGTGATGAACCGCACGCGCCATGTCGAGCCGGAAACGGCCGAGCGCGTGCGCGCGGCGATCACTGCGCTGCGCTACAGCCCGAACTCGCTGGCGCGGAGCCTGCGGCGCGGCGAGACCAAGACCATCGGCCTGCTGCTCCCCGACAATTCGAACCCGTTCTTCGCCGGCGTCGCGCGCCAGATCGAGGATGCGGGCTTCGTCGCCGGCTATACGGTGATCCTGTGCAATTCCGACGGCAATGCCGAGAAGGAAGAGCGCTATCTGTCGGTGCTGTTGGCAAAGCAGATCGACGGGCTGATCTTCGCCGGCTCGTCCGACCATGCGCGGGTGTTCTCGCGCCTTTCCGCCGCCGTGCCGGCGGTGCTGCTCGACCGCGAGATCCACTCCGTCAATGTCGATTCCGTTCTGGTCGACCACGATCACGGCGGCTATCTCGCCGGGCGCCACCTGGTCGGGCTCGGCCATTACAAGATCGGTGTCATTGGCGGCCCGCGCGATTCGAGCTCCAGCCCGGCCCGCCTGCGCGGCTTTGTCCGGGCGCTCGAGGAGATGGGCCTCGAGCTGCCCGCATCGTCGGTGGTCGATTCCGACTATCATTTCGCCGGCGGCCGCCTGGCGATGGAGCGGCTGATGGAGCAGGCGCCGGATATCACGGCGGTATTTGCCTGCAACGACCTGATGGCCATGGGCGCCATCACCGCGCTGCGTTCGCGCGGCTTGCGCGTCCCCGACGACATGTCGCTGGTCGGCTTCGACGACATTCCCTATGCCGTCACCACATGGCCGCCGCTGACGACGATCGCCCAGCCGGTCGAAAAGATCGGAACGCGGGCGGTGAACCTGCTGCTCGAGCGCCTCGGCGAGCCGGCAGCGCCCTCGCGCCGCGAGGTGCTGGCGCCGGTGCTCATCGAAAGAGAAAGCTGCGCGCGTCTGCGTGGGTAGTGTTGGCAATTGTCGACGCTGACTGGGCAAGCAAAAAGCGCCGTCTTAGAGCAGTTCATCGTTTCACGGAAACGCTGAGCTGCTCTAACTATTTGTTTTTACGCAATTCCGGACGGAAAACCGTTACACACTTTTCCTGGAATTGCTCTAGAAACTGCCCAAAGGCCTGTGGCTCCTCCGCAAATCCCCTCAAGCCGCCGGCTGCATGGCGGCCCTGAGCAGCATGCCGAACAGGTCGCGCGGCTCGTCGGGGTCGGCAAGCAGGTCGAGTTCCTCATAGAGGCCGGTGGCCTTGAGCTGGTCGCGGACATAGCGGAGCGCGGAAAAATCCTCCGTTGCGAAGCCGACGGAATCGAACAGCGTGATCTGCTTGGCCGACTTGCGGCCTTCGGCCTGGCCGGTCATCACCTGCCACAGCTCGGTCACCGGATGGTTCGGGTCGAGCTGCTGGATCTCGCCCTCGATGCGGGTCTGCGGCGGGAACTCGACGAAGATGTCGGAGCGCAGCAGGATGTCGCGATGGAGCTCGGTCTTGCCCGGGCAGTCGCCGCCGACGGCGTTGATGTGGACGCCGGAGCCCACCATGTTGTCGGTGAGGATGGTGGCGTACTGCTTGTCGGCGGTCACCGTGGTGATGATGTCGACGCCTTCCACCGCATCCTGTCCGGTCGCGCAGATGGTGATGTCGAAACCCTTGCCGGCGAGGTTGCGGGCGCATTTTTCGGAAGCCTGGCGGTCGATGTCGTAGAGGCGCAGCCTGTCGATGCCGATGAGCGCCTTGAAGGCGATGGCCTGGAACTCGGACTGGGCGCCATTGCCGATGATGGCCATGGCGCGCGATCCCTTCGGTGCCAGATATTTAGCCGCGACCGCCGAAGTTGCGGCGGTGCGCAGCGCCGTCAGGATGGTCATCTCGGTGAGCAGCATCGGATAGCCGGAGCCGACATCGGCGAGCACGCCGAAAGCGGTGACCGTCTGGCGGCCCTCGCGCATGTTCTTCGGATGGCCGTTGACATATTTGAAGCCGTAGAGGCGCCCGTCGCTGGTCGGCATCAGCTCGATGACGCCGTCATGGCTGTGCGAGGCGATGCGTGGCGTCTTGTCGAACAGCTCCCAGCGGCGGAAATCCTCCTCGATATAGCC
The DNA here is from genome assembly GCF_029625675.1 of Mesorhizobium sp. WSM4884. Taxonomy (NCBI): domain Bacteria; kingdom Pseudomonadati; phylum Pseudomonadota; class Alphaproteobacteria; order Hyphomicrobiales; family Phyllobacteriaceae; genus Mesorhizobium; species Mesorhizobium sp. WSM4884. Next base: position 20,797 of record NZ_JARTVO010000031.1, read on the forward strand.
GGCAAGCTGGGTGAGAAACCGCTCGACGCCGATGGCGAGCACCAGCTTCATCATGCGGTCGACGCTGACGAAGGGGACGATGGCAAGGCGGGAAGGCTGGGTCATGATCAGAGGCTTCCGGAATGGCTGCGGGTCGGGCGGTCCATGATGCGGCGCCCCATCAGGCTGGCGGCGAGGTCGACCATCAGCGTTGCGGTCCGGCCACGCTCGTCGAGGAACGGGTTCAGCTCGACGAGGTCGAGGCTGGAGACCAGGCCGCTGTCGGACAGCATCTCCATCACCAGATGCGCCTCGCGGAAGGTGGCGCCGCCGGGCACGGTGGTGCCGACGGCCGGCGCGATCGACGGGTCGAGGAAATCGACGTCAAGGCTGACATGCAGCAGCCCGTTTTCCACTTCGACTTTGGCCAGGAAAGCGCGCAGCAGCGGCGCGATGCCATGCTCGTCGATCGAGCGCATGTCATGCACGGTCACGCCTGCCTCCTTCAGCGCCCGGCGCTCGGCCGGATCGACGCTGCGCAGACCCATGGTGCAGATGCGGGCCGGCTCGACCGCGGCCGGCAGATCCGGGAAATAACCGCTGAAGCCGGGGCGGCCGCTGGCATAGGCGAGGGGCACGCCGTGCAGATTGCCGCTGGTGGTGGTGTCGAGCGTGTGAAAATCCGGGTGCGCGTCCAGCCACAGCACGAAAAGCGGCCGGCCGCGTTCAGCCGCGCGGCGCGCTACGCCGGACACCGTGCCGGCGGAGATCGAGTGGTCGCCGCCGAGGAAGATCGGCATGGCGTCCTGCGAAGTCGTGTAGGCGGTCTCGGCGATCGCCGACGTCCAGGCGGAAATTTCAGGCAACGCCTTGAGCGCAAGATTGCCGTGGACGACAGCGCGCGCCTGGGCCGGCTGCACCGCGCCCCAGTCCTCGACCTCATGGCCGAGTTGCGACAGCACCGAGAGAAGCCCTGCCGTGCGCAGCGCGCTCGGCCCCATCTCGCATCCCATCCTGCCCGCGCCGTCCTGCACCGGCGCGCCAACGATCCTGCAGCGCATGATTCTTTTTGGCCCTTGCGATTGATTGCTTGGAGTTAAGCATCGCCGCCTGGCGGTTTGAACAGGGAAAATTGGCATTTCGAAAAGGCTGATCTATCATATTGCACATATCGTCTGATCAAAATGGACAACCATGGACACGCTCGACGAAAGACTGGTGACGCTGCTCAGGCACGACGCGCGGCGCAGCGTCTCCGATCTCGCGCTCGACCTCGGCGTCTCGCGCGCGACCGTTCGGGCGCGCATGGAGCGGCTGGAAAAATCCGGCGAGATCATCGGCTATACGGTGGTGCTGCGCGCCGACGCGGTCGATCAGAAGATACGCGGCGTGATGATGATCGAGATCGAGGGCCATGCCGCCGACCGCGTGATCAGGGCGCTCGGCGGCTTTCCCGAGGTGTCGACCATCCACACCACCAACGGCCGCTGGGACCTAGTGGTCGAGCTCGGCACCGCCTCGCTGACCGACTTCGACGCCGTGCTGCGGCGGATACGGCTGATCCCCGGGATAACAGGAAGCGAGACAAGTCTGCTGCTGGCGACGCCCAGGACGACGCGGGCGCGGCTGGGGTAGGAGGCGGCGCAATCGCTGAATGGCAAAAGCATAACCAAACATGGCGCGAAGTCCTTCTCGGTGATCTGCCGCGTTCTGGGCGAAGGTGGGATGACCAAGAGCGGTCGGCCGCTCGCCGGCATGCAGCACCGCATCACGTTGGGAAAGTGGCCGGTAGTCGGCCTGGTAGAAGCGAGGGAGCGGGCGCGGGCAATTCTTGCTGCTGTTTGGGGGCCGCGAGTGAAACGGTAGAGCCGCTCGCTCGCTTTGCCTCTACGCTGTGGGAACGCCGGCGCAAGGGCCGGACAGGCACTGAGATCGCTTCCACACTACGTGGCGGCTCCTGCAACTGGGAGCCGCTCAGGGCCGCAGCGCGGTCAGCAGGAGTTGTTGCGCTGATTTGCGACAGCTCGCGCATGTGTACGGCTAAAACTCTTTCAGTCCTGCCAGCCGCAAGCCCTCGAGGATTGCTGCCATGCGAGATGGATCGTATTCCGGCAGTCCTGCCCTGATGCTCGCGATCGTGACGTCCGGCGCGAGTGCCTGGAACTTTGCCAGGTATCGTCGCGCCTCGTCCATTCGGCCGAGCTGCGCATTTGCCGCAATCAAAGTCCAGTAACTCGGATCGAGCTCTGCATTGACCGCCATTGACCGCTCCGCGAACTTCAGCGCCTCGGCATAGTTACCGAGCGCCATGTGTACGAGTGCGATGTTGGTTATGGCCCATGGCGCCGTCGGATCACCCGGGCTCATCACGATCGCGCGCTGACTATGGGCGAGCGAGTCCTGCAGACTCCCGCAATGGAATTCGGCGATACCGGCGGTCATTAGTACAAACTGGCTGTTAGGGTTCGCCTCGAGGGCATTGGCGACGATCTGCATTCCCCGATCGTACTCCCGCAGGGTCACCAGCGTCAGGCCGCATTGCGCCAGCACGGTCGCATCGCCTTGCGGATCGGCAAGTGCGCGGCGCACTAGATCGCGACAGGCTGCCCGATCGTTGTCGGTGAGCGCCGGCCAGCCCATGGCAACGCGGAATTCAAGGGCCAAACAAGCGCCGGTCAGAAACGGCGCATAGTGCGGCTCGAGCGCGACTGCTTCCATCATGAGAGCAAAGGCCTGAGCATTGTCCTCGGGCCGCGAACTGTGAGTCTTCGACAGCGCCCTCAGGTAGAGATCGTAGGCATCGAGGCTCCCCGGGCGCTTTCTGCGAGAACGTTCGATTTCAGCCCGTCGGATCTGTGGTTCAATTACTCCGATGACGCTTTCGGTTATCCGATCCTGAACGTCGAACACGTCTGCCACAGCACCGTCGAATCTGTCTGCCCAAAGATGGCCCCCGCCTGTCGTCTCGATGAGCTGTGCGGTGATGCGGAGCCGCTCGCCCGAGCGTCGTACGCTGCCTTCGACTACGTAGCGGACTCCGAGTTCCCTGGCGACCTGTCGAACGTCGATTGCCTTGCCCTTGTAGACGAAGCTCGAGTTGCGGGCGATCACCGCAAACGACCTGAAGCGACTGAGCGCGGTGATTATGTCCTCGACTATGCCGTCGGCAAAATAGTCCTGCTCCGGGTCGCCACTCATATTCTGAAATGGCAGCACCGCAAGCGCCGGCCTATCCGGCAAGCGCTCCGTCGCAGCCGACGGGCCCAACTGCTCGGCTCCGCCCGGGCGCACTCGATAAGCTCGGATCGGCCGGACGATGTTCTTCAGCGCTTGTTCGCCGATGTCCTCGAAGCGAAGGTCTATCTTTCCCGCTGCATCCTCCTGAACTCGCGCGGACACACAGATCCCGCCCGGCTCAGCGATGCTCTCGAGACGCGAGGCGATATTAACCCCGTCGCCGAACACGTCGCCGTCCTGCTCGATAATATCGCCGACATTGATGCCGATCCGGAATTCGAGCCGGTCATCATTGCTTGTCGCAGCATTGCGTTCGGCCATGCCGATCTGCACCTCGACCGCACGGCGCACTGCATCGACGACACTGACGAATTCCGCCAATAGCCCGTCGCCCGTCGTCTTGACGATCCTGCCTCGATGCCTGGCGATGCATGGATCGAGATGCTCGCGGCGATGGCCGTTCAAGCGGGCGAGAGTTCCTTCCTCGTCGGCGCCCATGAGCCGACTGTATCCGGCGACATCGGCCGCAAGGATCGCCGCGAGCTTGCGCTCTATACCGCCTGCTTCCATTCGAGTTCCTCCGAGGCCTTTGGATCATATTGGGTTAGGATTGATTGGTCCAACAGCCTCTGCGTAGGCGGACGCCAGTTCCCGGCTGGGCGCGTGACGCGGGCCGTTTTGCGTTCGCGAATTCCGACCTAGGCCAATCGTCGACCGACGGGACCGGGTTTCGGCTGACTGGCTTACAGAACCAATCGGAGGTCTGGGCGGGATGCCCAGCAGCAGGCCTGCGAGGCCCAGCGGGCCGCCCCCCCCCCCGCGCTCCCCGGGACGAGCCGGCAGTATTGCCAGCCCGAGGCGCGGCAGGAAGTTGGAAGCCGGCACCTACCTTGGCAGGAGTATACCAAGCAACGAGATTGCTGGCTGGCGGGCGACAGGCTGCAGTTGCCGGTTTGATGTGGTGCGGGCTGAGCGTTTTTGCTTTTGCCCCGTATGCTCCCCCAGGCTCACAAAGCAAAAAGGCCCGGATACCCGGGCCCTTTAAGCTTTTCAAATCCAAAGAAGATTTGGAGCGGGTGAGGCGATTCGAACGCCCGACCCCAACCTTGGCAAGGTTGTGCTCTACCCCTGAGCTACACCCGCTCGCGCGGCCTCGGGCCGCAAGCCGCGCCTATATGGCCGAAGAGCGCGGCGATTGCAACAGGGAAATGACGGTCTTTTTGGCCGCAGCCCGCAAGCGCCGATGAGATCGCCCGAAGCGCCGATTTCTTCGCCGGCCTCCGTCACCCTTGCTCCAAAGGTATCATTGGCCGTAAACGGCATGACCTGCCGGACGATGCGAGGACCGATGCCGAAGACCGAAGCCGAGCTCTACGCCTTTCTTGCCGATCTCGGCATCTCCGTCTCGACGGTGCGCCATCCGCCCTTGTTCACGGTCGCCGATTCGCAGGCGCTGCGCGGCGAGATCCCGGGCGGGCACACCAAGAACCTCTTCCTCAAGGACAAGAAGGACAACTATTTCCTGGTCACCGTCGGCGAGGAGGCGGTGGTCGATCTCAAGCAGATCCACCATCTGATCGGCGCCTCCGGCCGCGTGTCCTTCGGCAAGCCGGAAATGCTGATGGAGCTGCTCGGCGTCATTCCGGGCGCGGTCACCGTCTTCGGCCTGATCAACGATGCTGCTGGGAGGGTCAAGGTGGTTCTCGACCAGGAGTTGATGAGCCACGAGGTCATCAACGGCCATCCGCTGACCAATGACGCGACGACGACCATCGCGGCCGCCGATCTCGTCAGATTCGTCGAGGCAACCGGCCACGATCCTGTTATCTTGAAAGTCTCATTATCTTGAAAGTCGGGGCTTGATCGCCACATGGAGGGCGAACCGAAATCCGACAATGACGCGCCGCGCCTTCATGCCGGCGGCGGCGCGACCGAAAGGGCGACGACATGAGTGACAACAATCCGTTCAGCGGCTCATTTGGCGGCAATGCCGGCCAGTACGCCCAATCCGTCCAGTATGGCGGGGCCGACCGCGCCAAGGTCTCGCTCGGCGAGGCGCCGCCCGCCGCGGATCTCATCAAGGACACCACGACCGCGACATTCGCGGCCGACGTCATCCAGGAATCGCGCCGCCAGCCGGTGCTGGTCGACTTCTGGGCACCGTGGTGCGGCCCGTGCAAGCAGCTGACGCCGCAGCTCGAAAAGGCGGTCAAGGCCGCCGGCGGCAAGGTCAAGCTGGTCAAGATGAACATCGACGATCATCCCTCGGTCGCCGGCCAGCTCGGCATCCAGTCGATCCCCGCGGTCATCGCCTTCAAGGACGGCCAGCCGGTCGACGGCTTCATGGGCGCCATTCCCGAAAGCCAGATCACGCAGTTCATCCAGAAGGTCGGCGGCAAGGGCGGCGGCGCGGCGTCGCAGATTACGGATGCGTTGGCGGCGGCCAGCGAGGCGCGCGAGGCCGGCGACGTCCAGACCGCGACCGATATCTATGACGCCATCCTCGAGCAGGCGCCCGAAACCATCGAGGCGATTGCCGGGCTTGGCGAGATCCTGTTCGAGGCCGGCGACAGCCAGGGCGTCGAGGCGGTGCTTGCGAAGGCGCCGGAGGACAAGAAGGACGCACCGGCGCTCGCGGCGCTGCGCACCAAGATGACGCTGGCGGCGGAAGCGGCCACGCTCGGCAATCCGGCGGAGTTCGAGCGTCGGCTCGCCGCCAATCCGAACGATCATCAGGCGCGGTTCGACCTGGCGATGATCCAGAATGCGCGTGGCGAGCGGACGCAGGCGGCCGACAATCTCCTGGCGATCGTCAAGGCCGACCGGACATGGAACGACGACGGCGCGCGGGCGCAGCTGTTGAAGTTCTTCGAGGCATGGGGAATGACCGACGAGGCGACGCTGGCGGCGCGGCGCAAACTGTCGTCGCTGCTGTTTTCGTGAGCGCTTTGCCGGCTTTGTTGCCGTTTGCCAGGTAAGGGGCTTGCGCAGGCCGGCAGCTGCGCCAGATAGGGGGCAATGGCTCGCCCCGCCGATAAACGGGTGAACAAGCCGGGCTGCGTCGATCGCAGATTTGACCGCTGCCCGGCGACGTGTGCGGAGGGTTGAAGTGCAGGTCGGAAACGCCCGCTATCGGCTCGCGAGGGATTTGCCGTCGACGATCCCGGTGTTTCCGCTCGCCGGAGCGCTGCTGCTGCCGGGCGGCCGCATGCCGCTCAACATTTTCGAGCCGCGCTATCTGCAGATGATCGACGAGGCGATGGCCGGATCGCGGCTGATCGGCATGATCCAGCCCAGTCTCGACGGCGCGCTGCGCAACGACGGCGAGCCCGAGCTCTGCAGCGTCGGCTGCGCCGGGCGCATCATCTCGCTCGCCGAGACCGGTGACGGCCGCTACCTGATCTCGCTGCAAGGTGTCTGCCGCTTCCGCGTCACGCAGGAACTGGCGGTGAAGACGCCGTTCCGGCAATGCCGGATCGCACCCTTCCTCGCCGATCTCGAAGAGGACCAGGCCGCGGCCGAGGTCGACCGGCCGGCGCTGCTCAAGGCGTTCCGCGCCTATCTGCAAGCCAATGACCTCGAAGCCGACTGGGAAAGCGTCAGCCGGGCCGAGAACGGAATGCTGGTCAATGCGCTGTCGATGATGGCACCCTACGGACCAGCCGAGAAGCAGGCGCTGCTCGAAGCGGCGGATTTGAAGACGCGTGCCGAGACGCTGATCGCCATCACCGAAATAACGCTCGCGCGCGAGGATGAGGATTTTGGCTCCAGCCTCCAGTAAGATGCGTCCGAGGTTGCAGGAGGACAATGCCAGTGGCGGACGGACGTGACGGACGGAAGGCCACGGTCGACCCGAAGCTGCTGGAACTGCTCGCCTGCCCGCTGACCAAGGGGCCGTTGACCTGGGATCCCGAGCGCAGCGAGCTGATCTCGCGCGTGGCCAAGCTCGCCTATCCGGTGCGCGACGGCATCCCGATCATGCTGCCCTCGGAAGCGCGCACGATCTCGGCCGATGACGTGCTGCCGCCGCAGCCACGGCTTGGCGGGCCTTCGTAGAGCGGCGGTGTTCTTCGTAGATGCAGACGTTGGAAGGTTGGCGATCCTTCGCGCCCCCCTCTGTCCTGCCG
>NZ_JARTVO010000031.1:28239-42246 GCF_029625675.1 Mesorhizobium sp. WSM4884
TCGTAGAGCGGCGGTGTTCTTCGTAGATGCAGACGTTGGAAGGTTGGCGATCCTTCGCGCCCCCCTCTGTCCTGCCGGACATCTCCCCCACGTGGGGGGAGATTGGCAGCTTCGGCGCCGCGCTCCATTCTGCAATGTTGGAGATTGGCGAAAGCCAGCGCGACATCTGATCTCCCCCCTTGTGGGGGAGATGTCCGGCAGGACAGAGGGGGGCGCTGTCCCGCCGACATCAAAGTTTCGGATTGCGGCGACACCGCGGTTGGGCCTTTGCCTCCTCGTGTCGTCGTCCTACTGAAAATTCCGCCCCTTGGGCATGACCTGTTGTGCCGTGCTCGACAGGGCTTCGGCGTCCTGCCGTACCGGCAGACCGCGGTTCGCCGGAGCAGACCGGTTCGCATCCGGCTGATGCTCGATGGCGGGCGGCCGCAAGAGCACGCCCAGCCAGGATGTCAGGTCCTCGATCCTGTCGGCGACGATGTGGATGACACTCGATTCATGCTGCAGCTTGCCGGTGACGCGGATGAAGCGCGCGCCCATCACGATAGGGCGGAAGCGGTCGAAAACACGTGGCCAGATGATGACATTGGCGATCGCCTTCTCGTCCTCGAGGGTAAGGAAGATGGCATTGCCCTTGCCGGGGCGCTGGCGCACCAGCACCAGGCCGGCGACGGAGACGCGGCGGCCGTCGCGCACCGACGGCAGGTGCGCATTGGGCGTGATGCCGGCGCGGGTGAGCCGCTCGCGCAGGAAGGCGACGGGATGCTCTTTCAGCGACAGGCCGAGCGAACGGTAGTCATGAACGACATGCTCGCCGAGCGGCATTTTCGGCAGCTTCGTTTCGGGCTCGAGCTCACGCAGGCGGAGCATGGGCTGGTCGAACAGCGGCAGCTTCTCGGCGGCACTCCTGCCGTCGAGCGCGCGCACTTCCCAGAGCGCTGAGCGGCGGTCGAGGCCAAGTGAGCGGAAGGCGTCGGCCTCGGCCAGCCTTTCGATCTCGCCAACATCGAGGCCTGAACGCAGCCAGAGATCCCTGACCGATCGGTAGCCATTGCCGCGCCGGGCGACGGCGGCTTCCATGCGCTCCGCGGAAAGTCCCTTGATCTGGCGGAAGCCGAGCCTGACGGCATGAGCCGTCTCGATGACGCCGCGCATCGAGGCATGGCGTTCGAGGATGCGCGAAGGATCGAAGTCGGTGGCCTCCAGCGTGCAGTCCCAGACGGAATGGTTGATGTCGACCTCGCGTATCTCCACGCCGTGGTCGCGCGCATCGCGAACGAGCTGGGCCGGCTGGTAAAATCCCATTGGCTGGGAATTCAGGATCGCGGCGCAGAAGACGTCGGGATAGAAGGTCTTGAACCAGCAGGAGGCATAGACCAGCAGCGCGAAGGAGGCGGCATGGCTTTCCGGGAAGCCATATTCGCCGAAACCCTCGATCTGCTTGAAGCAGCGCTCGGCGAAGTCCCTCTCGTAGCCCTTGGCGACCATGCCGTCGATCATGCGCCGGCGGTAGTTGCCGATCGTGCCGGTGCGCTTGAAGGTCGCCATGGCACGGCGCAACTCGTCGGCCTCGCCCGGCCTGAAGCCGCCGGCGACGATGGCGATCTTCATCGCCTGCTCCTGGAACAGGGGCACGCCCAGCGTCTTGCCGAGAATCTCTTCCAACTCGGGCTTCGGGTATTCGGGCTTCTCCTTGCCTTGCCGGCGGCGCAGATAGGGATGCACCATGTCGCCCTGGATCGGGCCGGGCCGCACGATCGCAACCTCGATGACGAGGTCATAGAAATTTTCCGGCTTGAGGCGCGGCAGCATCGACATCTGCGCGCGCGACTCGATCTGGAAGACGCCGAGCGTGTCGGCCCGCTCGATCATGGCATAGACGCGCCTGTCCTCTTCCGGAAGGGTGGCGAGCACATAGGATTGTCCAAACGGATCCCGCGCTCGTGGATAATGATCGGTTAGCAAGGTGAAGGCGCGCTTCAGGCAGGTCAGCATGCCGAGCGCCAGCACGTCCACCTTGAGGATCTTCACCGCATCGAGGTCGTCCTTGTCCCACTCGACCATCTTGCGCTCTTCCATCGCCGTCTTGACGATGGGCACGACCTCGTCGAGCCGGTCGCGGGTGATGACGAAACCGCCGACATGCTGGGAGAGGTGGCGGGGAAAGCCCATGATCTCGTTGGCGCGCTCCAGCACCTGCCGAGACAACGGGTCGGTGCGGTCGATGCCGCCGGCATTGGCCTCCCTTTCGCCGAGCTCCGAGGTCGACCAGCCCCAGATGGTGCTCGACAGGGCGCTGCGGACATCCTCCGACAGGCCCATCGCCTTGGCCACCTCGCGCAGGGCAGAACGGCCGCGATAGCTGATGACGGCGGCGGCCAGAGCGGTGCGCTTGGCGCTATACTTCTCATAGATGTAGGCGATGACCTCGTCGCGCCGCTCGTGCTCGAAGTCGACGTCGATGTCGGGCGGCTCGTTGCGCTCCTCGGAGATGAAGCGCTCGAACAACGTATCGATCCGCTCGGGGCCGACTTCGGTGATGCCGATGCAGAAGCAGATGATCGAGTTGGCGGCCGAGCCGCGGCCCTGGCAAAGGATTCCCTTGCTGCGGGCGAATTTGACGATGTCGTAGACGGTCAGGAAATAGCGTGCATAGTTCAAGCGCTCGATCAAAGCGAGCTCGCTGTCGATGCGCCGCAGCACATTTTCGGGGACGCCGGCCGGATAGCGCACGGCCGCCCCTTCGCGCGCCAAACGCTCGAGCTCGGCTTGCGGCCCCAGGCCGGATTCGGTCGGCTCGTCCGGATAATTGTATTCGAGGTCGCTGAGCGAGAAGGTCAATTCGTCGGCGAAACGCAGCGTCTCCGCCAGCGCCTGGGGATGCCGGCGGAACAGACGCGCCATCTCCAGCGGCGGCTTCAGATGGCGCTCGGCATTGGCCGTCAGCTCCAGCCCGACCTCGGAAACCGGCGTGTTGAGGCGGATCGCGGTCAGCACGTCCTGCAACGGCTGGCGGTCGGCGACGTGGTAGAGCACGTCGTTGGTCGCCATCAGCGGCACGCCAGCATGGTCGGCCATCGCCGCCGCCTGCTCGACGCGGAAACGGTCGTTGCCGCCATAGTCGGGCGCCACGGCCAGCCGGAGCGCGGCGCCGAAACTATCCTTGAGCCGGCTAATGAGCGCCAGATTGTCTTTTGCGCCTCCGGACAGATCGGGCAGGATCGCCAGCGACATCCGATCGCCCCATTCGAGCAGGTCGCGCAATTCAAGCAGCGTCGCGCCCTTCTCGTTCTCGTCGCGCAGATTGGCTTGCGTCAGCATGCGGCAGAGATGGCCCCAGCCCTTACGGTCGCGGGGATAGGCGAGAATGTCCGGCGAGCCGTCGCAAAAAACCAGGCGACAGCCGGGGTGATAGGCCAGCTTCTCGACCTTGGCCTGCTGCCAGGCGCGCACGACGCCGGCGACGGTGTTCCTGTCGGCAAGCCCGATCGATGAAAAACCGTAGAATTTCGCCGTCACCACCAGCTCCTCGGGCTTGGAGGCGCCGCGCAGGAAGGAAAAGTTCGACTGGATGCCGAACTCGGCATAGGGGATGACGGTCAGCGCGTTCATGCGAAGACCCCATGCATGAACCAGCGCGGCGCGGCTTGCGGGGCGCTGCCGTAGAGGCCCTGGCGGTAGAGCCAGTAACGACGCCCCTCGCTGTCCTCGATGCGGTAATAGTCGCGGGTCGGCGCCTCTTCCTCGCCGGGCAGTTGCCGCCACCATTCCGCGGCGATGCGCTCCGGCCCTTCGGCGCGGGCCACGCGGTAAAGCGCGCGCCGCCAGCGGAAATTCATCGGCGGCCCTTCCGGGATTTCGGTCGCCGGCACATCGATCGGCTCGGGCGATCGGAACAGCCGCACCGGTCGCTCCGGCGGGTAGATGGTCATCGGCGGCGCGGCGCGGTCGGATTGTTTCGGCGGCATGCGCCTTCGCGGCGCTTCCGCGAATGGAACTACCGCGACGGCGCGCTCCGGCAGATGGCTTTCGACGACGACCGGCTTCAGCATGGCGGCTTCGCCGAGGCGGGCGCGGATGCGGTCGGCGAACAAGGCGATGTCGGCGTCGTCGTCGCTCGCTTCGCCGGCAAGATCGCCCTGCAGCATGTCGAAGGCGGCGACCGAAAGCACCGACAGCCGCACGAGGTCGAAGCCGAAGCCGGCGTCGATGTTCTGTTCCAGCGCGGTCAGCCGTTCGTGGAATAGTTTTCGGATCAGCTGCGGCTCGCGCATGGGGCGCGAAGTGCCGACCGCGATGCGGCTGACGGCACCGTCGACACGGAAGAGAAGAAGGGCGAGCGCCCGCGCACCCTCGCCGCGGCGTTCGAGGTCGGCCTTCAGAGCGATGGCAAGCCGGCCCACCAGCCGCTCGATGTCGTCGGTGAGCATGATCGGCTCGGCAAGATGGCGCTCGACCGAGAGCGGCGCCACCGGAAGGCGCGGCGACACGGCCTCGTCGAGGCGGCCGAGCGCTTGGTCGAGACGCAGCAGAAGCGTCGCGCCGAAGCGGCGGGCGAGCGGCGCGCGCGGTGCGGCCATCACCGCGCCCGCCGTGCGCAGGCCGACGCTTTCCAGGCTGATGCGGGTTTCCGGCGCGATGCGCAGCGCCGAAAGCGGCAAGGGCGAAAGCAGCGCCTCCTCCGCGCCGCCGGCAACGATGCGGTCGCCGTGGAAGCGCGCCGCCGCCCAGGCGGCGCCCGGCGTCGAGGCGAGGCCAGCGCGGACATCGAAACCCTGCTCGAAGAAACGGGTAAGGATCTCGTCCTGCATGGCGCGCTCGCCGCCGAACAGATGCGTGCAGCCGGTGACGTCGAGGAACAGCCCGTCCTCGCCGTCGATCGCCACCAGCGGCGTGTAGCGGTCGCACCAGTCGGCGAGGCCTTCGAGCAGGCGGCGGTCGGCTTCCGGGTCGGCCTCCACCACATCGATCGAAGGGTGCATGGCGCGCGCATCGGCAATGCCCATGCCGCGCTTCAATTTGAGCGCCTCAGCCCGTTCGTCGAGGGCTGCGATGCGCTGGGCGTTGCTGTCGCGATGGCTGATCACCAGTGGTGGGTGAGATGGCGGCAGGTGATGCGACGGGCGGGAACGCCAGGACCGCCCCAGACGCTGCCGCAGGATCCGTTCCGCGCAAAGGTAGGGGAACCACAGCGACAGAATTCTCTGTTCTTTCGGCAAAAGCGTGCTCATCGGGGTTCCACTCCAGTGTGAATTGTCCGGGCAGGGCCGTGCGGCTCTTGCCGATATCGACGGTGAAGGCGGGCCGGCCGATCGAGCCGGCGAGCGGGCCGGCGAGCGTCTTTCGGCTCGCCGCCGGTGCCGCCGAAACGATGAGGCGCACCGGGGCCGCGGTGGGCTCGGCTTCGCCGGCCTGGCGCAGCAGCAGCACTGGGCGGCCAGCGGCTTGGGCGCGGGCGTGCAGGCGGCGCGTGGCGGTAAGGTCGAGAAGCCGCGGGCTGCCGCGGATCTCCAGGATGACGGCGGCGAAGGCCGGCATGCGGGCGGCCTCCTCGGCGACCCACAGCGCGTCGAGAAGTTTCGGCGCTTCGGAAAACAGCAATTGGTCCGGCTCGATGCCGAAGAGGGCGTGAAGCCCGCTGGCATAGGGAAAGCCGGCCTCGCGGAAAATCTCCGCCGTGCCGATCCAGAGGACCGGCAGGCCCTGTTTCTGCTTGAGGATCAGGCTGGCGAGCGACAGTGCGAAGCCAGCGACGGCACCGGCATCGCGGGTCTCCAGCCCATGGATTTCATTGAGCGCCGCCTTGGGCAGGCCGCCGCCGAGTGCCGCGTCGAGCCCTTCGATGCCGGTGTGCAGGAAGGCATCCGGCGAGGCCACGGCAAGGCCGCGCCGGACGATGGTGACGTCCGAACCGGTGGCGCCAGGCACCGGCGCTTCCAGGCGCTCGGGCAGCGTTCCCTCGATCTTCGCGATCTGGCGGCGCAGGGCAAAAACAGTGTCCCGCGCCACGGCGCTCATCGCCATGACGTTCACTTCCGGCAGCAATTGTTCCTGTTATGTTCTTATAGATTCCAGAGGGCACCGGAAGAGTCAAGCGGAGTCATAAGGAATTTATTCCTCATGCTTACTCGACGTACTCCAGCCTCTTGGCGTGAACGACAAGGCGCGCCCGCCGCATTCGTGACGGCGTGGTTGGCAAGCGTTCCACCCATGAAACCTTATGGCGTCTGGCGACCGTCCAAATACCGCCCGAAAGCCGCCGGCAAAAAGGCAAAGCCACTTAGTCAGAAAGAGCAATCCGAGCGGTTCAAGCAGACCGCTCGGGAGCTTTCGAAGCTGCGATGAACAAAATTGTAAGGCGCCGAACGCGTAACTAGCGATGGAGGACGTAGTTCTGGCGGATATCCGTAACCAGCGGCTCGATCTCGTTTAGGGTATAGAACCGGACATGGTGGCGTTCCATTTGGTCGGCAATCATGTTGACGAATCCCGCATCCTGCACCTGAGCATCGTCTCCGACCACCACCAACCGGGCAGGTCGATCAAGGGCGGTTTCTTGGTAAAGAAGTTCGCCTTCTATCATGTGTGGGCTGGCGCGGTTGAGCGCCTTGTCCGGGTCACCCGCAAGCGACACGGCGTCGATCAGATTGAAGGCTCCATTCTGATAGGCAAAGGGAACCTCAATTTTTACGCCTCCAGAAAGATGGACAGGATCGGGCTTTACGAGGAAGTCCTCAACGCCGTTGGAGCGAAAGGCTTGCGCCAGTTTGGTCGACAACCTTTGCCCACGCGGGGAACTGGGAACCTCGCCAACCAGTTTTTCGAACAACTCGCTGACAAGCTGATCGGAGTCCTTAACCAACACAGATCGAATTGGAGACAGGCGGACCTTCCCGGATCTGAGCGCTATGAATTTCTCGATTTTCTCTCTGTCCCAGCCATTGCCAAATTCATACCGCAATCGATCTTCCATCGATTCTTTCAGGTGCTGAAAATGGTTTCCTAGATGGATCTTGAACGCCTGCTCCGCGCGGCGTGGGCGATGGCTAAACTTCACAAAAACCGAGCCGTGGGCGAACACGATGACGCCAATGTTCACAAACTCAGCCCGCTCCGGGAACTCTGAGTATTGAACGAGCGAAAAATAGCCTTGAGACTCTCGGATCATTTTACCAACCCCGGGATTTCCGGTTCATCCACCAATCGCCCTGCGATCGTGTTCACCACATATTCCGCGCGCCCACAAATCAAATCGATCAGCGAGAGCGCGGCATTGGGTCCGAAGCCCCATTGTGCAGGAACAGAATTAACGACTTCGACCACGAAATCGCGCTTTAATTGAGACAGCCTCTCGATGGCGCGCCTGACCGACTTTGCATCGATATATGGATCGAAGGCGGGGAACTTTCCATAGACATTGGGGTCTAGGACCCACGATTCGGGGGCCGGCCCCATCGGAAAATCAACGTCGTTCCCGATGAAGCAGCTTGAGTGATCGATGGGGACAAGATCGTATTTGCGACGGCCCTCTGCCTTCACATAGAGCAGATTGTCGGCGTTGTCCTGTCCATCAAAATACCGGTCCCAATTCCGGACCCACGTATCGAAGATGACGAGCAACGCCACATCCCCAGGTTCCCGGAGACGAGACAAAAAGGTGTCTCCGCCGTCATGCGGAGTTCCGTCAACCGCGCTCGAAAAGAACAGGGGTGGCACCATCTGCGCCCCATTCCTTTGCATGATCAGGTCAATCTGGCAGTCGTTCACTATGGCAAACGGCGGCACCTTGAGGCCAATCCAAGAGGCCAACTCTCCCGCCACCAACTCAGAAACGAGTATCGCGGAACCCATCGGATTTCCCAGAGATTTGAGAAACCCTTCGCCCGCATCTGTGTCTACTCGGATGGGGCTTGTGCTTGAGCCAAACGACTCTATTTCCCGGCGGACCTCCGCCGGCTGACATATCGCCCCACACGCAAGAGCCATGATGCCCCACCCGATCCCAATTCGGAGTTGCATACTTCGCATCGCGAACGGAATCGAGTCTTGGGTACGCGAAGTACAATATGCGGAATTTATTCCTTCACCCCTTGCCCTGGGAGTGACCCGCCGGCCGGCTCATTTGCCTCTATCGGCGCGAAAGCCTATATGCCGGGATCAAAGGAAACTTCATGGCCCGCATCTACAAGACCCGCACCTGGCACGACCAGCTCTCGCCATCGATGGACGAAATGGAGCTTCTGGCGCTGGAGGCCTATGCCCATCTGCCGGAGGAGTTCCGCCAGCTCACCGGCGAGATCGTCATCCAGATCGCCGACTTCCCGACCGACGAGATCATGGACGACCTGTCGCTGGAGACGCCCTTCGACCTGCTCGGCCTGTTCGAGGGGCGCGGCATCGCCGAGCGCTGGAACCCGCAGACCGGCGAGGGTCCGAACCGCATCACGCTCTACCGCCGTGCCATTCTCGACTATTGGGCCGAGAACGAGGAGACGCTGGGCGACATCGTCACCCATGTGCTGATCCACGAGATCGGCCACCATTTCGGCCTCTCGGACGACGACATGGAGCGGATCGAGGAAGCGGCCGAGCAAGCGGCGGCGGGGTGAGCGCGCACCTCCGAGGGGCGCCGCCCCTTCTACCTACCAGTCGCTGAGCTTGGTGTCGGGTCCGTATTCGTGGCCCTCGACATCCTTCACCACGGCCTGGCCGCAGCGCATCGACTTGGTCGTCTTGTCATAGGCATAGGTCGGCGAGCCGAACAGGTGCCAGCCCTTGTTCAGCGCCGCCGTCACCTTGTGGCAGAAAGTGGAATCGTCCGGACCGGACAGAAAGCGGTAGAGCTTCATTTTTCGACCCTGTCGTGAATATCCGCGCATCATGCGCCGATGATTGCGGCCTTCGCCAGAAGTTTCTCGGCCTCGGCCAGATGCAGCCGCTCGACCATGCGGCCGTCCAGCGCGATGACGCCCTTGCCGGCATTTTCAGGCCGCGCGAACGCGTCCCTGATCGCACGCGCCCTGGCCAGCGTCTCCGGCGCCGGCGAAAAGGCGCGGTTCGCCGGCTCGATCTGCCCGGGGTGGATCAGCGATTTGCCGTCGAAGCCCATGGCGGCCGCCTCGGCGCATTCGTGGGCAAAACCGTCGAGGTCGCGAAAATCATTGACCACGCCGTCGATCACGTCGAGGCCGCCGGCGCGGGCGGCAAGCACAAGGTGCAGCAGCCACGGCATGAGATAGCGCCGGTCGGGCGTGGCCAGAATGCCGGTCGCCTTCACCAGATCGTTCGTTCCGGCAACGAAACAAGCAAGCCGCGAGGCAGGATCGCGGCCAAGCTCGGCGATGGCGCCGATGTTGAGCAGGGCCTTCGGCGTCTCGATCATCGCCCACAGTTTCACCGTACCCGGCGCGAAATTGTCGTCAAGCAGATCGCCGGCCTCGAGAATGTCGCGCGGTGTGCCGATCTTGGGCAAAAGGATGCCGTCGGGCTCTGCCTTGGCGACGGCCAGCAGGTCGTCGATGCCCCATTCGCTGCCGAGCGGATTGATGCGCACCACCATCTCGCAACGCCGCTTCGGCCGCGCTGCCAGAATGCCTGCAAGCTTGTCGCGTGCGGAAACCTTGTCGGCGAGCGCCACGCCATCCTCGAGGTCGATGATGACGGCATCGCAGGTCAAGGACGGGATCTTGGCCAGCGCCTTGTCGTTCGAGGCAGGCATGTAAAGCACCGAGCGGCGCGGGCGGTAAGTGTCGACGGTCATCCCCGATCTATGCAGGTTGGAGACGAGCGTAGCAAGGCGTCGAAGGGCCGATTGCAGGCGTCCGCGCCGCCCCTCATCCCCCTGCCGGGACCTTCTCCCCGTATAGTGACGGGGAGAAGGGGGCTGGCCGCGGCCTCGGCGCCCCTTCTCGCGACGTTGGTGATTGGCGAAATCACTGATGACGGTGTCCCTCTCCCCGTCACTATACGGGGAGAGGATGCCGGCAGGCAGGTGAGGGGCGGCGCCGGCCTCCGAAAATGACGAAAGAGCGATTGAGGCCGGAAAAGCAGCCCTGCACGAAAACTGCAAATCATTGCGGAAAACCTCCTCCAATCCGCCCCGAGCTTTTCGCGCCGGCCGGCCAGACAGGCGGCATGCGAACACGTCCGAAATCCCGCTGGTCCCTGCCTCGCCGGCTGCGCACCGACGGCTGGTGGCTCGCAGAGCCTCAAAGGATGCGCGCCTCGGCGATCGTGCTGGCTTTCATGCCGAGGCCGCGGCGCGCTCGGAAGGCTAGGAAAGCTCGGCCATGAAGGGCGCGCGCCGTCCGGAAAACCGGCGCGCCTGGAATTTTCGCGACCGGCAATTGCGTTGCCGCACTCTCGACAAGCGCGGCGCGCTTGCTAATCCTGCCGTCACCGAACCCTACACGCCTGGCCGCTGATTCCATGCCGCACAACATTCTCGTCGCCGACGACGATCCGCATATCCGCGAGATCATCTGCTTCGCGCTGGAAAAGGCCGGCATGAAGACGCATGCCGTCGCCGACGGCGCCGCGGCGCTGCAGGCGGTCGAGCGCCGCGCGCCGGACCTCATCGTGCTCGACATCGGCATGCCGGAAATGGACGGGCTGGAGGTCTGCCGCAGGCTCAGGCAGAAATCCGACGTGCCGGTGCTGTTCCTGTCGGCGCGCGATGAAGAAATCGACCGCATCCTCGGGCTGGAGATGGGCGGCGACGACTATGTGACGAAACCGTTCAGCCCGCGCGAGCTGGTCGCCCGCGTCAACGTCATCCTGCGGCGCGCCCGTCCGGCGGTGGCGGAGGAGGAAGCGGACGACCGGCAGTTCGCGCATGGCAAGCTGATGCTTGTTCCGGCCAGTCATGCGGCGAGCTTTGAGGGCAAGCCGCTCACCTTGACGGCGATCGAGTTCGCGATCCTGAAAGGCTTTCTCGCTCGCCCGCAGCATGTGCTTGGCCGCGACGCGGTGATGGCCAACGCCTATCAATCGAACATCCATGTCTCGGAGCGCACGGTCGACAGCCATATCCGCAACATCCGCGCCAAGCTGGCGGCGGTCGGCTGCTCGGATGCGATCGCGACCGTGCATGGCGTCGGCTTCCGGCTTGGCCGATGCGGTGGTTGAGCAAGGAGAAATGGCGGCCGCGGCTCGCCACCGTCGTCGTCGCCATCCTGATCGTGGTGATGGCGCTGCCGCTGGTCGGGCTGTTCTTCTTCCGGCTCTATGAAAACCAGCTGATCCGCCAGACCGAGGGCGAGCTGATCGCGCAGGGCGCTGTCGTCGCCGCGATCTATGCCGACGCGGTGCGCGCGGCCGGCATCGCTCCGGAGCGGTTGGGGGCGCCGATCTCGGCTGACCCGGCAAGGGACAATAATTATCCCTATCAGCCGATCGAGCCGCAGCTCGATCTTGCCGCCGACGATGTCATGCCGTCGCGACCAGCGGCCGTTCCCGCCACCGCCGATCCTGCCTTCGCCGCCATCGGGGCGCGGCTCGACGGCATTCTGGACGAGACGCAGAAGACGACGCTCGCCGGCTTCCGGTTGCTCGATCCGCACGGCGTGGTGATTGCCGGCGGCGGCGAGGTCGGGCAGTCGCTCGGCCAGGTCGAGGAGGTGCGGCGGGCGCTTGCCGGCGCCTATGCGAGCGAGCTCAGGCTGCGTATCCCCGACCAGCCGGCGCCGCCGCTCTATTCGGTGAGCCGCGGCACCAAGGTGCGCGTCTTCGTCGCCCTGCCTGTCGAGGTCGCAGGCAGGGTCGCCGGCGTGGTCTATCTGTCGCGAACGCCGAACAACATCGTCAAGCATCTCTATGGCGAACGCGGCAAGGTCACGCTCGCCGCTATCGCCATCGTCGGCGGCACGCTGCTGATCGCGCTGGTGTTCATCCGTACCGTCAGCCGGCCGATCTACGCGCTGATCGAGCGTACCAAGCGGATCGCGGCGGGCGACCGCGACGCGATCAAGCCGCTCGCCCATCACGGCACGCGCGAGATGGCGGCGCTGTCGGCAGCCTTCCTCGACATGGCGCAAAAGCTGCAGGCGCGCTCCGACAGCATCCAGACCTTCGCCACCCATGTCTCGCACGAGCTCAAATCGCCGCTGACGGCGATCCAGGGCGCGGCCGAATTGTTGCGCGATTCCGGCGGGACCATGGACGAGGCCGAGCGGCGGCGTTTTTCCAACAACATCGTCACCGATGCCGGACGGCTCAATCTGCTGGTACGCCGGCTGCTCGAGCTGGCGCGCGCCGAAAACCTGGCGCCGAGCGGTGAAAGCACGACGCTCCATGCGGCGCTGGCGCTTCTGCCGATCGACACCAGGCTGGAGGCGCGCATCGAATCGGGTGGCGATATCGGCCTCGGCATCTCGGGCGAGAATCTCGCGATCGTGCTCGCCAACCTCATCGACAATTCGGCCAGGCATGGCGCGAAGCAGGTAACGATGGGTGCGGCCGCCGCCGGAGACAGAGTAACGGTCCATGTCGGCGACGACGGCGACGGCATTTCGGCCAGCAACCGGGCAAAAGTGTTCGAGCCGTTCTTCACCACAAGGCGCGAGGCCGGCGGCACCGGCATGGGCCTCGGCATCGTGCTGGCCCTCCTGAAAGCGCATGATGGCACGATCAGGCTGGTTGACTCCGAACGCGGCACGCGCTTCGAGATCGATCTGCCGGTAGTTTGAGTCTGAACATGATCTTGTCCGAAAACCGGCCCCACTTTTCGGGATCATGTCCTAAGCTGGAGAGCCGAAAGCGTGCGCTACGACATCGTCATCATCGGCGGGGCCATCGTCGGGTCCTCGGTCGCTTACTACCTGCGCGAAGAAGGTTTTACCGGCTCGATCGCGCTGATCGAGCGCGATCCGCGATTTTCCCATGCGGCGACGACGCTGTCGCTGGCTTCGATCCGCCAGCAATTCTCCATTCCGGAAAACATCCGCCTGTCGCAATTCACGCTGAAACTGTTCCGGCGGCTGAAGGAAACGTTCGGCGCCGACGCCGATATCGGCTTCCGCGAGGGCGGCTATCTGATCCTTGCCGGCGAGGCCGGACTGCCGATTCTGAAGGCCAATCACCAGGCGCAGATCGCCGAAGGCGCCGACATCGTGCTGGAGGATGCCGATCAGCTGAAGCGCCGTTTCCCGTGGCTGTCGGCCGAAGGCATTTCCGCCGGGGCCTATGGCCGCACCGGCGAAGGCTGGTTCGACGCGCATGCGTTGCTGATGCTGTTCCGCAAGGCGCTGCGCGACAAGAAGATCGATTTCATCGCCGCCTCGGTCACAGGCATCGCGCGCGAGGGCAACCGCGTCACCGGCGTCAGCCTCGACAATGGCGAGCGGCTCGAAGCCGGCATCGTCGTCAACGCCGCCGGACCGAACGCCGGCAAGGTGGCAGCTTTTGCCGGGCTCGCGCTGCCGGTCGAGCCGCGCAAGCGCAACGTCTTCGTCTTCGAGGCGCGCGAGAAATATGCCGACATGCCGCTGCTGGTCGATCCCTCCGGCATCTATGTGCGGCCCGAAGGCTCGGTCTACCTCACCGGCGGCGCCGAGCCGGAGGAAGGCGATCATGCTCCCGATCCCGAGGACTTCGAGGTCGAGTGGCCGCTGTTCGAAGAGGTGATCTGGCCAACGCTTGCCACCCGCATCCCCGCCTTCGAGGCGATCAAGCCGACGCGCGCCTGGGTCGGGCACTACGATTACAACACGCTCGATCAGAACGCGGTGATCGGGCCGCACCCGGAAGTGGAAAACTTCCTCTTCGCCAACGGCTTCTCCGGCCACGGCCTGCAGCAGGCGCCGGCCGTCGGCAAGGCGCTCGCCGAGCTGATCGTGCATGGCGGGTATCGGACGGTGGATTGCACGGCGTTCGGGTATGGGAGGGTAGCCGAGGGGAGAGCGTTCAGGGAGCTGAATGTGATTTAGCGCGAGCGCCCCCTTCTCCCCTTGTGGGAGAAGGTGTCGCCGAAGGCGACGGATGAGGGGTGTTCCAGGGAAAGCCGACGTCTCA
>NZ_JARTVO010000032.1:0-39888 GCF_029625675.1 Mesorhizobium sp. WSM4884
GCACCCCTTACGATCCCCAAAAACACCCCGCCGCAAACGCCTTGCTCACAACAGGTTGACACAGGAAGTCTCATGCCGGCACATCTCCCGGATAGACGACGCTGGCGGTGGCAATGGCCGCAATGCCTTCGCCTCGTCCGACAAAGCCGAGCTTTTCGTTCGTCGTCGCTTTGATCGAAATCCTCTCCGGTGCAATGCCGAGCATCGCCGCGAGCGCCGCCGTCATCGCCGCGCGGTGCGGCCCAACGCGTGGCGCCTCGCAAATCAGCGTGACATCGGCATTGGCGATCCGCCCGCCGCGCTCGCGCACCAGCTTCGCCGCATGCTCGACGAAGATCTTCGAGGCGACACCCTTCCATCGCGGGTCCGACGGCGGGAAATGCGTGCCGATGTCGCCGGCGCCGCAGGTGGCAAGCAGCGCATCGGTAAGCGCGTGAAGCCCGACATCGGCGTCCGAATGGCCGGAAAGTTTTCGATCGTAGGGAATGGCGACGCCGCACAACGTGACGTGGTCGCCCGCTTCGAAGGCATGCACGTCGTAGCCATTGCCGGTGCGGATGTCCGGAAAGCGCGGCAGCGCATTTGAGAGCCGCTGGTCGGCCATCGCGATATCCCTTGCCCAGGTGAGTTTGATGTTGTCCGGCGAGCCGGTGACGATCTTGACCGGAATATGCGCCCATTCGGCGATGGCGGCGTCGTCGGTGAACTCGCTCTTGCCGAGGCGATGCGCCTTCTCATGCGCGGCCAGCAGCGGCCAGAAAGGAAAGCCTTGCGGCGTCTGGGCTGCATGAAGGCCTGCCCTCGACACCGTCTCATCGATCATGCCGTCGGCCGATTCGCGCTTGAGCGTATCGGCGACGGGCAGCGCGGGCAGCGCGCCCTGTCGTTCCCCGATGGCTTCGATGGTGCGATCGATCAGCTCGGCATCCAGGAATGGGCGGACAGCGTCATGCACCAGCACTTTTGCCGGCGCCTGCTCCCTCAAGGCCAGGAGACCGAGCCGGACCGAGGCCTGGCGGGACGAACCGCCGGTGACCGCGAAGACACGCTTGGCATTTGCTCCGGCCGCGCGCTCGAAGAGCTCGGCATCGTCGGCGTGGATCGCCACGACCACGGGGCCAATCCTCGGGTGGGAAAGAAAGGTCTCCAGCGTGTGCGCAATGACGGCACGGCCGCCGATATGCTGATACTGCTTCGGCCCGTCGGCCTGTCCGGCGCGCGCGCCGCGCCCGGCGGCGACGATGACCACGCCGACCTTGCCGTTCGTTTCCGAAATCCGATTTTCCCTTGTGTCAGTCATGGCGAGAGGCTTAGTCGCGGCCCGAAGGGAAGGCCAGCATTTTCCAAAATGCGCCTTAATGTGACGTCATTGCGCGTTGCACAACGGCTTGCATCTGGCTAGAGAATGTGCAGCAATCAAACATGCTTGGTTTTTGTGCATGCCTGAATTGATCACATTGGCTTCGCCGCTTGATGTCGGCGGCGTGAAGATCCGCAATCGCGTGTTCCTCGCACCGATGTCGGGCATCACCGACGAGCCGTTCCGCCAGCGCGCTCACGACCATGGCGCTGGGCTGGTGGTGTCGGAAATGGTTGCAAGCGGTGAGTTGGCCAGGGGCAGGGCGGGCTGTGACCTGCGCATCCGCCATTCCGGGCTGCCCGTCCATATGGTGCAGCTTGCTGGCCGCGAGACCGCGCACATGGCCGAAGGCGCGCGCATAGCGGCAGGCGAGGGCGCCGACATCATAGACATCAACATGGGCTGCCCGGCAAAGAAGGTGACGGGCGGCTACGCCGGTTCGGCGCTGATGCGCGATCTCGACCACGCGCTGTCGCTGATCGAGGCGGTGGTCGGCGCCGTTTCCGTGCCGGTGACGGTCAAGATGCGGCTCGGCTGGGACGAGGACGCGCTCAATGCGCCGATGCTGGCGCGCCGCGCCGAACAGGCCGGCGTGCGCATGGTGACCGTGCATGGCCGTACGCGCTGCCAGTTCTATCAGGGCAAGGCCGACTGGCGCGCTATCGCGCGCGTCAAGCAGGCGGTCTCGATCCCTGTGGTGGCCAATGGCGACGTCAGCTCACCGGAGGAAGCGGCGACCATCCTCGAACAATCCGGCGCTGACGCGGTGATGATCGGCCGCGCCCACTACGGCGCGCCGTGGATTGCCGGCAGGGTCGCGGCCGCCGCCGGCATGTCTGCGCTCGGCATTCCGCAGACGCCGCAGGCTCTCGCCGACTACGTCGTCGCGCACTACGAGGACATGCTCTCGCTCTACGGCATGGAAAGCGGGCTGCGTCAGGCGCGCAAGCATCTCGGCTGGTATCTGGATCGCCACGCCGTTGGCGTTTCGGCGGAGCAGCGGAAGCGCATTCTGACCTCTTTCGAGGCGGCCGAAGTCATTCGTGGATTGCGCCAGGCCCTTGCCGAAATTGGCATGTCGACTGAGATGCGGAGCGCGGCATGAAGGCCAGTGTCCCACAGGCGGCCGGCATGGAGGACGCCGCAAACATCGTGCTGAACACCATCCGCCGCCCGGTGATCATGGTGGACGCAGAAGGCTTCATCACCTTCGCCAACGCCGATGCTGAGGATTTCTTCCGCTCCAGCGCCACGATGCTCGCCCGCAACACGCTCGCCAAGCTGGTGCCTTTCGGCAGCCCGCTGCTGACGCTGGTCGACCAGGTGCGCGAGCGCCACGCGCCGGTCAACGAGTATCGCGTCGACGTCTCGTCGCCGCGCCTCGGCATCGAGAAGATGGTCGACCTTTATGTCGCACCGGTGCCGGAATTCCCAGGCTCGGTCGTCGTGATGTTCCAGGAGCGGTCGATGGCCGACAAGATCGACCGCCAGATGACGCATCGCGGCGCCGCACGCTCGGTCACCGGCCTGGCAGCCATGCTGGCGCACGAGATCAAGAACCCGCTGTCCGGCATCCGCGGCGCGGCGCAACTGCTTGAACTGTCGGCCTCCGACGAGGACCGCGCGCTGACCCGGCTGATCACCGACGAGACCGACCGCATCGTCTCGCTGGTGGACCGCATGGAAGTGTTTTCCGACGAGCGGCCGATCGAGCGTTATCCCGTCAACATCCATGTCGTGCTCGATCATGTGAAGGCGATCGCCAAGAACGGTTTTGCCAAGCGTATCAAGATTTTGGAGGAATATGATCCATCACTGCCTCCGGTCTATGCCAACCGCGACCAGCTGATCCAGGTTTTCCTCAACCTGGTGAAAAACGCAGCCGAGGCGATCGGCGCCGATCCGCAGGGCGAGATCGTGCTGTCGACGGCCTTCCGGCCGGGAATCCGCGTTTCCGTGCCGGGGACGCAGGATCGTGTTTCGCTGCCGCTGGAATTCTGCGTGCATGACAACGGCCCCGGCGTTTCCGAGGACATCCTGCCGATCCTCTTCGATCCCTTCATCACCACCAAGCCGAATGGCTCGGGCCTTGGCCTGGCGCTGGTCGCAAAGATCGTCGGCGAGCACGGCGGCATCATCGAATGCGATTCGACGCAGCGCGGAACCACCTTCCGCGTCCTGATGCCGGCCTGGAAGGAGACAACGCCCGGCGCCGGCGACGAAGCAGAAGGAGACCGCAAATGACCGTTCGCGGCAATATTCTCGTCGCCGACGACGATGCGGCCATCCGCACCGTGCTCAACCAGGCGCTTTCGCGCGTCGGCCACCAGGTGCGCGTGACCTCGAACGCCTCGACGCTGTGGCGCTGGGTGGCGGCCGGCGAGGGCGATCTCGTCATCACCGATGTGGTGATGCCGGACGAAAACGCCTTCGACATGCTGCCGCGCATCAAGAAGGCGCGGCCGGAACTGCCCGTCATCGTGATGAGCGCGCAGAACACCTTCATGACCGCCATCCGCGCTTCCGAGACCGGCGCCTACGAATATCTGCCTAAGCCCTTCGACCTCACCGAGCTGCTCAACATCGTCAACCGGGCGCTGGCCGAGCCGAAGCGGCCGAAGCTCGACTCGCGTGCCGACGAGCAGCCGGAGACGATGCCGCTGGTCGGCCGCTCTGCCGCCATGCAGGACATCTACCGCATGCTGGCGCGCATGATGCAGACCGACCTGACGGTGATGATTTCGGGCGAGTCCGGAACCGGCAAGGAGCTGGTGGCGCGGGCGCTGCATGAATATGGCCGCCGTCGCGGCGGGCCGTTCGTGGCCATCAACATGGCTGCGATCCCGCGCGACCTGATCGAATCGGAACTGTTCGGCCATGAGAAGGGCGCCTTCACCGGCGCCCAGAACCGCTCCACCGGCCGCTTCGAGCAGGCCGAAGGCGGCACGCTGTTCCTCGACGAAATCGGCGACATGCCGATGGAGGCGCAGACGCGCCTGCTGCGCGTGCTGCAGCAGGGCGAATATACCACCGTCGGCGGCCGCACGCCGATCAAGACAGACGTGCGCATCGTTGCTGCCACCAACAAGGACCTGAGGACGCTGATCAACCAGGGCCTGTTCCGCGAGGACCTGTTCTACCGCCTGAACGTCGTGCCGCTGCGGCTGCCGGCGCTGCGCGAGCGTTCCGAGGACATTCCGGACCTGGTGCGCCACTTCTTCAAGCAGGGCGCCAGCGAGGGCCTGCAGACCAAGCGCATCTCGGCGGGCGGCATCGAGCTGATGAAACGCTACCCTTGGCCCGGCAATGTGCGCGAGTTGGAAAACCTGGTGCGCCGGCTCGCCGCGCTTTATTCGCAGGACGAGATTTCGGCCGAGATCATCGAGGCCGAGCTCAAGACCGGTGAACGGCCTGTCGTGCCGGACGGCGGCGCGCTGATCCCCGACGATCTGTCGATCGGCCAGGCGGTCGAGCATTTCCTGCAGCGTTATTTTGCGTCTTTTGCCGGCGATCTGCCGCCGTCCGGGCTCTACCAGCGCATCCTCGCCGAGGTCGAATATCCGCTGGTTCTGGCCTCGATGACGGCGACGCGCGGCAACCAGATCAAGGCGGCCGAGCTTCTGGGCCTCAACCGTAACACGCTGCGCAAGAAGATCCGCGAGCTCGGCGTCAACGTCTATAAGGCCTCAAGGCAGATCTAAAGCATGTCTCTCGAAAGTGGGAACCCGTTTCGGATCAAAGACATGCGTAAAATCAAAACCAAAGCGCATGGAGCGAATCCGAGGGATCGCGACGCGCTTTAGGCCTTCGATGCCGGCCAGATGCTTTTGCCGGCCGGCTCTTTGTTCCACCCGTCAGCCGACGGGTGGAACGCTTTGTTTGCACTTCATATAATTGGTTCAGAGATGGTCTCTGACAGTGTCCGCGATCATTACGTCAAGGCTGCTGGCCTTCACGCCGAGGAGACGCTCGGTATCGGAAGCATCGACCAGAAGCGGGCGATCGAAGAGATATTTCATTTCCACGAGCTCATGCATGCCAAAGGCTTCCATCTCGGCGATGGAACAGCAACGCATTGGCGCAACCTCCCTTCCGAGCATCGCCGCGGTTCTGCGGATAAGATCGCGGGGCGAAGCGTATTGCGACGGGACATGGAAGGCTCGACCCCATTCACCCGTGTAGAAAGCTGACGCGACGAGCGTCCGGGCGACGTCCTTGATGAAAGCCCAGGCATGATCGGCGTCGAGGTCTCCCAAGAAGGCGACAGGCTTTCCTTCAACGATGGATGGCAGCGCGAGAAGCGAGAAGTAGGTGACCGAGCCATACCCCAGATAATCGCTGGAACGGACCTCGATAGCCGGCACGTTGGCGCGAGATACACGCTGCCACATTATCGTCCGAACAGTGCCCTTCCTCGATGTCGGGTCGAGAGGCAGGTCTGAGCGAAGAGGACTGTCGGCGTTTTCGCCGTAGCCGTAGAGGTTTCCGAGCAGGATGACCTTGGCGTCGACGGCCTCCGCCGCGCGCACCGTGCCGTCGACGATCGGAAAGAAGTCGGTCGGCCAGCGGTGGTAAGGCGCCATGGCACACATGAAGATGACATCCGCACCTCGGCTGATGCGTGAAAGTTCGGCGGCATCGGTAGCGTCCGCCTGCCTCGCGCGCACGCCGGGCAAATCGATATCGCCGACACTCCTGCTTACCAGGATGACGTCATGTCCTTGCTCACCGAGCAGGAGAGCCGTCTCACGCCCGACCGGGCCTGCTCCGACGACAACATAGTAACTCATATGAACCTCTTTGCGTTGGCAAACGAGGCGCAGGTCTAAAGGGCTTCGACATTGAAAATCGCGCAGGAACCGCCAAATGTTGAACAGGTTCTGCCATGATTTTGAGGCTCGTTTCACATGGATCCGCAGTTCGCTTCGGCCCGGACCTCGGCCGGCATATCAATCGCTTCCCGGCATGTCGAAGCAGGCACCTATCGGCTGCCGCGGGCCGATCATCACCGCATCATGATCCATACCAGCGCGACGACGCGCACCTATTGCAATGACGCCGGGCGATATTTCTTACGGCGAGCTGGTGACATTGATTTCGTCCCCGCGGGACAGGAGGGCGGGTTCGAGGCTGAAACCTCATTCGAGACGAGGGAGGTTCGCCTGCCGCCCGCCATGCTCGAGGGTGTGGCGTCGGAGATTGAGGGCAGCGCAAGGGCGCGTCGTTTTGACATGCGGCACCTGCTTCGGGACGAACGTATCGAATACCTCGTCCGGGCACTTGAAACCGACCAAAACGCAGGCTCGCCAGGTGGGGCTCTGTTCGCCGAAAGTGTCGGCATCGCGCTTGCGGTCCGGCTGATTGGCCTCGATGATTTGAAGACGGATCGAACGGTTCGGCTGTCGGATGCGCAGTTCAAACGCATCCTGGACTATATCGAGGCACATCTTTCCGAGCCGCTCACGATCGATGCGCTGAGCCGCATCGCCAACGCTAGCAGTTCGCATCTCAGGACCTGGTTCAAGGCGGCCACCGGCATGACGCTTCACCGCTATGTGCTGCGGCGCCGGGTTGAGCGTGCCCGCTCCCTGATTCTGGGAAGTGACCTCAGCACCAGCGAGGTGGCCTATCTGACGGGCTTCGCGCATCAGTCGCACCTGGCGCATTGGATGCGCCGCGAGATCGGACAGACGCCGCGCAGCTTGCGACGGATGCGACCGAAGCAGTGACGCGAGCCATCGCATCGCCGGGCCGCCTCGTTCGGCGGTAGTGGATCACCGGCATGGTCCTTTTTGCGTGAGTGAGCCGGGGAAAGATTTCCGTCCTGGCCACACTTGTTGCATAATCGCCACAATGCGTTGCATACATCCGACGCAATGACCGACTCTAGACGGCGACATGGCTGCTGAGGCTCCAACACTGAACCAACCGGTTTTCAGCCGGGCCGACGTTCGCGACGGTCGCCGGCTGCTGGCGCTGCCTGGCGTGATCGCGATCGTAGGCGCTATGATCACGGCAGCGATCTCGTTCGCCATTCTGGTCGGTGCGACCCCGATCGCACCCAATGCGAACACGACCTGGGCGCTGATCGCGCTCAATGCCGTCTTCGTCCTGTTCTTGATCGCACTGGTTGCCCGCGAGGTGCGTCGCATCGTCATGGCACGGCGGCATGGCAGGGCTGCCTCGCGGCTGCATGTGCGCATCGTTGCCATGTTCGCGCTGGTCGCCGCCATTCCGGCGATCATGGTGGCGATCATCGCCTCGATCACGCTCGACATCGGCCTCGACCGCTGGTTCGAGATCCGCACCAAGACCATCGTCAATTCGTCGCTGTCGATCGCGGACGCCTACGTCCAGGAAAATGCGCGCAACTTGCAGGGCACGACGCTGTCGATGGCCTATGATCTCGACGCCTCTCGCACGCTCTATGGTCTCGACCGCACCGGGTTCCTCGACCTCATGAACAAGGAAGCCGTCGGCCGCGGGCTGGCGCATGCGGCGCTGATCAAGCCCGACGGCTCGTTCGTGATGAGCGCCAAGACCGATGCCGATTTCGCCATGCCGGAGCCGCCGCCAGGCGCCGTCGGCACTGCCGCCGACGGCAAGCCGGTGCTGATCGAGCCGCGCACCCGCAACATCATGGGCGCCATCGTCAAGCTGCGCGAGATCGAGGGCCTTTACCTCTATACGATCCGCCTGGTCGACCCCGAAGTGATCCGTGCGCGCCAAATCGTCAAATCCAATACCGACGAATACCGCAACCTCGAGGACAACCGCCGGACCTCCCAGGTGGCCTTCGCGCTGCCCTATCTGTCGCTGACGCTGATCATCATCCTGTCGGCGATCTGGACCGGCATTGCTGTCGCCGACCGGCTGGTGCGGCCGATCCGCCAGCTGATCGGTGCGGCCGACGAGGTGGCGACCGGCAATCTCGACGTCGCCGTCCCCGTGCGCCAATCCGACGGCGACGTCGCCTCGCTCGGCGAAACCTTCAACAACATGATCCTCGAGCTCAAGTCGCAGCGAAACGAGCTTCTTTCCGCCAAGGATCTGATCGACGAGCGGCGGCGCTTCTCCGAAGCCGTGCTTGCTGGTGTCACCGCCGGCGTTATCGGTGTCGACTCTTACGGCATCATTACCATCGTCAACCGCTCCGCCGAGACCATGCTGGCGATCTCGGCAAGCGCGGCGCTCGGACAAAACCTCTCGGCTATCCTGCCGCATGTCGGCCGCGTCTTCGAGATCGGGCGCCAGTCCGGCAAGCCGGTCTATCGCGAGCAGGTGACCTTCTTCCGCACCGGCATGGAACGGACCTTCAATGTCCAGATCACAGTCGAGGCAGACGACGAGGGCGCGGAAGAAAAATCCTATGTGGTCACTGTCGACGACATCACCGATCTGGTCCAGGCGCAGCGCTCGTCGGCCTGGGCGGACGTTGCACGGCGCATTGCACATGAGATCAAGAATCCGTTGACGCCGATCCAGCTATCGGCCGAGCGCATCAGGCGCCGCTACGGCAAGGTCATCACCGAGGACCGCGAGGTCTTCGATCAGTGCACCGACACCATCATCCGCCAGGTCGAGGACATCGGCCGCATGGTCGACGAATTCTCGGCCTTTGCCCGCATGCCGAAGCCGGAGATGAAAGTCATCGATCTGCGCGAGTCGTTGCGTGAGGCGTCATTCCTGGTGGAAGTCAGCCGCTCCGACATTGCTTTCCAGCGCGATTTCGGCAACGAGCCGCTCAAGGGCACCTTCGACAGCCGTCTGATGGCGCAGGCCTTCGGCAATGTCATCAAGAATGCCGCCGAGGCCATTGACGGACTTGATGCGAAAGGTCGTTCCGACGGCACAATCCGGATTCAAGCCGGGCGCCAAGATGGCGCCATAAGAATCGACGTTATCGACAACGGCAGAGGGCTGCCGCGCGAGAATCGGCAGAGGTTGCTCGAGCCCTACATGACGACGCGCGAAAAAGGCACCGGCCTTGGCCTCGCTATCGTCAAGAAGATCGTGGAGGACCATGGCGGCCGGCTCGAGCTGCACGACGCGCCGCCGGATTTCCACGGCGGCCGGGGCGCGATGATCTCGATCATCCTGCCGCCGGCAGCGGTCGTTGCCGCGCCGCCACGCGGCGAAGGCCGCAACCAACACGAACGAGAAACTGAAAAGGTCGGTAATGGCGTCTGATATTCTCATCGTCGATGACGAGGAAGACATCCGCGAGCTCGTCGCCGGTATCCTGAGCGACGAAGGTCACGAAACCCGCACGGCACATGATGCCGACAGCGCGCTTGCAGCAATTGCCGATCGCGCACCGCGGCTGATTTTCCTCGATATCTGGCTGCAGGGCTCGCGTCTCGACGGCCTGGCGCTGCTCGACGAGATCAAGACGATGCATCCGAACATGCCGGTGGTGATGATCTCCGGCCACGGGAACATCGAAACGGCGGTTTCCGCTATCCGTCGCGGCGCTTATGATTTCATCGAGAAGCCGTTCAAGGCCGACCGTCTCATCCTGGTTGCCGAGCGCGCGTTGGAAACGTCCAAGTTGCGACGCGAGGTCTCCGACCTCAAGCTGCGCAGCGGCGAAACCTTCGACCTGATCGGCATGTCGTCGGCGATGAGCCAGCTGCGGCAGACCATAGAGCGCGTCGCGCCGACCAACAGCCGCATCATGATCATCGGCCCGTCCGGCTCCGGCAAGGAACTGACGGCGCGCGCCATCCACGCGCTGTCGGCGCGCAAGACGGGACCGTTCGTGACGCTGAGCGCCGCCACCATCACGCCCGAGCGCATGGAGATCGAGCTGTTCGGCACCGAATCGAACGGCACCGAGCGCAAGGTCGGCGCGCTGGAGGAGGCGCATCGCGGCATCCTCTACATCGATGAGGTGGCCGATATGCCGCGCGAGACGCAGAACAAGATCCTGCGCGTGCTGGTCGAGCAGCAGTTCGAGCGGGTAGGGGGCACCAAGCGGGTCAAGGTCGATGTCCGCATCATCTCCTCGACCTCGCAAAACCTGGAGGCGATGATCGCCGACGGCCGTTTCCGCGAGGACCTTTATCATCGTCTGGCGGTCGTTCCGGTCACGGTGCCGGGTCTCGCCGAGCGGCGCGAGGACATTCCCTATCTGGTCGACAACTTCATGAAGCAGATCGCGCGCCAGGCCGGCATCAAGCCGCGCCGCATCGGCGACGACGCTTTAGCCGTGCTGCAGGCGCACAACTGGCCGGGCAACGTCCGCCAGCTCCGCAACAATGTCGAGCGGCTGATGATCCTGGCGCGTGGCGGTGACGTCGATGCGCCGATCACCGCCGACCTCCTGCCCTCGGAGATCGGCGACGTCATGCCGCGCACGCCGAACCAGTCGGACCAGCACATCATGGCGCTGCCGCTGCGCGAGGCGCGCGAACAGTTCGAGAAGGACTATCTGATCGCCCAGATCAACCGCTTCGGCGGCAACATCTCGAAGACAGCCGAATTCATCGGCATGGAGCGCTCGGCCTTGCACCGCAAGCTGAAGTCGCTGGGCGTATAGCTATCGCTTGGCCCACGCGATTGTACATTACCGCAACGGCGGAATCGCCTAAGAAAGCCGGACATTTCCCTGAGGTAGCTCATGCCGCGCATTGCATATGTCAACGGGCGCTACGTCGCCCATGCTGAAGCCCGCGTCCATATCGAGGATCGCGGCTACCAGTTCGCCGACGGCGTCTACGAGGTCTGCGAGGTGGCGCGCGGCTATATCGTCGACATGCCACGCCATCTTGCCCGGCTCAAGCGCTCGCTGAAGGAATTGTCGATCGCCTGGCCCGTCTCGGAAGGCGTGCTGCCGATGCTGCTGCGCGAGGTCGTGCGCCGCAACCGCGTCGTCACCGGCCTGGTCTATGTCCAGGTGACGCGCGGCGTCGCCAGCCGCGAATTCTTTTTCCCATCGGCCGACACCAAGTCGTCGCTGGTGATAACCGCCAGAAAGGCCGATCCCGCCGCGGCGGCCAAGCGGGTGGAGACCGGCATCAAGGTCATTACCGTGCCCGAGAACCGCTGGGACCGCGTCGACATCAAGAGCACCGGCCTCTTGCCCAATGTGCTTGCCAAGCAGAAGGCCAAGGAGGCCGGCGCCCAGGAGGCTTGGTTCGTCGACGCGGACGGCACGGTCAAGGAAGGTGGTTCGTCCAATGCATGGATCATCACCAGGGACGGCGTTCTGGTGACGCGGCCGGCCGAGCATGGCATTCTGCGCGGCATCACGCGCACGACGCTGTTCGACGTCGCCGCCAAGCTCGGTTTGAAGATCGAGGAACGCGGGTTTTCCGTCGCCGAGGCCAAGGCAGCGCGCGAGGCTTTCATCAGTTCCGCGACCACGATCGCCATGCCGGTGGTCGAAATCGACGGCGCGCCGATCGCAAACGGCCACCCCGGTTCTATGACACTTTCGTTGCGGCAGGCTTTTTTTGACATTGCGGAAAAAAGTCCAGCCTGATAACCGCAAAGGTGGAATGAACCTCAACTATCTCGTTCTGCTTGTCGTTTAGGCGGCAAGAGGGGGTTTGCGCGCTTGACAGTTGCCGCGTAATTTGGCGCATTGGCCCGCAGACCGAAGGGGATCGGCGAAAGACAAAAACAATGGCGGAACGATCGCAAAACCTTCAGGACCTGTTCCTGAATTCAGTTCGCAAGAGCAAAAATCCACTTACCATCTTCCTCATCAACGGTGTGAAGCTGACCGGCGTCGTCACTTCGTTCGACAATTTCTGTGTGTTGTTGCGGCGCGACGGGCATTCCCAGCTTGTCTATAAGCACGCCATTTCCACGATCATGCCGAGCCAGCCGGTTCAGATGTTCGATGGCGAGGAAAGCCAGGGCGCCTGATTGGCACGTGAGAAGGACGCGGACCGCAGCGTTCGCGGGAAACAAGGACACCAGCTTGGGCCGGAAGCCAAGGATCCGACCCGGGCGGTTGTCATTGTGCCGGTGCTTACGCGCCAGCCGCGCGGCGACGACGATTCGAGCCGTCCGCGCCTGAGTCGCTCGGCGGACGCCCGCCACGACGAGGCGGTCGGGCTCGCCAGCGCCATCGATCTCAATCCGGTCCACACGGCGGTGGTGACGGTCGCCGATCCGCGCCCGGCAACGCTGCTCGGCAGCGGCAAGGTGGCGGAGTTCGCCGACATCGTGAAGGAGCGCAAGGCGGAGCTGGTCATCGTCGACCATCCGCTGACGCCGGTGCAGCAGCGCAATCTCGAGAAAGAGCTGAACGCCAAGGTGCTCGACCGCACCGGGCTCATTCTCGAGATCTTCGGCGAGCGTGCCAGGACCAAGGAAGGCACCCTCCAGGTCGAGCTGGCGCATCTCAACTACCAGAAGGGCCGGCTGGTGCGCAGCTGGACACACCTCGAACGGCAGCGCGGCGGCGCCGGTTTCCTCGGCGGTCCCGGCGAAACCCAGATCGAATCGGACCGGCGCATCCTCCAGGACAAGATCACCAAGCTTAAGCACGAGCTGGAAACGGTTCGGCGCACGCGCGACCTCCATCGCGCCAAGCGCAAGAAGGTGCCATTTCCGGTTGTAGCGATCGTCGGCTACACCAATGCCGGAAAGTCGACGCTGTTCAACCGGCTGACCGGGGCAGGGGTGCTGGCTGAGGACATGCTGTTCGCCACGCTCGATCCGACATTGCGCCGCGTACGGCTGCCGCACGGCACGCCGATCATCCTGTCGGACACCGTCGGCTTCATCTCGGACCTGCCGACGCATCTGGTCGCAGCCTTCCGGGCGACGCTGGAAGAGGTCGTCGAAGCCGATCTGGTGCTGCATCTGCGCGACATTTCCGATCCCGACACGGCTGCACAAGCCGAGGACGTCGAGCGCATTCTGGGCGACCTCGGCGTCGACGCCGCCAACACAGATCGCGTCATCGAGGTGTGGAACAAGATCGACCTGCTCGACCAAGGCAATCGCGAGCGCCTGCTTGCCGACAGCGCCGGCGGCAAGGCGCCGCCGATCGCGATATCGGCGGCGACCGGCGAAGGGATCGACGCGCTGAAGGCGCTTATCGAGGCCAGGGTGTCGGGCGAGTTGGAAACCATGACAGTGACGCTAAGCCCCGCCCAGCTCGGCCAGGTCGACTGGCTTTACCGCAACGGCGATGTCGTTTCACGCACCGACAATGAAGATGGCAGCGTCACCATCTCGCTAACGGCGACGCATAGCGCCAGGCAGGAAATCGACGGTAGGCTGCACCGCAAGAACAGCGGCTGACGAACTGAGCAATTCCAGGAAAAGTGTGTAGCGGTTTTCCGTCCGGAATTGCGTAGAACAAATGCTATTTTGCGCTTTTGGCCTGCTGCCAGAGCGTCTCCATTTCGTCCAGCGTCGCTTTCTCCAGTGAGCGGCCGGAAGCCTCCAGCGCCTGCTCGACATAGTGGAAGCGCGAACGGAATTTCTCATTGGTGCCGCTGAGCGAGGCTTCGGGATCGAGCTTGAGATGACGGCCGAGATTGACGATGGCAAACAGCATGTCGCCGAACTCGTCCTTGATGGGTGCAGCGTCACCCTTGGCGAGCGCCTCGCGCAACTCGCCGATCTCTTCCTCTATCTTGTCGAGGATGGGGGCTGCCTCGCTCCAGTCGAAACCGACGCGAGCGGCCTTCTCCTGCAGCTTCAGCGCGCGGGTTAGGGCAGGGAGCGCAACCGGCACACTGTCGAGATAACCCTTGCCGTGATCTTCCGGATCGAGGCCGCGCGCGATGCGGGCATTGCGCTTGTCTGCCTTCTCCGCCGCCTTGATCTTCTCCCACATGCCCTTGGCCATGCCGGCGCTGCGCGCCTTCTCGTCGCCGAAGACATGCGGGTGGCGGCGGATCATCTTGGTGGTGATGGCCTCGACGACGTCGCCGAAGGCGAATTCGCCGGCCTCTTGCGCCATCTGCGCATGGTAGACGACCTGCAGCAGGAGGTCGCCCAGTTCCTCGCGCAGATCGTCCAAATCGCCCCGCGCGATGGCGTCGGCAACTTCATAGGCTTCCTCGATCGTGTAGGGCGCTATGGTGGAGAAATTCTGCTCGATGTCCCACGGGCAGCCGGTCTTTGGCGCTCTCAGCGCCGCCATGATCTCGATCAGCCGGGAGATGTCCTTCGAGGGTTTCATGCGACAAACCCTAGCGCGCGCAGCGGCGGGCGACCAATCCCGCCGGCTGGCAAAAGCCTATTGTCCACAGCCGCGCGGCTCTCAGTCGAGCACCGAGACGATCGCCTTGGCGAGGTCGTCCAGGCCGTCTTCCGGCAGGCCGGCCACGTTGATGCGGCTGTCGCCCACCATGTAGACGGCGTGCTCGGTGCGCAGGCGCTCGACCTGTGCCTCCGTCAGCCCGAGGCGGGAAAACATGCCGCGATGGCTGGCGACGAAATCGAAGCGGTCGGAATTGGACTGTCGGCGCAACGCCTCGGCGAAGGCGATGCGAAGTCTCAGCATGCGCAGCCGCATCTCCTCGAGTTCCGCCTCCCAATCCTTCCTCAGGGCGGCGTCCTCGAGCACCATGCGCACCGCTGCCGCGCCATGGTCCGGCGGCATCGAATAGAGCGCGCGCGCTGCCGCCAGCATCTGGCTCATCGCCACGTCCGCCTGCGCGCCGTCTTTAGCCATGATCATCGCGGCGCCGACGCGGTCGCGGTAGACGGCAAAGTTCTTCGAGCAGCTCGAGGCGACCACCATCTCCGGAACCTTGTCGGCGAGCAGGCGCAGGCCGGCGGCGTCGGCATCGAGCCCTTCGCCAAACCCCTGATAGGCGATGTCGACGAAGGGCAGCAGGCCGCGCTCAACCAGCACGTCGGCGACCTTGGCCCATTGCGCGGCGTCCAGGTTGGCGCCGGTCGGGTTGTGGCAGCAGCCATGCAGCAGCACGACGTCGCCGCTGCTGGCGGTTTTGAGCGCCGCCAGCATGTCGTCGAAGCGAACAGCGCCGGAGGCGGCGTCGAAATAGGGATAGTCGCGCACTTGCAGGCCGGCCGCGCGCATCACCGGCAGGTGGTTCGGCCAGGTCGGGTCGGAGAGCCACACCGTCGCGCCGGGACGGGTGCGCTGCAGAAGCTCGGCCACCAGCCGGAGCGCGCCCGACCCGCCCGGCGCCTGCGCGGCGCGGATGCGCGAAAGGTCGGCTTTGTCGCCGAAGGCAAGCTTGATCATCACAGCGTTGAAGCCGGTATCGCCGGCAAGGCCGAGATAGGTTTTGGTGTCCTGGCTCGCGAGCAGCCGCTTCTCGGCCTCGCGCACGGCGTGCATCACCGGCGTCCTGCCGTCGCGGTCCTTATAGACGCCGACGCCAAGGTCGACTTTGCCAGGGCGCGTATCGGCGCGATAGAGGCCGATCAAGGCAAGGATCTTGTCGGCGGGCGCGGGCTGCAAGGTTTCGAACATCGATCAGGCTCCAATGGCGGCGGATTGATACGCAAATCGAGCGTATCGCGCCAGCGGTTTCGTCGGATGCCCGCTCGCTTAGGCAGGCCAGACCCGTCGGATCGCAAAAGGAACGGCGAGCAGGGATTAAAATCCCCACATGCTCCGTAAACAGGGGCATGAAACGGTCGATGGCACGCTTCGATATTGTCGGGCAGTTGGGGTCGCTGCGGCGCTATGCGCGCTCGTTGACGCGCGACAGCGCCGATGCCGAGGATCTGGTCCACGACGCGCTGGTGCGCGCCTATGAGCGGCGCGACACCTTTCGCTCGGGCGGCAACCTGCGCGCCTGGCTGCTCACGATCGTGCACAACGTCTTCATCGACCGCATGCGCGCGCGCCGGTCGGAAGCAGCGCGCATAGAACAGGCGGGCCGTCTCGCCGATCAAAGCGTGGCCGCGCCCCAAGACCATTCGGTGCGCCTCTCGCAGGTGAGGGAGGCCTTCCTGGCGCTGCCGGAAGAGCAGCGCTCCGCCCTTCATCTCGTTGCCATCGAAGGGCTGAGCTACGCGGAGGCCGCCGAGGTCAGCGGCGTGCCGCTTGGAACCTTGATGTCGCGCATCGGCCGCGCTCGTGCGGCTCTGCGCGAAATGGAAGACAGTGCTTCGGCGCGCGGCAAAAACCATTTGAGGATCGTTGGGGGTGAGTCATGACCGCTATCGTCGATCCCGTGACCGATGCCGACCTCGACGCCTATGTCGACGATCAGCTCGACGTCGCCCGCCGCATCGAAGTGGAGGCGTTCCTGTCCGCCCGTCCCGCGGTGGCCGCGCGGGTAATGTCGGATCTCAGAACGCGCGACGAGCTGCGCGTGGCGCTTGCCAGGCCAGGCGCAACCGCACGCCCGGCAACGACCGAGGCGGCACGGCGGCTGGAGAGAGCGCTTGCCAGAGGTCGCGTCTTTTCCGTGCTGCAGCGGGCGGCGGCTGCGGCCGTGCTGGTCGCGGCTGGCTGGCTGGCAAACGGCGTCTTCGGGCCTATCGCCGTCACCAAGGTCGTCGCCTCGACGCAGCCGCCCGCTTATGTCGAGGAAGCGGTGAGCGCGCACCGGACGACGCTGGTGCGCGAGACGATGCCGTCGCAGCCGGAAGCGCCCAGCTACAACGCCGACGAAATCCGCGCCGCGACCGCGATCGTCATGCCTTCATTGCCCGATGATTGGAAGATCCGCGATGTCCAGATCTATCCGTCGCGGTTCGGGCCGAGCGTCGAGATGGCTGTCGAAACGAAGGATCTCGGGCTGGTGTCGCTGTTCGCGATCAGGCCCGGCACCTTCGACGTGGTGAAGCCCACCGTCGCGCCATCGGGCGACATCTCGTCCGCCTATTTCCAGATCGGCGAGGTCGCTTACGCCGTCGTCGGACGCGGCGATGCGGGCGATCTCGACCGCGCCGCCGAAAGGCTGGCCCGCACGCTTTATTGAAACACCCAGCCAACGGATCCAACCAGGGAGAATGCCAATGAACAGCCCTAATCTCGGCTACCGAATGGGCACCGGCATCCAGGCCGGTGCTGTCTATGACGAGGGCCTGCGCCGGCACATGCTGCGCGTCTACAACTATATGGGCCTCGGCCTCGTCGTTACCGGTCTCGTCGCCTTTGCCGTGGCCTCGACGCCGGCGCTTTATGTGCCGATCTTCTCCAGTCCGCTGAAATGGGTGGTGATGCTGGCGCCGCTCGCCTTCGTCATGCTCTTCTCGTTCAAGATGCAGACGATGTCGGCGGCTGGCGCGCAGGCGATGTTCTGGGCCTTCTGCGCCGTAATGGGCCTGTCGCTCGCCTCGGTGTTCCTGGTCTTCACCGGCACCAGCATCGCGCGCACCTTCTTCATCGCTGCCACTATGTTCGGCGCCACCAGCCTCTACGGCTACACGACTAGGCGCGACCTGACGCAGTTCTCGTCCTTCCTGATCATGGGCCTGATCGGCGTGGTGATCGCGAGCCTCGTCAACCTGTTCCTCGGCTCGACCGCGCTGCAATTCGCCATATCGGTGATCGGCATCGCCGTCTTCATCGGCCTGACCGCCTGGGACACGCAGACGATCAAGGAGCAGTATGCCGAGAATTTCGATGCGGAATCGCAGCAGAAGCTCGCCGTGTTCGGCGCCTTCTCGCTCTATCTGAACTTCATCAATATCTTCCAGCTGCTGCTGAATTTCACCGGCGAGCGTGAGTAGTCCGGACCGTAGCACGCAACACTGCTGACCTTGGCGTGGCTGGAGGGCAATCTCCGGCCACTTTTTTCGGGCACAGGTTGTGGATCGTTCATCCTGAAAGCGTGAAGCGCGGCATAACCCGCCGCCCTTGAGTTCACGCAAGGCCTTTTGCTAGCCTGCCGGACATACGAGCCCGCCGCGAGGATGCATGGAACAGGTGACACTTCATGGCGACGGCATCTCGGCAACAATCGTCGGGCAGGGCGCGGAATTGGTTTCCTTGCGCGATGCCGACGGCACGGAGTTCTTGTGGCAGGCGGGCCCTGCCTGGCGGCGCCATTCCCCGGTCCTGTTTCCGATCGTCGGCCGGCTCAAGGGCGACCAGTTGCGCCGTCGAGGCCAGAACTATCCGATGACGCAGCACGGTTTTGCCCGCGACAGGCGCTTTGCCTGGGCGAAGCAGGGGCCTTCCTCCTGCACGCTGGTCCTGACTGACGACGCTGAGACCCGCGCCCACTACCCATTCGCCTTCCAGCTGGCGATAGGCTACAGCCTCGCGCCCCGCCAGCTTGGTGTGACGTTCGAGATCACAAACACAGGCGATGAAGTGCTACCGGCCTCGATCGGCGCTCACCCGGCCCTCAACTGGCCGCTGCTGCCGGAACGGTCCAAGGAAGCCTATCGGCTGACCTTTGCCGACAATGAGCCCGCGCCGATCCGCCGCCTGAAAGACGGGCTTTTGCTCCCGACGCCGCAGCCAACGCCCATCGAAGGCAAGACGCTTGCGCTTTCCGAGCGGCTGTTCGACGACGACGCCGTCATTCTGGACCGGCCGGCCAGCGCGAGCGTGCGTTACGCCGCCGAGCGGGGGCCGGCGATCGAAATGTCTTGGCAGGGGTTCAACGAGCTGGGCATCTGGTCCAAGCCCGGCGGCGCGCCGTTCCTGTGCATCGAGCCCTGGCACGGCCTCGCAAGTCCGATCGATTTCGACGGCGAATTTGCCGATAAGCCGGGCGTGATGCTGATCGAGCCAGGTGCGAAACGCAGGCTGACCTACGAGATCGTCCTCAGCCGAGAGCCGTAGGGCATGGCGTTCGCGAT
Source organism: Mesorhizobium sp. WSM4884 (assembly GCF_029625675.1). Lineage (NCBI taxonomy): Bacteria > Pseudomonadati > Pseudomonadota > Alphaproteobacteria > Hyphomicrobiales > Phyllobacteriaceae > Mesorhizobium > Mesorhizobium sp. WSM4884. The sequence goes on from NZ_JARTVO010000032.1 coordinate 19,076, forward strand.
CAAGGCCGAAGTCAAGGATCCGCGGGCTCAGGCGTTCTCTTTCGCCGCGCAGAAGACCATGTATGGCGGCAAGCATGTCGCCGAAGGCGACACGGTCTTCGTGTTCGCCAGCGAGAACGAAGGCGGGCAGGGGCTTGTCGCGCGCGGCATCGTCACGTCATCTGAGGCCACCCCCCGAAGGCCCGACCTCGAACGTCAGACACCGCGCGTCAGCGTTTCCATCCGCAGCACCGCATTGGCCGCGCGGCGATTGGGCCGAGACGAGCTCAAGCGGTTCAAGGACTGGGGCGACGGCCGACCCGAGACCGAGCTCAACTTCAAATTCTATCGCCAGGCGACGGACAAGATCGTCGGCATCTCGGATGAGACGGCGGCGTTTCTCGAGCGGTTTTTCTAAGACGGTAGGCCACGGACCAGATCGATCTCTTTCAACGGATCGCCGCCGTCGATAAAGAGCCGGCCACTTGGCTTCAGCACGGCCTTGATGTGCGCCAGCGCCGCCCGGCCAGCGTCTGGGTGACGCCCGTCGAGCGCGCCGACCCGCATGGCAAAGGCGATATCGAAGAGGGCGTCGCCTGGCAGCAATATAAAGTCCTCGATCGCTACCTGCCTGAAATCGAGGCGGCCAGAAGCGATCTCATCTGCCGACCCCGCGCGCGCCAGTTGGATTGCGTTTTCGGAACGATCGATCGCAAGAATGAAGCCGTCGCCGATACGGCGAGCGACAGCGCGAGCGGCAACGCCGGGGCCGCATCCGATCTCCAGGACCCGCAGTCCTGGTTTCAACGGAAGGGCTTCGACGAAAGCGGATATCCGCTCGGAGATTCCTGCGGCCATGGAATAAGTTATGCAATTCGGTCCGTGCTGCACGCAAGCGAGATGGCGCCGAGCGAAATTGCTCTTAGGGCAGGGCTTGGGCAATTTGGCAGGTGAAGTCGAATTCTCGGCGCTGAAGAGCCTGGCGCGGCTTTCCTGGACTGCTCGGCGCGGTTCGTTGTAGACGTTCCGACCAACTGATTTGGAGGAGACGCAACATGGATCGGTTCACGGGCGGCTGCCTGTGCGGCAACGTCCGGATCATGGCGTCGGGTCAACCGTATCGGGTCGGCATCTGTCACTGTCTCGACTGCCGCAAGCATCATGGCGCGCTTTTTTATGCTGCGGCGATCTTCCCTCAGGACGCGGTGACGATCGAGGGCGAGACACGCGACTATGCCGGACGGTTTTTCTGTCCCCGCTGCGGCTCGTCTGTTTTCGCCCGCACCGCGGACGAGATCGAAGTCCACCTCGGCTCCTTGGATGCCCCTGACCAGCTCACGCCGACTTATGAAAGCTGGATCATCCGTCGCGAGTCATGGCTGCCGCCATTCCCGGTTACGAAACGGTACGAGCACGACCGTGAAGCCAAAAGCCGCGTCGAGGAATAGGACGCACTATTGGCTGGCCTTCAGTCTGGAAGACCGGCCTTGCGGAATCCGTCGACGAAATGGGCGAGTGTCGCGTCGTCGCGGAACGGTTCCGTGGCGACCCAGTAGCCGGTGCTGAAATGCGGATTGCTGACGAGGAACAGGTCGACCTCCGCGCGCGCCTCATCGAGCCGGCCGAGTTGCGCAAGGCTTGCCGCCAGGAAACGGCGTGAGCTGGTCCGGTACGTTTCGTCCCTGCGCAGCGTCTCGACAGCGGCTTCGTAGTCGCCGGCGGCATATTGCGCCTGGCCGAGCGTCAGAAAGTACCAGCTTGGCGGAAACGGGTTCAGCCGGAACGCCTTGCGAATGTGCTCGAGGCTTTCGTTGACCCGCCCGGCCAGCACCTCGATGTCGGACATTGTCGCCCAGGTGTCGGCTTCGTTCGGGTCGAGCTCGATCGCCTTGGCGAATTCCGCGTCCGCCTCGTCGAAGCGGCGCTCATAGGCCAGCAGGTTGGCAAGCACCCAGCGGCAGCCGGCATCGTTGGGATCGATCGTCACGGCTTTGTGCGCCAGCTCCAGAGCGATGCTGCGCGCGGGCTCGATAGGCTGGCCCCAATGCACCCATCCCATCCAGTGGTTCATGGCAAGCCAGCGATAGGCCTCGGCATAGTCCGGATCGAGCGAAACCGCGCGCGTCAGCATCAGATGCGCTTCCCGCGCCGTTTGCGGCGAATCGTCGATCAGTTTTCGCGCCCGCACGCACAGATCATAGGCTTCGAGATTTTTGGGCCGGTTGCGCGGCGGCGGCGCGCGCAGCCTGCCGAGCAAAGCCTCCACGATCTTGGCCGTGACCTCGTCCTGGACAGCAAAGATGTCTTCCAGACTGCGATCGAAGCGTTCTGCCCAAAGATGATCGCCGTTGGCCGCATCGACCAGCTGGGCATTGATGCGCACGCGCCCGGCCGCGCGTCTTGCGCTGCCTTCGAGCAGGTAGCGCACGCCAAGTTCCCGTGCGATATCGCGCACGTCCATCGCCTTTCCCTTGTAGGCAAAGGCAGAATTGCGGGCGATGACGAAAAGACCGGAAATCCTGGAGAGGTCGGTGGTGAGGTCTTCCGCCAGCCCGTCCGCGAAGGAATCCTGCTCGGGATCGTTGCTGAGATTGACGAAGGGCAGCACGGCTATCGATGGCTTGTCGGGCAGCGGCAAGGCCTTTCGCACGGCCGCCCCGCCGAGCTGTTCGATGGCCCCCGTGAAGCGGTAACCGACGCGCGGAACCGTGGCGATCCATTCACCGCCGTCTGCGGCCGGACCAAGCAGTTTCCTGAGCTGTGCGATCTGGACGGTGAGGTTGCCTTCCTCGACGGCCGTGCCCTGCCAAGCTGCATCCATCAACTCGGTCTTGGTCAGGATTTCGCCGGGGCGTTCGACGAACGCGGCAAGCAGTTTTATCCCGCGATAGCCAGCGGAGACGGGGACATCGTTCCGCTGAAGCGTTCCCGCGGCTGAATCCAGTACGTACGGACCAAAGGCAAAGCGCGATCCCTGCATGCGCCGCATCTATAGCCGATTTGGAAGTTTTGAGAACTATTTGGACGGGCTTAATTACGACGCGGTCCGCATCCTGCAGAATTCAACCTCTTTCAGGTCGAAGGCCTCCGGGCACTCAACCATCAGGAGGTTGCCATGAACGATATTTTTGCCTCGGCGCCGCATCACGCAGTGTGCACGCGCAAGGCTGCGAGGCCGGACGCGTCACCCCGGCGCTACAGTCTCGCGGCCCTGCGAAGCGCTATCGCGAGTTGGCGCGAACAGACGCACTTCCGCTGGGAACTCAAGCGCATATCGAGGGACAATCCGCATCTGATCGACGACATCGGTTTGACGAGACGGCAGGTCGAAGAAGAGATTGCCAAGCTGCCCTTCTGGCAACGATAGAGGCGAATGCCACAAGGGCACTGCGTCGCCATCGATGGCCATAGGGCAGGGAGGTTGCCTCCCGAATGAGCTCAAGATGGCCACCCGACGGCCACAATAGGAAACGCTTGTCGGCGATCATGCGAAGGCTGGGCTTCAAACCTGCCGGACGATTGCGCCGATCACGTTGACGAGAAGCCGTGCGGCTGTCAGCGCCGACAGGCCGTCAATGTCGGCGGGAGGATAGTGCTCGACAAGGTCGAATCCGGCGATCCTGGCCCGTTTGCCGAGGCCCGAGATCAGGTCGATCGCCTGCATGTAGGTGAGGCCGCCGGGCGGGCAGGCTAGTTGCTTCATCGGTTCGCTGCCATCCCGAAATCGCTGAGTACGTCCGCAGCCACCTGGATGGCTAGTGATCTGGCCGCGAGGGCTGGCGGCCACGCGGACAACCTTGGCGGCAAAGGGCCTGATTCAAGCCTGATTGTGGTTCCGGTGCCGGATGCTCACAGCCTCCACGAACACACCCGAATAAGTCGCATAAGATAGATTATGGAACTTTCGTATTGAGCCGGAACCGGGAATTGGCGCGGTTTCATACCCGAATAGGCCGCATCCGTTGTTGCCTAAGCAGACTGCGACCGCAGTGGTCGACGTGCGATCCAATTCAGTCAAAGAATAGACCGAGACGGCCGGCAGCCTTAGCTCTGTGACCTTCACAGCCGAGCGAGCGCGCGCTTCCAAAACTTGCGCGTCACTACGAGCGCATGTGAGCAAGCATGTCTATCGTGCTGACTCGTAAGCGATTTCGATCGCCATACTATCATAGGCTGGCACCACGTGCTCTGGCGTCTCGGCCATAACCACGGCGTAGTCGAGCGGCACGTGCATATGCGTCAGGACGGCGCTCTTCGGAGCCAGCTTCTCGATCCAGCCCAATGCTTGTCCAAGCGACAGATGGCTCGGATGCGTGTTGTACTGCAGCGCGTCGATCACCAGCACGTCAAGGCCCTGCAGCCGTTCCGCAGTGGCAGCCGGGAAGTCGCTGATATCCGGGCAATACGCTAGCCCGCCGATTCGGAAGCCCAGTGAGATGATGTCGCCATGGATCTGCGGCAGCGGCTCAAGGGCGAGGGGACCCCCCTCGCCTTCGACCACGACCGGCCTGGCATGGTCGATGAGATGCGGCTTCACGATCGGCGGATACGAACTGCCGGGCGGCGTCTCGAAGCAATAGCCGAACGCCTGCCGCAGCCGTCCCATCGTCGGCTCGTCGGCATGAATGTCGATGCGGTGCCGCTGCTCGTGCACATAGCCGCGCAAGTCGTCGATGCCGTGGATGTGGTCGGCATGCGGATGGGTATAGACAACGGCGTCGATACGCCTGACCGAGGACAGCAGCATCTGCTCGCGGAAATCCGGTCCGGTGTCGATGACGACCGTGGTGCGTCCGCCATTGGCAGCGATCCGTTCGACCAGGGCCGCCGTGCGCATGCGCCGGTTTCTCGGATTCTTGGGGTCGCAATTGCCCCAGTCACCGGTGATGCGCGGCGTGCCAGGCGACGAGCCGCAGCCGAGAATGGTGAGGCGCAGCCGGTCGCTCATGTCTCAACCGGCCGCCATTTCCGGACGCGGCATCTTGGTGAACAGCCTGAAGACGTTCTCGGTGGTGATTTCGGCGATCTCCGCCTCGCTGACGCCGATGGTTTCGGCCAGCACCTTCGCCGTGTTCGCCACATAGGCGGGCTCGTTGCGTTTTCCCCGGTGCGGGATTGGTGCAAGGTAGGGCGCGTCGGTCTCGACCAGGAGCCGATCGCGCGCGACGTCCGCGGCGATGGCGCGCAACTCGGCCGAGTTCTTGAAGGTCAGGATGCCCGAGAAGGAGACATAACCGCCCAACGTCACGCCGACTTCCGCCAGCCTGCGCCCGGACGAAAAGCAATGCAGAATGAAGGGGAAAGCGCCCTTCCCTGTTTCGTCCTCAAGGATCGCCGCCATGTCGTCGTCGGCGGCTCGCGAATGGATGACCAGCGGCAGGCCGGTCCGGCGCGCGGCGGCGATATGGGTGCGGAAGCCTTGCGCCTGCGCCTCGCGCGGCGCGTGGTCGTAGAAATAGTCAAGCCCGGCTTCGCCGATCGCCACCACCTTGGGATGGCTGGAAAGCCGCACCAGCTCGTCGGCGGTCACATCGAGCTCTTCCGCCGCCTGATGCGGATGGGTGCCGACCGAGCAATAGACTTCATTAAAAGTCTCAGCGATTTCAAGGACTTGCTGAAAGCGTCTCACTCTCGTCGAGATCGTCACCATGCGGCCGACCCCCGCCGCCAGGGCGCGGGCGACTATTGTCCCCCGCTCCTCGGCGAAGTCCGGAAAGTCTAGATGGCAATGGCTGTCGACAAGCATCACGCTTTGGTGTCCTGCTCGACGTAACGCGGAAACACGCCCTCGGGTGCCGGCAAGGCGGCGCCGGGCACAAGCGCATGCTCCGCATGGACATGCTCGAAGTTGCGTTTGTCCGCCGGCACGGCCAGGAGATCGAGCAGCTTCGCCGCCGACCCCGGAATGAAGGGCTGGCAGAGCACCGTCACCCGCCGCACGACCTCGGCCGTCGTCCACAGCACCGTTTCCATGCGCTCCGGATCTGTCTTTCGCAGCGCCCAGGGCTCCTGGGACGCGAAATAGCGGTCGGCTTCGGCCACCACGCCGAAGATCGCCGCCAGCGCCAGATGGATGCCCTGCTCCGCCATCGCCCTGCGCGCGACGACAAGTGCCTCAACCGCCTGGTCGAGGATCGCCCGGTCAGCTTCGGCCAACTCGCCGCGCCTCGGCACCGCGCCGCCGCAGTTCTTGGCGATCATCGACAGCGAGCGCTGTGCCAGATTGCCGAGCCCGTTGGCGAGATCGGCGTTGGTGCGGTTGACGATCGCTTCGTGGCTGTAGTTGCCGTCCTGGCCGAACGGCACCTCGCGCAAGAAGAAATAGCGCACCTGGTCGACGCCGTAATGCTCGGCCATGGTGAACGGGTCGATGACGTTGCCGACCGACTTCGACATCTTCTCGCCCCGGTTGAACAGGAAGCCGTGACCGAAGACGCGCTTCGGCAGCGGGATCCCCGCCGACATCAGGAAAGCCGGCCAGTAGATGGCGTGGAAGCGCACGATGTCCTTGCCGATGATATGCGCGTCGGCTGGCCAAAAACGCCATTTCTCAGCATTTTCATCGGGATAACCGACACCGGTGATGTAGTTGGTCAAGGCGTCGACCCACACATACATCACGTGCTTCTCGTCGCCAGGCACCGGCACGCCCCAGTCGAAGGTGGTGCGCGAGATCGACAGGTCCTTCAGGCCCGACTTGACGAACCTCATCACCTCGTTGCGGCGCTCGGCCGGGCCGATGAAATCGGGCTGGTTTTCATAAAGCGCGATCAGCTTGTCCTGATAGGCCGACAGCCGGAAGAAATAGCTCTCTTCCTCGACCCACTCGACGGGCGTTCCCTGCGGCCCGTAGCGCACGTTGTCGTCGCGGACCTCGGTCTCTTCCTCGCCGTAATAGGCTTCGTCGCGCACCGAATACCAGCCGGCATAGCCGCCCTTGTAGATGTCGCCATTGGCGGCCATCGCCTTCCAGATCGCCTGCGAGGACGCGTAGTGCCGCTCTTCGGTGGTGCGGATGAAATCGTCGTTCGAGGCGTTGAGCGCGCTCGCCATGCGCTTGAACTCGGCCGCGTTGCGGTCGGCGAGCTCGCGCGGCGAAATGCCTTCCTTCCGCGCCGTCTGCAGCATCTTGATACCGTGCTCGTCAGTGCCGGTCAGGAAGTAGACGTCCTTGCCGTCGAGTCGCTGGAAGCGGGCGAGCGCGTCGGTGGCGATCAGCTCGTAGGCATGGCCGATATGCGGCTTGCCGTTCGGGTAGGAGATCGCGGTCGTGATGTAGAATGTGTCGCGTGACATGAATGAACCGTCATGAATGTCTGAATGTGAGTTGTGGCGGTGGATAAACTATCGGCATGGCGATTGCCATCCCGAGGCCGATGCATGCCGCCCAAAAGTGGCCCCCGGTTTAGGGGCAACGGCATGCATCAAAACAAACCGTCACATTCGCATCACAGAGTTCAGGCGGTCGATCATGGTCAGGGTGTGCTGCTTCTTGTCGAGATTGTAGGTCTCGGCCTCAGATATCGTGTTCAGGGCCTCATGCCAAGCCTCGGACAGCGTTTTGGCCCTGGCGAGGTCGCCGGCCAAAGCCGCTTCGCTGGCCGCCGCCGACAGGAGGTCGAGCGCGCGGCGGTTGAAGATATCGAACTGGATCGCCTGGTCGCGCCCGGCCACGGCCTCGGCGAGGCGGTGGGCGCCGGCAATGTCGGGCTTCTGCGCCGCCACTAGGGCATCGAGCGCGCCGGCTATCTCCAGCCCGCCATATTGGGTCAGCAGGATCGCGTTGCGGGCGCTGCCCCCTGCCCGCTCGGCCAACGCCGCGCGCGCCGCCGGATCGTCCGGCGGTGGCGGCTCGACATTTTCCAGCACCGCCATCAGCTCGTCCGGCGCAAGCGGCGTCAGCCTCACCATCTGGCAGCGCGACCGGATCGTCGGCAAAAGGCTGCCCGGCGCATGCACGATCAGGATGAACAGCGTGCGCGCCGGCGGCTCCTCGAGGTTCTTGAGCAAGGCATTGGCGGCATTGGTGTTCATGTCGTCCGCCGGATCGACGATGACGACGCGGTAGCTGCCGTCATGCGAGGTCATCGACAGGAAGCGGCTTACCTTGCGGATCTCGTCGACGGTGAGCACCGTCTTGAAGCTCTTGGTCTTGTCGTTGGCCGGACGCGTCAGATGCAGAACCGAAGGATGCGCACCGGTCGCGATCTGGCGAAACAGCGACGACGCCGGATCGGGAACGGCAAGCGTTTCGGGCGCGGCCGCGAAATCCGGATGTTTGAGCACGTGATGCGCCAGGTGGAAGGCAAGTGTCGCCTTGCCGATGCCGTGCGGCCCGGCGAGGATCAGCGCGTGCGGCAGCTTGCCGGCGCGGTAGGCTGCAGCAAGCATGTTTACCGCCTGCGCATGGCCGACAAGCCGCGGCGTCTCCGACGGCTCGGGAACGCCGTCCAGCGTGTCATGCTGTTCGGGGGCGATGCGTTCGAAGATCATGCCGGCGCCGTCTGCTTCCTTTGCACCGGCATCCGCTTTTCCAGCACCGCGAACACGGCCGTCGTGATGACGTTTTCCACCGTTTCGGGATCGGCCGACGCATCGATGACGATGCAGCGATCCGGCTCCGCCTCGGCGATCGCCAGGTAAGCCTCGCGCCGGCGCTGGTGGATGGCTAAAGTCTCCTTCTCGAAGCGGTCGGCGCTGTCGCCCGCGCCTCGCCGTGCCGCGGCGCGTTTCAGGCCTTCGGCCGGATCGATGTCGAAGATCAGCGTCATGTCGGGAACCATGCCGTTGATGGCGACCGCTTCCAGCGCCTCCATGAAATCCGGGTCGAGCCCCCCCGTGACACCCTGATAGACGCGGGAGGAATCGATGAAGCGATCGCAAAGCACGATCGTGCCGCGTTCGACCGCTGGCCGGATCACCTGCTCGACATGGTCGGAGCGCGCGGCGGCGAAGAGGATCGCCTCCATCTTCGGGCCGAACGGTTCGGCGGCGCCGGACAAAAGCACATGTCTGACCGCCTCGGCGCCCGGCGAGCCGCCCGGCTCGCGCGTCACCAGAACCTCGTACTTCTTGGCGCGCATGCGCCGCGCCAGCCGCTCGATCTGCGTCGACTTGCCGGCTCCTTCGCCGCCTTCGAAGGTGATGAAAAATCCGCTCGCCAATCGAGAATGCCTTTGTCCATCCTGGCCGCTGTCATAGCTCCCGTCCGACAAAAGGTCCACGAGCCTCCCCGATCACAAATGTTTCCGACGCAGCCAGCCGACAGCCAGTTCCTTGGCGGCGTCCAGCGCACGCTGCGGCAGCGTGCCGACCTTCACCGACTCGGCGGCAAAAAGCGGCGTCTGCTGGCTGAGCGTGTCGCCTATCCAAACGCGCAGCTCCCCGACCGGTTGCCCCTCCTTCACCGGCGCCGCCACTGGACCATTGTAAACGATCCTGGCCGTCAGCTTGTCACGGTTGGTTATCGGCAAGAAGATGTCCACCGGCCCCTTGGCTTTCAAGGCCACGTCGGATTTGGCGCCCCCGAAAACCTCGGCTTCGCCGACAACCTCGTCCTTGGCGAAGATCTCGGTCTTCTGGAACGAACGCGATCCCCAGTCGAGCAGCTTGCGCGCCTCTTCGGAGCGTTCCCGGTCGCTCGCCAGCCCGCTAAGCGCCGCGATCACGCGAATGCCGTTGTGGCTGACCGTGCCGACGATGCCAAAGCCGGCGGTCTCGCTCGCCCCGGCGACAAAGCCGTCGGCATCGATGCCCATGGCCAAGAGCGGATTGCGGTTCCTCTGGGAGATCTTGTTCCAGGTGAAGTCGGGCTGGCCGTAGTAGTGGAAGAACTCCGGATAATCGCGCCAGATATGCAGCGCCAGCATCGTCAGTTCCCGCACCGTCGTCTGCTGGCCGTCGGCCGGCAGCCCAGTCGAGTTGACGAAGGTCGATTTTTGCAGGCCGATCTCGCGGGCGCGCTCCGTCATCTGCGCGGCGAAATTCGCCTCCGAGCCGGCCATGCCTTCGGCGAGCACGATGCAGCCGTCATTGGCGGCCTGTATGGTCACGCCCTGAATCAGGTCTTCGACGCGGACCGCCGATTTGAGCTTGGCGAACATGGTCGAGGTTCCAGACGGCGCGCCACCCGTGCGCCAGGCGTTTTCGCTGACCACGAAGGTATCGTCGAGCGTGATCCGCTTCGATTTGACGGCGTTGAAGACCACCTCCATCGTCATCAGCTTGGCCATCGATGCCGGCGGAATAGGCTTGTCCGCATCCTTGGCGAAAAGCACCGTCCCGGTATCGGCATCGATCATGAAGGCCTGGGCCGCCTTGGTCTCGAAAAGCTGTGCGCTGGCCGGGCCAAGGCAAAACAGCAAAAGGGCCAGACCCAACGAACCGGCGAACGGTGAAAAGACGCGCAATTGCATGAAGTCTCGACCCCCAAGCAATTCCAGGAAAAGTGCGCAGCGGGTTTCCGTCCGGAATTGCGCAAAAAATCGTCCGGCCAAGCTAGCAGGGTTTTTTCCGGCGGATCAACCGCGCCTGCGAAACAGATCAGTTTCGCACAACTAACGCGTCCGGCGCCCCGTGCGACCATGCCGCCTTCAGCAGATCGTCGATACTGCCATGGCCATTCGGATAGACGTTGACCGCATACCAGTCGTTGCCGTCGAGCTCGGTGCGCTGTATTTCGGTCCTGCCGAACGGCTCAAGTGCCGCCGCCACGCGCTTCGCCTCGGCGGCATCGTCGAAGGAACCGGCGGCGACATAGTCCGAGGCCGGCGCCTGCCCCTGCGGGTTGGATTTCTTCCACGACTGCAGGATGTCGGCCGGCGACATGCCGCTGCCGTCGAGGGCGGCAAAGACGTCGGCGCGACCGACGCGCTCATCCGCATAGGACAGCGAGGCCATGGCGAAGGGCGAGTTCGGCGGCAGCCTGAACTCCGGCCGCAACCCGGGCCGCTCTGGCACGATCGGCCCGAAATCCGGCAAGGCGACATCGCTGGCGCCCGGCGCCTGCGCCGACATCGCCGGTTGCACGGTCGGCTGTTCCGACAGTCCTGGCTGCGCGGCGAAAGCCTGTCCCGAATTGGTCAACTGGCCGGGGAACGGAACGGCGGCCGGAGGCGCGTCCGTCTGCATGCTGGGCGACGGGCCGTTCATGGCGACCATCACGCCGGTCGGCAAACCGTCGGACGGATCGGGTCTGTTGTTGCCCGGGCGATAGGAAGCCATCAGGTACTGGTCGTCATTGCCGTCGAGCGGCGCCCGGCCGACATATTCGACCTTCACCCTTGCCGTGCCGACCTTGTCATAATCGAGCATTTGCGCGGCACGCTGCGAGACGTCGATGATGCGGCCCTCATGATACGGGCCGCGATCGTTGACGCGCACGATGACCGAGCTGCCGGTGTCGAGATTGGTCACGCGGGCATAGCTTGGCAGCGGCATCGTCGGATGCGCCGCCGTCAGTTGCGCCGTGTCGTAGACTTCGCCATTGGCGGTCAGCCGCCCATGGAAGGCATCGCCATACCAGGAAGCCAACCCGACCTTGGCGTAGTGCCTGTCTTCCTTCGGGTAATACCACTTGCCGCGCACCTGATAGGGCTTGCCGAGCTGGTCGCGGCCGCCGCCACGCCGCATGAAGGCAACGCGCGGGCTCGCCTTCACGCCATATTCGGATTCGGCGAAATATTCCTTGGAGTGTGGCCGCTTGTCGACCATCCCTTTCGGTTGCGGCGTAGACGTGCAGCCGGCAAGCAGCACCGCCGACAGGGCGCACAGTGCGAAAGCAGGAGCACGACGAAGACGCGGGCGCGCCGAAGTCTGCATGTTTTCGATTGTCCCCTAGTCTCGCCGCCACCGGTCGGAGCCAAGCGCTCGCCAATGCCAGCAACACCTTGATCCCCAATCCCTTTGTGCACAGGAATTGCTTATCACGATGTTAATCGATTATGGCCGCAACAGGGCGAGATTATGGCAGGCCCTGTTCACAGGCCTGGTCCGAGGCGACGCTCGGCATCGGCAAGGACTGCCACCTTCAACGGTTGACATGTCTTGTCGCCCCACACTAGAGCAGAGCACTTCCGGTCTCCGCCGCCGATGCGGCCAATTGCGACCGGGCAGCGGAGGGATGGCCGAGCGGTTTAAGGCACCGGTCTTGAAAACCGGCGTGGGCGCAAGTTCACCGTGGGTTCGAATCCCACTCCCTCCGCCACTTCAGAAACTACGAACGCCGGCCGCCGCCGATTTGCCGCGCCCCTTGGCGGCGACAAGCGTGCGCGACAGCTCATTCTTTGATCCTTGGATTCCAGCCAAACCGGATGCCCGCCGGCAGTTCCGGCTCCAGGACCCTGCTTCATCACTACGGCAGTAGCAATTGTCGCAATAAATTCAAATAGTTGCTTGAAGACAGCAGTCTACGCATCAATCCGAACGCAGTTCGACAGGACGCCGAGATCGGACTGTCGGCAATCATCGCGGTCTTGAGAAGGTCACTCTCGAGCCAAGACTACACGGTTTCGTGAACCGCCGCGATCGGAACCCGCGTAACCTCCTTCGGACCCGTGGCGAACCTCCAGAAGAACCTGCGGCTCTCGATGACACCGGGAGAGATGGGTTCGTGCAACAACCCGTTTGGAGGACAAGCATGTCAAACCGTCTGATTTCCGCTGCCGTAGCCAGCGCCTTTGCCGCAGCCATTGGCGCCGCCGCCATTGGTTCGGCGTCCGCCGCTATGAGCGAGGCAGAAATGATGAAGATGCGGGAAATGACAAAAAAGGAGGTCGCTTCCGGCAAAATGGAGAAGTGCTTCGGCGTGGCGCTGAAGGGCCATAACGACTGCTACGCGGGCGCGGGGACAACCTGCGCGGGCACGGCCACCAAGGATTACCAGGGCAATGCCTTCAAGCTGGTGGCGAAGGGTACCTGCACCGCCATGACCACACCCAATGGCCACGGCTCGCTGAAGCCGATCACCTGATCTCCAGACCCCGGCGGATGGCGACGCCATCCGCCTCCTGTCCGTTGCCTTTCCGGGAGGTCGATCATGAGCATTCCTCAGCGCGCCGGAGTCGGACTCAAGCCGCAGCACTACCGCGAGATCCTGGAAACCGGGCCGGACATCGGTTTTTTCGAGATCCACGCCGAAAACTACATGGGGGCCGGCGGACCGCCACACCGCTACCTTGCAGCAGTGCGCGAGCTCTATCCGCTATCGCTGCACGGCGTCGGCCTGTCGATCGGTGCGGCCAGGCCCCTCGACCAGGACCATTTGAGGCGCCTGCAAGACCTGATCGCCCGTTACCAGCCGGGGCTTTTCTCCGAGCACCTTGCATGGTCGAGCCATGGCGAGGCGTTTCTGAACGATCTGTTGCCGGTGCCCTACACGAAGGAAACGCTCCAGCGCATCGTCTCTCACATCGACGAGGTGCAGGAGACGCTCGGTCGCCAAATGCTCCTCGAAAATCCTTCCACCTACATCGCGTTTGCCGAAAGCACCTATGCGGAGCCTGATTTCATCGCCGAGGTGCAACGGCGTACCGGCTGCGGACTGCTGCTCGATGTAAGCAACGTCCACGTCGCTTCGATCAACCAGCAGTGGGATCCCTTCGCCTATATCGACGCCTACCCGCTCGGCGCCGTGCAGGAAATACACCTTGCCGGCTTCACGCCGGAGATCGACGAGAAACAGAGGCCGCTGCTCATCGATACCCACAACCGGCCGGTCGACCCGTTGGTTTGGCAACTCTACGCCTATGCGATCGGCAAACTCGGTCCCACGCCGACGCTGATCGAATGGGACGCCGATGTACCGTCATGGAGCGAACTGCACGCCGAGGCCATGCGGGCCGAGGCGTATATGAAGTCTCACGCGCCATTGCAGGAGATGCGCCTTGGAAGGACTGGCTGAACGGCAGCAGGACTTCGCGATGGCCCTGCTCGATGCTGCTCGGGCCACGCCGCCGGGTCTTGTGGGACCCGATGGCTTAGCAAGTCCGCGCCGCTTTGCGGTTTATCGCAACAATGTCGTGGCGGGGCTCATCGAGACATTGAAGGAAAACTACCCGGCGGTTCATCGTATCGTCGGGGACGAATTCTTCCGCGCCATGTCCGGCCAATTCGCAACTGCTCATCCGCCGCGATCCCCCATCATGTCGGGCTACGGTGCAGGTTTTCCCGAGTTCATTGCTGCGTTCGAGCCCTCGGCGCCGCTCCCCTATCTCGCCGATGTAGCGAGGATCGAGCGCGCCTGGATCGAGGCCTATCACGCTGCCGATGCGGAACCGCTTTCCGCGGCCGATCTCCTCGCCATCGACCAGGACCGCCTCGCCCAGGTCAGGCTGGCGCTCCATCCTTCACTCCGTGTCGCGCAGTCGCAGTTTCCCGCCCTCACCATCTGGCGCATGAACATTGCAGGTGGCGAGCCCGCATCCGTCGATATTGGTGCTGACGGCGAGGATGCCCTCATCATCCGCCCAGGCGCAGAAGTTCGTGTCCACCAAATCCCCATGGGCGCAGCGGCCCTTGTCGGGAGCCTGGGCGCCGGCAGGCCAGTGGTGACGGCGGCCATCGCCGCGCTTGCGGTCACGGCCTGCTTCGATCTCAGCGCAACGTTGTCAGGACTGATTGAAGCCGGCGCTTTCATCGGTTGGAGCCTCGAACAAGAGGCCGGAGGCGAGCCATCATGATTTCCGCCTCGGAATTGATCCGTATGCTGACAAGGCGGCTTTCCTCTGTCGCCATGGCTGTGGCGCCACTGTTTCTGCGCGCCGCACTTGCTGTGCCGTTTTTTCGCTCCGGCCTCACCCGCTGGGATGGCTTCCTGCAGATTTCGGATAGCACCGCCTATCTGTTTGAAGAGGAGTTCAAGCTGCATATCTTCGGTGCCGAGTATGGATTCCCGATGCCCGATGCCGTGGCCTATCTGGTCGCGACCGCCGAACTCATTCTGCCGGTGCTGCTGGTCCTGGGCCTCGCCACCCGCTTTGCCGCCTTGGCGATACTCGCCATGACCGGGGTCATCCAGCTTGTGGTGCCCGATGGCTGGGCCAACTTCCATCTGCCCTGGGCTGCCATGGCGATCTCCATCATGGCCCTGGGCGCCGGGCCTATTTCCCTGGACCGGCCAATAGCCTTACGATTTTCTCCGGAGGCGTAGCGGCGATGACCACCAAACCAGTGCTGAAACTTGTGCGGGGGGTGGCTGCTCCCTCGCCACAAGTGCGAGAGCTGGATTGGTCAATCCTCATGGCCAGGGCCCAGGATGGCGATGCCAATGCCTACCGCCGGCTCCTTGAGAGCATCGCGCCTTACCTCCGCGCCCACGCGGCGCGCTGTCACCGCAATCCCAGCGATGTCGAGGACGCGGTGCAGGATATACTGCTCACCCTACATGCGGTGCGCGCGACATATGATCCGGCGCGGCCCTTCGGTCCCTGGCTCACAGCCATTGCCGGACGTAGGCTTATAGACCGTCTGCGTCGCCAAGGGCGCCGTCGGGCCTTCGAAACGGAATTTGAACCTGCGCACGAAACCTTTGCCGGCCAGCCCACGAACCTTGAGGACATGACGAAGTTCCATGAGATTGCCGCCGCCCTCGATCGCCTTCCTCCGGGACAGCGTGAAGCCGTGCTGCTCACCAAGATCGAAGGGCTCTCGCTGAAGGAAGCCTCGGCGGCGAGCGGGATGAGCGTGGCGGCGCTCAAAGTCGCAACTCACCGCGCCGTCCAGCGCCTGCGGCGACTGTTCTCCGGCGGGAGTGAACCATGATCCCCACGGATGATCTCATCTCCGCGCTTACCGCCAATCTGAGGCCCGTCAGGCGGCTTCGCCCGCCGTTGTTGCGTGCCACCGGTTTCCTGCTCCTGGCTGCATTGATCCTCGCCATGATTGCCGCTGCGCATGGCTGGCGGCCGGGGCTGCTCGTCCGCTTGGCGGAAATCCGCTTCGCCTTGAGCCTGGCGGGGGCTCTCTTCACCGGCGCTCTCGCAGCAGTCGCGGCATTCCTCGTCAGCCTTCCCGGCCGATCACGTCACTGGCTGTGGCTGCCCTTTCCGGCACTTGCCCTGTGGCTTTTCTCGATCGGCTATCAGTGCCTAAGTTTCTGGACACCGATGGTTCCCGGCGATGCGTCTCCCGGCGAGACGGCTTCGTGTGTTGCCACGCTGGTGCTGACCAGCCTGCCTTTATCACTCGCCCTGGGCCTCATGCTTCGCCATGCCGCCAATTTCAACCCGGCGCCGGTGATATTCGCCGCAAGTCTTTCCGTGGCTGGGATTACCGCAACGGCGCTGACCCTGTTCCATCCGATCGACGCCAGCGTCGAGATCCTGATGTTCAATCTCGGCACCGGACTGCTGATCATGCTGTCGGGCGCAGCCATCAACCTGTTCTTATCGAAGCGCAAGGAGACGCCGGAATGAACGGACGATCGCCCACCGGCAGTCCGACATCGCGATCTGCCTTGTCGCTTGCCCTCGGCGGACTTTCGGCAGGCCTCCTTGCCTCCGCCTGCTGTATCCTTCCGCTTGCCCTGGCCGTCGCGGGGATCAGCGGCGCCTGGATCGGGCATCTCACCGCGCTGGCGACCTATCAGCCATACTTCCTGGCGCTCGCGGCCGTCTTCATCGATCTTGGAGCCTGGCGCTACCGTCGTAGCGAAGCCGCATGCCTTCCGGGCTCCCTCTGCGCCATCCCCGTTTATCGCCGTTCCACGCGATAGATCCTGTTGGCCGCGAGCCTGATTACGGCGTCGGCGGCCGCTGTCGATGTCTTCGGACGGCTCAATCTCTAGGAGATCCCCATGCGAATCGCGATGCAATTGTCCCGCTCTTGGTCGCCGCGCCCGCCGTTGCGGCACAGCGCACCGCTATATTCTCGGTGCCCGAAATGACATGTGCGCTCTGCCCGATTACCGTTGCGACCGCAATCAGGAAACTCGACGGCATCGTCTCGGTTTCAACCGATGTCGGTGCCAAGACTGCAACGGTTGTCTTCGACGACGGCAAGACGAGCACCGCGGCGATCGCCGACTCTTCCGCAAACGCCGGCTATGCGGCAGGCTTGGTGAAAGAGCAGTGATCGAACTCACCAGCACCATCACCTGCCCGGCCTGCGCCCACCGTAAAACCGAGCCAATGCCGGCCGATGCCTGCCAGTATTTCTACGAATGCGAAAGCTGCCGCACTCTCCTCAAGCCCCTGCCGGGAGATTGCTGCGTATTCTGCTCTTACGGCGATCATCCCTGCCCCCCGAAACAAAAAGAGGGGCAGTCCGGAGTGACGGGCCAACATTGTTGTTGAGCCGAAGTAGTCTATGTCGTGAGGCGACCATCGGTACCTGTGACCGAAAGCCGATGGGCGCCATGCTCAAGACCGCGCCGCGCAGTGCGTCGACGCGCTCTCGCCTCGATTAGCAACTACTGAAATCTGCAAGGTTGGCGCCAGCCAGCCGTGCTAAATGGCGGCGGTCATCCACCGGAGCGCAGCCATGACCTCCCCCATTGGAAGCCAGCAGAACGCTGGCGCAGTGCAGCGTACCGCCAGACTTCCGGCATCACCCGAGGCGAGTTTTCCCGGCAAGAGCGCTGAGAGCGTCGGTCATCTAGCGAAAGCCTCCGTCTTGGAGACGGGCGACAGCGAGCCGGGCGCTCAAGGTCGGGCAGCATCCAGGATCGCTCGGATGGATGTCACGGTGCTTGCCCCGGCCGGCTCAGGTGATAGTCAAGTGTCCGACGCGGGGGCGGCCGATCAGGACGCAGGAGAGAACGCTATCGGCTGACGCGACACCAAAGGCAGTCGGCCTAAGTAGCGTCACGGCGGGCATTTTTTAGATCCGTTGAGCTGCCCGGCGAAGTCGAATCACGAGCCGGTGAACCCAATCCGGAACAGATCTCACAAGCGCGTGCGTTTGGTTGATTTCTCAGACAAAATATGCTGCTTCTCGCGCCCATGAAAAAGCTCTGCCTGATGGTTCTGGCGTCCCTGACGCTGGCCGGGCCGGCCAAGGCGATGGACAACGCGTTGCGCGCCGGCCTGCTGAAACTCGATCCGGAGACCCGTCTCGAACAGCGTTGCGACGCCGAGGTGCTCGACCGGATCAGCCACGACGACCACAAGTACAAAGCCGACCGCGTCGTCGCCTATGCCTTCGCCACGCCGCAGATGAGCGCCGATGCAATCAGGAGCCCCGGCGCCGCCTTTCGCAGCAAGGGTCAATGGTTCCGGCTGAAATTCAAGTGCCAGACCGCGCCCGATCACATGCAGGTGCTGCAGTTCCGCTACAAGATCGGTGACGAAATCCCGGAAACCGACTGGGCAAAATACAATCTTTACGACTAGTCGGCCGCTTTTTCAGCACCCCCGCGTTCGACTGGGAATTCTTTGTGCCGGCCGCGGACACGTTTCCAGTCACCCCTGTATCAGTGTCTTGACGCTGATACACCGTGCCTTTAGGCCCCGTCTGGACAATTGGCGACGCTCGTTTGAGGCAAGGATTTCTAGTTTATGGAAATATTCACTGCCGCAGGCCTTTCAGCCCTTCTCCAAGTCGTAGCGATCGACCTCGCGCTCGCGGGTGACAACGCGATCGTGATCGGACTTGCCGCCGCCGGCCTGCCGGCGGATCAGCGCAAGCGTGCGATCCTCGTCGGCATTGCGGCGGCAACCGTCCTTCGGATTTTGTTCGCCCTGATCACGCAATGGCTGCTGAGCATCGGGCCGATGCTGCTCATCGCGGGCGGTCTGTTGCTCTTGTGGGTGTGCTGGAAAATGTGGCGCGAGCTGCGCGTCAGCCCCGAAGACGAGCGCGACGCAACCGAAGCGCTGTCGAACGACGACTACAACAAGGATGGGAAGATCGCCGGCAAGGGACCGCGCAAGACTTTCTCGCAGGCCGCCTGGCAGATCGTCATCGCCGACGTCTCCATGTCGCTCGACAACGTTCTGGCCGTCGCCGGCGCCGCCATGAAGCACCCGACCGTGCTCGTCATCGGCTTGGCTTTGTCGATCGCGCTGATGGGCTTTGCCGCATCTTTTGTTGCGCGCCTGCTGCACAAATATCGCTGGATTGCGTATATCGGCTTGCTGATCATTCTGTACGTCGCGATCAACATGCTACTCGAAGGCGCCGTGCAGCAGTTTCCCGACCACTTCGCCTTCCTGGCGCCCTGGTTCGGGCCGGATGGCCACTGAGGCCTCTCGCCACAGACCGGCGCGGGCCATCGACTTGGCGCGGCCAATTGGCCGGTTTGCTTGATTGCCGAAGCATGCTATTGCGCCGCGCGAATTGGCTCAGCCACGCACCCGAGATCGCTATCCGTGGCTCTCGCCGGATTGCCGTCCGGAATTGCATAAGACAAATCCCCAGAGCGGGTCAGCAAAACTGAACCGCTTTATCTCTTGGAAATTGCTAATGTCCGCGCCACGCGTCAGTTTCGTCAGTCTTGGGTGCCCTAAGGCGCTCGTCGATTCCGAGCGCATCATCACGCGGTTGCGCGCCGAAGGTTACGAGATCGCGCGCAGGCATGACGGCGCCGACCTGGTCGTCGTCAACACTTGCGGCTTCCTCGATTCCGCGCGTGACGAGTCGCTCAACGCTATCGGCTCCGCCCTTTCGGAAAACGGCCGCGTCATCGTCACCGGCTGTCTCGGCGCCGAGCCGGAGGTCATCCGCGAGAAGCACCCCAATGTGCTGGCGATCACTGGTCCGCAGGCCTATGAGAGCGTGATGGCAGCGGTGCACGAGGCCGCTCCCCCCAGCCATGACCCCTATGTCGACCTGCTGCCGCCGCAGGGTGTGAAGCTCACGCCACGGCACTACGCCTATCTGAAGATTTCGGAGGGCTGCAACAACCGTTGCACCTTCTGCATCATCCCGGCACTGCGTGGCGACCTCGTCTCGCGGCCGGCAGCTGATGTTTTGCGCGAGGCGGAAAAGCTTGCCAAGGCCGGCGTCAAGGAAATCCTCGTCATATCGCAGGACACCAGCGCCTACGGCATCGACGTCAAGTATCAGACGAGCCTGTTCGGCGATCGCGAGGTGCGGGCGAAATTCCTCGATCTCGCCGAGGAGCTTGGCAAGCTAGGCATCTGGATACGCATGCACTATGTCTACCCCTACCCCCATGTCGCCGACGTCATTCCGCTGATGGCGGAGGGGAAAATCCTTCCCTACCTCGACATCCCTTTCCAGCATGCCTCGCCGCAGGTGCTGAAAAACATGCGCCGTCCCGCCCATGGCGAAAAGACGCTGGAGCGCATCCGCGGCTGGCGCGAAATCTGCCCGGATCTTGCCATCCGTTCGACCTTCATCGTCGGCTTCCCCGGCGAGACGGAGGACGATTTCCAGATGCTGCTCGACTGGCTGGACGAAGCGAAGATCGACCGCGCCGGTTGCTTCAAATACGAGCCGGTCAAGGGCGCGCGCTCCAACGAGCTCGGCCTCGAACAGGTGCCGCAGGAGATCAAGGAAGCGCGCTGGCATCGCTTCATGCAGCGCCAGCAGAAGATCTCGGCGGCGCAGCTTGCCAAGAAGGTCGGCAAGCGCCTGCCGATACTGATCGACGAGGCGCACGGCACCTCGGCGAAGGGCCGCACCAAATACGACGCGCCCGAGATCGACGGCTCCGTGCATATCCAGTCGCGCCGGCCGCTGCGCGCCGGTGACATCGTCACCGTCAAGATCGACCGCGCCGACGCTTACGACCTCTACGGCTCGGCCGTCTGACAGCATATATGCCGAAAAATGAAAAAGGGCGCCGGTGAGGCGCCCTCAGACTGTTGACGAACCCCGTCGATTTTCGGCGGGGTTTTGTTTTGGGGGTTGATTGAGCTTGGCAAATCGGT
>NZ_JARTVO010000033.1:0-38422 GCF_029625675.1 Mesorhizobium sp. WSM4884
TTGCGACATCGTTGGCGTGAGCCACCACGAAAGCGAAGATTTCAGTCCATGCCAAAGCTATCTTAGCGCATATGCCCCTTGCGGGGAGATGCCTGGCAAGGCAGAGGGGGGCGCGAAGGATCGCCGACCTTTGGCGTGGTTCACATTTTTCCCCGAAATACGGCCTCGGTCGTGCATAGAACTGGCGGAGGGCTGGCGGGACAGCACCCCCCTCTGTCCTGCCGGACATCTCCCCCGCAAGGGGGGAGATTGGCGGCTTCGGCGCCGGCACGCTTATCCGTTGATTTCTAGCCCACCACCCGCAAGTTCGACAACTCGTTCGCGATCTCCTTGAAGTTGTCGGACAGCGTCGCTCCCGTCGCGTTCCAGAACAGCTTTGCCGGCTTGCTGGGATCGGCCGGATCCTTGCGGAAGCGCGAGTCGGACGAGCAGGTCTTCAGCGCGTCCATCGCCTTCTTGTCGCCGGCGTCGGCCGAGGACATGTCGAGCGCAACGGTCATCACCATGATGTTGGCCGCCTTGGCGTTGTCGCAGAGCTTGGCCATCTGCTCGTTAAGCGCGTTGGTGTAGTTGCCGGACGAATAGTTGAACTGGCCGATGGCGCTCGACGTGCCGCCGAACAGGCGGGTCACAGAAGTGCCGTTGTAGCCGACGCCGGTATAGCCGTAGGCGGCATAGGTCGACTTGTTTCCGGCCGGGTCGGAGCTCACCGTCGAATAGGTGTTCTCGCCGTCGGTCAGCACGATGACCACCTTATCGTTGCCGCGCTCGCTCTCCGGCCGTCCCTCGGTGAAGGGCGGGCTGCTGGAGACGGTGCGCCAGCCCCAGGCCATGCCTTCCGGAACATTGGTGTTGCCGTTTGGAACCATCAGGTCGATCGCCGCCTTGAGGGCGGCCAGCCCCTCCGCATTGGTGACGTCGGTGAGCGGCGTGATCGGCGTGGTGGTGCAGCTGTAGTTGGGGCCGGCGCCCTTGCTCAGCACCGGCGCATTCATCGGCCGAGGCTGGAAATACTTGGCCATGTTGGACTGCCGGGTCTTGCCGGTGGTGCTCGACGGGTCGTCGTTCCACCAGCTGTTGGCCGCGCCGTAGGTCACCGGCTTCGGCTCGTCCGGATCCTGGGTCACGTACCAGTGGTTGCCGGGCTCGTCCGGAGCGAACATCGGCACGAACATCGTCGCAGGGTCGCCGACGCCGACCCCCGTGTTGTTCGGCCCGCCGGAGGCCGGCGTGTCGTCGACATTGTAAGGATAGGGCCGCACCTCGACGCAACCTTGCCAACTGGCGAAGGGCCCGTAAGTGTCGGTGTAGTCGTATTCGTCGTGGCTGCGCTTGCAGGTATGGTTGTCGCGATATTCGTCGCAGACGACCCGTTTGCTGCCGGCTATGCGTTCATGGCTGGTGACCACCTTCATGTCGCGATAGAGCTCGAAGCGGGTCAGGATCTGGCCTTCCTCTGTGCCCCAGCCGGTGCCCTTCTTGTACCAGATGCCGTTGATCTTCTGGGCGTATTTGTCTGGCGCGCTGAGCGTCGACCAGTCGAAATTTTCGTTGGCGATCGGCGACAGGCCGTAAGTATCCATCCACGCGGCGTTGTCGTTCCGCGGTCCGACATTGACCGAGGCGGCGAAGGGCACGAGGCTGAACTGGACGGGCTTGTCGATCTGCTTGATCTGCGCCGCCTGCTGCGCCAGCGTGTCGACGAGCTGCTTGGCGGCCTGCTTGAGCAGGTCGATGCGCTTCTGCCCGGTGCCGGTGCCGGCCGTCGACATCGAGCCCGAATTGTCGAGCACCATCGCCACTTCCAGCGTGTTCTTCAGCCGCACGTGGGAACTCATGTCGAGCTTGACGGGCTTATTCGCATCGACTTCGTCCACGCCGACGAGCAGTGCCGCCACAGGGTGGAAATAGGGATGGTAGTTGAGAGTCGCGCTCATAGTCAGCAGACCGCCGCCGGCCTGGCTGGTGGGCAGCGTGATGTCGAGCGATACGTCCGCGGGGTCGATATTATTGAGGTTGGCGTTGAAGAAGTCGACCGCATAGGCCTTGATCTGGTCGTCGGTGGCGCCTTCCGCCAACCGCCTCGCGGCGGCAAAGTTCGCCGCGTCGAGCGCGTTCAGCACCATCTGCTTTTGGCGGTTGAGCTCCGTGTAATCGACGCCCATTGCCACGGCGCCCATCAGAGGCACCATGGCGATTGCCGTCATCAGGGCATAATTGCCGCGCCGGTCGCGGCAAAATCGACGCCAGAATTCGCGCATCTCGGGTAAGCGGCGCCTCATTCTGAATCAGCCGACGATGCGCAGGTTCGACAATTCGCTGCCAATCGCCTTGAAATCGTCCGACAGCGTGGCGCCGGTCGAGTTCCAGAACAGTTTCGCTGGCTTCCTCGGGTCGGTCGGATCTTTGCGAAAGCGCGAGTCGGACGAGCAGGTCTTCAGCGCGGCCATCTGCGCTGCCTCCGCCGTGTTGCTCGAATCGAGGTCGAGCGCGATGGTCATGACAATGACGCCGGCTGTCTTCGCGTTGTTGCAGAGCGTGGCGAAATGCTCGCTCATGGCCTTGGTGTAGTTGGCGTTGGAATAGTCCGTTTTGCTGACACTGCTGCTGGTGCCAAGGAACGGGCGACCATAGGTGTAGGGGCTGTTTAACGGCTTGCTCTGAGTGCCGCCGTAAGCAAGATACCCCAGCGCCGAATAGATAGCCTTGTTGCCGGCGAGGTCATTGCCACCGCTCCTGTAGTTGGTGCCCGAATACGTCTGGGCACTCACCGAATCGGGCGTATAGTAGGTGTTGGCGCCGTCGGTCAGCACGATCAGCACCTTGTCGTTGCCCTTATTGGTCTCGGGCCGGCCCTCGGTAAACGGTGCACCGCTGGAAAGCGTCCGCCAGCCCCAGGCCATGCCTTCCGGCACGTTGGTGGCGCCGACGTCAACCATGGCGTCGATCGCCGTCTTCACCGCCGTCGCGCCGGCCGTAGTCGAAACATCGGTCAGCGGCGTAATCGCGGTCGTGCTGCAGCTTGTATTTGGCCCCTGATTCATGCCGTAGGCCGGCGTCACCTTGGTACCGACGCCGGCATTGAAATATTTCGGCATATACTTCTGACGTGCCGTGTTGCTGGTGCTTGTCGTTATGTCGGCGTGCCAGTTGTTGTTGGCCGGATAACCGTAGCTATCGACATTGTCGGTCTCGTCCGGCGCGAACATCGGTACGAACAGCGTCGCCGGCGTCGAGGTCGAGGCCGGCGTGTCCTCTATGTTGTAAGGATAGGGACGGGATTCGACACAGCCGCCCCAGCTCGCTACGGGCCCATAAACGATGTTGGACGTGCAGACGCCATTCTTGTCTTTGGTGCACGATGAAATGCGCTTCATCCACTTATAGATCGAAAAGCGCGTCAGCACCTGGTTCAGCTGCGACGGGTCCCACGATGAGCCTTTCGCGTAATAGTTGTTGCCGGATTTCACTGCATACTGGTTTGGGGAGTTGGTCGAGGTGAGCGTCGACCAATCGAGGTTCTCCTGGTCGAGGGGCGAAAGGCCTGTCGTGTCCATCCAGACCGCCGAGGCATTCGCGGGGCCGACATTGACGGAGGCAGCGAACGGGACGAGGCTGAATTCGACCGGCTTGGTGACCTGCTTCATCAGTTGCGCCTGGCCGGCGAGCTGGTCGACAAGCTGCTTAGCCGCGCCTTTCAGCAAATCGAAGCGCACCTGGTTCGAGCCGTGGCCGAGCTCGGCCATCGATCCGGAATTGTCGAGCACCAGCGCCACTTCCAGCGTGTTCTTCAGCTTGACCTCTGATTTCGCCGAGAAGTTGATGGTTGTGTCGCCGGCCTTCCCGCCGAGCAGGGCGGCGGCGACCGGCAGGAAATAGGGCTGGTATTTCATGGTGGCCTGCATGACCAGCGTGCCGCTGCCGGTATTGTCCTTGGGCAACGTGACCGTCAACGTCGTGTTGGACGGCAGCACGTGGCGGAGATTGGCCTCGAAGAACTGCTTGGCGTAAGTCACGGCATCGGCGTCGCTGGCTCCGGCGACGATCTGCTGCGCCGTGGCAAGACCGGCCGCGTCCAGCGCGTTCAGCGTCTCCTGCCTCTCTCGGATCAGCTCCGTGTAGTCGATGGCAAGCGCCACGCCGCCCATCAGCGGTATCATCGTGATGACCGTCATCAGGGCATAGTTGCCCCGCTTGTCGCGTAGAAATCTGCGGATCATTGCGCTCAGCCCCCGCCAAGGACCCATGTTGAAATACGACCAAGGTCCCAGTTGACCTACTACCATGGTCACAAATCGTTAAATTTCAGCTTGCGAAACAATCAAGAACGCACGGCGTTTTTTGCGTCGCATTAACCCTGTGCTTTCGAACGGCGATATCGTGGCTCGCCGCGCCGGCGATGGGGAAAGCTGGTGACAGGATGAAGCGCTTCGGTTATGCGGGACCGGCCGTGGCGGCCTCTGAGCCAAAGGATGGCTTTCGCGGCTTTGCCCGAGATTAGGGATCAGGACAACGCATGGCGGATTCGCCCGACATCATCGCTTCGCTTGCCGACTTGGCGGGAAACTACGCGGCCATCCTGTGCGACGTATGGGGCGTGGTGCATAATGGCGAATGGCACTTTCCCGTCGCCGCGGAGGCGCTGGCCCGGGCGCGCGCGGCAAAGGTCCCGGTGGTGCTGATCACCAACTCGCCGCGCCGCAGCGCCGACGTCATCGCGCAGATGAATGCGATCGGCGTTCCGGGCGATGCCTATGACCGTGTCGTCACGTCCGGCGACGTGACCCGCGACCTGATCGCCGAGGGGCCGAGGAAGATCTTCCACATCGGTCCGGAGCGCGATTTCACCCTCTATGACGGCCTGGACGTCGAGCTCGTCGAGGAGTTCGAGGCTTCCGGCATCGTCTGCACCGGGCTCTATGACGACGAGGTGGAGAAGCCGGCCGATTATGCCGAGCTGCTGCAGCGGCTGCGTGCCCGCGACCTGCCGTTCATCTGCGCCAATCCCGATATACTGGTGGAGCGCGGCGAGCGCACCATCTGGTGCGCCGGCGCGCTCGCCCGCGACTACGCGCAGCTCGGCGGCCGCACGCTGATCGCCGGCAAGCCTTTCGCGCCGATCTACAACGTCGCCATGAAGGAAGTCGCCGGCCTGCTCGGCCACGCCGTCGAGCGTACGGCGGTGCTCGCCATCGGCGACGGCATGATGACCGACGTCAAGGGCGCCGCCGACAACGGCTTCGACGTGCTCTATGTCTCGGGTGGCATTCATGCCCGCGACTATGGCGACCCGCTGCGGCCCGATCCCGAAAGGCTGGCAGGCTTCCTCGCGACGCACGGCTATCGGCCGGTCGCCGTCATTCCGCGGCTGCAATAGGCGGGAAGCCGGGCCATGACGGGTGCCCCCACATCACGCAGGTTGACATGACGCAAGCTTTCGAACGCATTTCGGCGGTCGCGCCGTTGCCTGCCCATCTGCGCGGCGGCGTCGTGGCGATCGGCAATTTCGACGGCGTCCACCGCGGTCACCTTTCGGTGCTGGAGCGGGCTCTGGCCGAAGCCAACCGCCGCGGCGTGCCGGCTCTTGTGCTCACTTTCGAGCCGCACCCGCGCAAGGTGTTCAGGCCGGACGCGCCGCTTTTCGTACTGACGCCGCCGCCGATGAAGGCGCGGCTCCTGGCTAAGCTCGGCTTCGCCGCCTTGGTCGAGCAACCGTTCACGCACGACTTCGCGGCGCTCTCGGCCGAGGCGTTCGTGACCGACGTGCTGCAGAACAAGCTCGGCATCTCCCATGCGGTCACCGGCTTCGACTTCCATTTCGGCAAGGACCGCCAGGGCGGTCCGGCCTTCCTGATGGCGGCCGGCGAGCGCCACGGCTTCGGCGTCACGTTGGTCGACGCGTTCCGCGACGAGGGCGCCGAGGTGGTCTCGTCGAGCCGCATCCGCGCCCTGCTTTGCGAAGGCAAGGTGGAGGAGGCCGCCGGCCTGCTCGGCTATCGCTTCACCGTCGAGAGCGAGGTGATCGGCGGCCAGCAGCTCGGCCGCACGCTCGGCTTTCCGACCGCCAATATGAGGCTGTCGCCGGAAGCCATGTTGAAGGAAGGCATTTACGCCGTCCGCTTCCGCCGCGCCGACGGCACGCTTCACGACGGCGTCGCCAGCTTCGGCCGCCGCCCGACCGTCGACGACAATGGCGCACCGCTGCTCGAGACCTATGTCTTCGATTTCTCCGACGACCTCTACGGCGAAACCTGCGAGGTATCCTTCTTCAGCTTCCTACGCCCTGAATTGAAGTTCGATGGGCTCGATGCGCTGGTGGCGCAGATGAAGCGGGACGAGGCCGAGGCAAGGGCGCTGCTCGCCGGCGTCAGGCCACTATCGGAGCTGGACGCGGCGATCTGTTTTTGACCTCTGGAGCGCATCGAACGCAAAGCGGCTCGTTAACGCGGCAGCGCCCTGACCAGCAGATTGCTAACCTTGGAGATTGGCGAAAACGCCCGTCGCATCGTCATCCTGGGGCGGAGCAAGGAGCGAAGCGACGCGGCGCGGACCCCAGGATCCATGCCCTGACTTCAAAACTTTGCTTCGGTGCAGAATTCTGCTCCGCAGCATTCGTTGGCTGAGGTTACGGCATGGATCCCAGGGTCTTCGCGACGGAGCTTCGCTCCTGCTTCGCCCTGGGATGACGACGTTGGAAGGCCTCGGCTAAGCCAGGGCCTTACCTCTTCAACGCCAGCCCGATGGCAATGAAACTCCAGCCCTGGAAGACCAGGTCGATGGCTAGGAACATGCCGAGCACCCACAGGCTGTTGACCGGCCAGCCCATGGCGATGATCAGGCCAAGCAGAATGGTTATGACGGCGGCCGCGAGCAGCCATCCCCAACCTTGCTCCGTCCGGTGATGGTAGGCGACCCAAGCCCTCAGCGCTCCCGAGGCGACGAGAGCGACGGCGAGCAACAGCGTCAGCACCGCCGAGGCGAGCAGCGGATTGTCGAAGGCGAAGAAGCCGGCGATGGCATAGAGCAGGCCGCTCGCCAGCCAGTAGAAGAAGCGCCCCCAGGTCTTGACGCCAAAGGCATGGACGATCTCGATGGCGCCGGCCATCAGCATCAGCCAGCCGACGACATAGACCGAAGCGACGGTGGCGATGAAGAGATTGCCGAAGGCGATGCCTCCGAAAATCAACAGCAGCACGCCGAGGGCCACGAACCATCCCCATTTGTCGCGCGTCCGGCCGATCGCGTCTCCCAGGGTATTGCCTTGCAAGCTCATGGCTTCGTCTCCCTCCAGAGTTCGCCGCGCATCCTGCGGATGCAAGGAAGGTAGTCTGAATGGCCTTGCCCGTCCAGCGAGCGCCAATGCGGCCGCCTGCCGAAAACGGCTCCGGGGTCGCCGCCTCTGTTACGGATATTAAGTCAAATTTTACCGAACTCGCGCCATGGCTTCTGCGCTGCCGGGTGTTGCTGCCGGCCCGTTTCGCGTAAGGGGTGACGATGCGTATTGTCGGGACGATTCCGCTGGTTCTCGCCTCTGGCCTGATTGCAGTCTCCGCAGCCCAGGCGGGCGAGGGGAGCTGGATTTCTGGAGACTGGTACCTGACGCTCGGCGCCACCGGCCTAGTCGCCCCGAATTTCGAGGGCGGCAAGAAATATATGCTGAGCGCCCAGCCGATCATCTCGCTCGGCAAGGCCGGCCCCGAGGCGCGCTTCACCTCGCGCAACGACAACATCTCGCTGGCGCTGATCGACGACGGCAGCGTGCGCGCCGGCGTCACCGGCAAGTTCCTCTTCGCGCGCGACAGCAAGGATGAGCTCAAGGGTCTCGATCCGGTGCGCTGGGGCGGCGAAGCGGGCGGCTTCTTCGAATTCTATCCCTTCGAATGGATGCGCGCCCGGGCGGAGCTGAGGCACGGCATCCGCGCCCATGACGGCTTCGTCGCCGACATCGCGGCGGACGCCTTCTACGACGTCACGCCCACCGTCCGCATCTCCGGCGGCCCGCGCGTGTCCTTCGCTTCGTCCGGCTATTTCGACGCCTATTACGGCGTCAATGCCAAGGAAGCAGCGGCGTCGGGCCTCAGCGAATACCATCCGGGCGGCGGGCTGAAGTCGACCGGTCTCGGCGGCGCGATCACCTGGAAGGTGACCGAGCCGATGACGGCGAGCGTCTTCACCGAATATTCGCGCCTGATGGGGCCGGCGGCCGATTCCAGCCTGGTCAAGGAGCGCGGCGACCGCAACCAGTGGACCGTCGGCGTGTCGACGACCTACCGCTTCAATTTCTCGATGTGAGGGCAAGAAACCAGCGCTCTGCCTTGAAATCCGCGCTTTATTCCTGCCGCGCCATCCGCTAAAAGCCCACCCATGACGAGCTTTTCGCGCCTTTTCGCGATCACAATACGAATTACGGGCCCGGTGTTCCGGGCGGCCTGAGCGCCGTCGGAGCCGCCGGGAATTTTTGTGCGCGGCTCTCGCGCTTTTTCCAGAAAATGATAGTTCGACGCCCGAGCTCTTTTGCCAACGGGCAATGCACATGGCAGACCAATGACCGACACTCCAGTGACCGATACTGCTGAAACGATCGACTATTCCAGCACGCTTTACCTGCCGCGGACGGATTTCCCGATGCGCGCGGGACTGCCCGAGAAAGAACCGGTGCTGGTCAAGCGCTGGCAGGACATGGACCTTTATAGGAAGCTGCGCGAGGAAGCCGCCGGCCGCGAGAAATTCGTGCTGCATGACGGCCCGCCCTACGCAAACGGCAACATCCATATCGGCCATGCGCTGAACAAGATCCTCAAGGACGTCATCAACCGCTCCTTCCAGATGCGCGGCTACGACGCCAATTACGTGCCGGGCTGGGACTGCCACGGCCTGCCGATCGAATGGAAGATCGAGGAGCAGTATCGCGCCAAGGGCAAGAACAAGGACGAGGTGCCGGTCAACGAATTCCGCAGGGAATGCCGCGACTTCGCCCAGCATTGGATCAAGGTGCAGGGCGACGAGTTCCAGCGGCTCGGCGTCGTCGGCGATTTCCACAATCCCTACACCACCATGGCCTATCACGCCGAGGCGCGCATCGCCGGCGAACTGTTGAAGTTCGCCATGTCCGGCCAGCTCTATCGCGGTTCGAAGCCGGTGATGTGGAGCGTGGTCGAGCGTACCGCGCTGGCCGAGGCCGAGGTCGAGTACCAGGATTATGAGAGCGACACGATCTGGGCAAAATTCCCGGTCGCCAGCCTCGCCCAGCCGGTCGCCGGCGCCGATACGACACCGGCATTGAGCGAGACCGCACTCGATCTCGTCGAAGCGCATGTCGTCATCTGGACGACGACGCCCTGGACCATCCCCGGCAACCGCGCCGTCAGCTATTCGCCGCGCGTCGGCTATGGTCTCTACGAGGTCACGGCGGCGGAAAATGCCTTCGGCCCGCAGCCCGGCGAGAAGCTGATCTTCGCCGACGCGCTCGCCGAGGAAAGCGCCGCCAAGGCCAAGGTCACCTTGAACCGGCTTCACAGCGTCTCAAGCGAACAGCTTGCAAGCCTTACGCTTTCGCATCCTTTCAAGGGTCTCGGCGGCGGCTACGAATTCCCGGTGCCGATGGTCGCCGGCGAGCATGTCACCGACGACGCCGGCACCGGCTTCGTGCACACCGCGCCCAGCCACGGCCGTGAGGACTTCGATGCCTGGATGGACGCGGTGGCCGAGCTGCTCAAGCGTGGCGTCGACACCACGATCCCGTTCCCGGTCGACGATGCCGGCTTCTTCACCAAGGACGCGCCCGGCTTCGGCCCGGACCGCGAGGGCGGCGCCGCGCGCGTCATCGACGACAGCGGCAAGAAGGGCAACGCCAACCAGGCGGTCATCGACGAGCTGATCAAGCGCAACGCGCTCTTCGCGCGCGGCCGGCTCAAGCACAGCTATCCGCATTCCTGGCGCTCGAAGAAGCCGGTCATCTTCCGCAACACGCCGCAATGGTTCGTCTATATGGACAAGGACCTCGGCGACGGCACCACGCTGCGCAGCCGCGCGCTGAAGGCGATCGACGACACCCGCTTTGTGCCGGCAGCAGGCCAGAACCGCATCCGCGCCATGATCGAGGAGCGCCCCGACTGGGTGCTGTCGCGCCAGCGCGCCTGGGGCGTGCCGATCGCCGTCTTCGCTGACGAGGACGGCAATGTGCTGAAGGACGAGGCCGTCAACCGCCGCATCATGGACGCCTTCGAGAAGGAGGGGGCGGACGCCTGGTTCGCGCCCGGCGCCAAGGAACGCTTCCTCGGCAATCATGACGCATCGAAATGGCACCAGGTCAGGGACATCCTCGATGTCTGGTTCGATTCCGGCTCGACGCATGTCTTCACGCTGGAGGATCGTCCGGATCTCAAATGGCCGGCCGACGTCTATCTCGAAGGTTCCGACCAGCATCGCGGCTGGTTCCATTCCTCGTTGCTCGAAAGCTGCGGCACCAGGGGCAGGGCGCCCTACGACACGGTCATCACCCATGGCTTCACCATGGACGAGGAAGGCCGCAAGATGTCGAAGTCGCTCGGCAACACCGTCGTGCCGCAGGACGTGATCAAACAGTCCGGCGCCGATATCCTCAGGCTCTGGGTGGTGACGACCGACTATTGGGAAGATCAGCGGCTCGGCAAGAACGTGCTGCAGACCAATATCGACGCCTACCGCAAGCTCCGCAACACAATCCGCTGGATGCTGGGCACGCTGGCCCATGACGATGGCGAGGACGTGCCGTTGGAGACCATGCCGGAGCTGGAGCGGCTGATGCTGCACCGGCTGTCCGAGCTCGACGAGGTGGTGCGCCAGGGCTACGACGCTTTCGAGTTCAAGCGTATCACCCGCGTGCTGCTGGACTTCATGGTGGTGGAGCTCTCGGCCTTCTACTTCGACATCCGCAAGGACGCGCTCTATTGCGACGCCCCATCCAGCCTGCGCCGCAAGGCCGCCGTGCAGGTCGTGCGCCACCTCTTCGAATGCCTGGTGAAGTGGCTGGCGCCGATGCTGCCCTTCACCATGGAGGAGGCTTGGCTCGACCGTCATCCGGAAGCCGTCTCGGTGCATCTCGACCAGTTCCCGAGGATCCCGGAAAACTGGCGCAACGAGGCGCTGGCCGAGAAATGGCGCAAGGTCCGGCAGGTGCGCCGCGTCGTCACCGGCGCGCTCGAGATAGCGCGCGCGGAAAAACTGATCGGTTCCTCGCTCGAGGCCGTGCCGGTGGTCACCATCGACGACGCCGCCCTGGAAGCCGCGATCGCCGATGTCGACATGGCCGAAATGGCGATCACCAGCGACCTCGTCATCCGGCACGGCACGGCGCCTGGGGGCGCCTTCACTCTCGACGATGTCAAAGGCGTCGCCGTGGTCGTGGAAAAGGCCGAGGATCGCGGTCTCGTCAAATGTGCGCGCTCGTGGCGCTACACCGCCGATGTCGGGCAGGACCCGGAGTTCCCGGACGTCTCGGCCCGCGACGCGGCGGTGCTGCATGAGCTGAAGGCGCTTGGGCGGCTCTAGGTGCATGTCGCCCAAAAGTGTGCGGCGGTTTTGGGACAACGACATGCACCCATCAAACAAGTGCAAAAGTGCCACGCCGGGCGGCCCATATCCGCCCGCGCGTTGCCCTTGATAAGAGGTTGAGGTAAACACGCGACACTTCGGCAGACAAATTGTCGCCGGATTTCCATCGCAAATGCGGGGAAGAAGGGGACCGCGCCCCTGTGGCCGGTGGCGACCGAAAGGCTTTAGAGTGGGACTTTTTGGCATGACCGAAAGAACGTTTGCGCGCGCCGCGCTGCTGGCGCCGCTTGTGGCATCGGCCTTCGCCATGTCCGGCTGCGTCAGTTCGCCCACCTACGGAACCGATAAGACTGCTGCCGCCCAGCTTTTCGACGACGTTTCCGGCGCCGCCTCGATCACGCCGAAGCACCGCGATCCGATCGACTACAAGCCGCGTCCCGACTTGGTGAAGCCTGCGCCGGGACAGAAGGAAAACCTGCCGCCGCCGCAGGAAAGCATCCAGACCGCGAGCGCCGAGTGGCCCGAATCGCCCGAAGCGCGCCGCGCCCGTATCCGCGCCGACGCCACCGCCCACCAGAATGATCCGAACTATCAGCCGGAAGCCGTCGAGGACGTGCAGACAGATCCGGTGGCGGTGAAGAAAGCGATGGCCGATTCGGCGTCGAGCCATCCGCCGCGCTGGTCGCCGGACGATTCCAGCGCGACCCGCACCGCCGAGATCCAGCGCCGCCTTGCCGAGCAGAAGCAGGGCAATCCCAATGTCCGCA
Organism: Mesorhizobium sp. WSM4884; assembly: GCF_029625675.1. Classification (NCBI taxonomy): domain Bacteria; kingdom Pseudomonadati; phylum Pseudomonadota; class Alphaproteobacteria; order Hyphomicrobiales; family Phyllobacteriaceae; genus Mesorhizobium; species Mesorhizobium sp. WSM4884. The sequence goes on from NZ_JARTVO010000033.1 coordinate 12,300, forward strand.
AATATCTGAGCGAGCCGCCGCTCGCCTATCGTCAGGCCGCCGACACCGCGCCGCAGAACGAGCTCGGCGAGGACGAGTACAAGAAGGAGCGCCGGCTCAAGGCGCAGGCGGAAGGCAAGAAGAGCGGCGGCTGGTTCGACTGGCTGGGTCTGTGAGTGGTAGTGAATGGTGAATAGTGAATAGTGAATAGAGCTATTCACAAACTGCCAACCTACTACTCACTACTTGCACCATTCACCATTCACCACCATTCCGTTTCTCGCGAAAGAACTCCTTCAGGATGAGAGCGGCTTGGCTTTCGCCCAGCCCCGGGTAGATGTCCGGCGTGTGGTGGCAGGTGGGTGAAGCGAAGAAGCGCACGCCGTTGACCACCGCGCCGCCTTTCTCGTCTGCGGCGCCGAAATAAAGTCGCCGCAACCGTGCGAACGAGATGGCGCCGGCGCACATGGTGCAGGGCTCCAGCGTTACATAGAGGTCGTGGCCGGTAAGCCGCTCGCTGGCGAGCTTTTGGCAGGCTTCGCGGATCGCCAGCATCTCGGCATGGGCGGTCGGGTCGGCGAGCTCGCGCGTGCGGTTGCCGGCCTTCGCCACTACAGTGCTGCCATTGGCAATCACCGCGCCGACCGGCACTTCGCCGCGGCTTGCGGCCGCCTCGGCCTCCTGGAGCGCCAAAGCCATGAAATCCGGCCGCCTCACGCGGTTTCCATTCCGATTACTCCTCGCCACCCGATGGTGATCCTGTTATCTAGCGCGAGACCCTGAAAACCGGAATCGGTTTTTGCCGCGCTGACACATGCGCAAAAATCAAGACGACACTGCCTGCGTTGGGCGTCCGAAAGGGCGGGCGGCATCGTAGCAGCTTTAAGAAGAGCCAAGGTAATGGACGACAACGACAAGAAATTTCCGCGCAAGCGTGCGGGCAAAGGCGGATCGGGGCCGGCAGGCCCGCGCGGCCGCGGCGGAGCCGCGGGCAACAATGGCAAGCCATCCTTCGGCGGCAAGAAGCCGTTCGCCAAGCGTGACCGGTCGATGGCCGCGGATGGCGAGCGCCCGGCGCGCGATCTCAAGCGCAGCTACAAGCCGCGCGAAGTTGGCGAGGGCGCGGAACGCGGCGACCGGCCGTTTCGCAAAGGCCCGCCGCGCGAGGGCAAGCCTTTCGAGAAGCGTGAAGATCGCAAGCCATACGCGCCGCGCGGCGACCGCCCCATGGCCGCCGAAGGCGAGCGCCGAGATTTCAAGCGCAGTTACAAGCCGCGTGACGTGGGCGAGGGTGGAGAGCGTGGCGAAAGACCGTTCCGCAAAGGCCCGCCGCGCGAGGGCCAGCCATTCGAGAAACGCGAGGGCCGCGGGCCCTACACGCCGCGCGGCGACCGGCCGACGGCCGCCGAAGGCGAGCGCGGCGAACGGCGCTTCGACGGCCCCAAGCGCGATTTCAGCGACCGCTCCAAGCGAGATTTCGCCGATCGCCCGCCGCGCGGCGCCGCGGGAAAGCCCGAGGGCGGCTTCAAGCCGCGCCCGCGGCTTTCGCAAGCAGTGCCGGAAGCCGGCGAGCGCATCGCCAAGCGGTTGGCGCGCGCCGGCATTGCTTCGCGCCGTGACGCCGAGGAACTGATCGCCGCCGGCCGCGTCAAGGTCAACGGCAAGGTGCTGTCGTCGCCGGCCTTCAACGTCATGGCCGACGACGTCATCCATCTCGACGGCACGGAAATCCCGCCGATCGAGCGCACGCGGCTGTTCCTGTTCCACAAGCCGGCTGGCGTGGTGACAACAAACCGCGATCCGGAAGGGCGCAAGACCGTCTTCGACGTGCTGCCCGCCGACCTGCCGCGGCTGATGACCGTCGGCCGTCTCGACATCAACACCGAAGGGTTGCTGCTGCTCACCAATGACGGCGGGCTGTCGCGGGTGCTCGAATTGCCGGCCACCGGCTGGCTGCGGCGCTATCGCGCGCGCGTCCACGGCAAGGTCGAGGAGAGTGCGCTGGCCGCCTTGCGCGAGGGCATTGCCGTCGACGGCGTCTTCTACGGTTCGGTCGAAGCCTCGCTCGATCGCGAGCAGGGCTCCAACGCCTGGCTGACGATCGGTCTGCGCGAGGGCAAGAACCGCGAGGTGAAGAACATTCTGGGCGCGCTTGGCCTGGACGTGACGCGGCTCATCCGCATCTCCTACGGGCCGTTCCAGCTGAACGAGCTGCCCGAAGGCCACGTGCTGGAGATCAAGGGCCGCACGCTGCGCGAGCAGCTCGGCGAACGGCTGGTCGAGGAGTCCGGCGCCAACTTCGAGGCGGAAATCCAAAAGCCTTTCTCCAACAAGCCGGTGCGGCGCAGCGAGTCGCGCCGTGACGAGGGCGAGCGGCCGAAATTCTCGCGCGACGGCGACCGCCGGCCGATAGGCGAGGGCGGGCTGATCAAGGCCCGCAAGCGCCGCGAAGGCAGCCGCGACGAGGCGCTGAGCAAGCTTTCGACGAAGCCGGAGAGGGTTTTCGGCGAGCGCGGTCCCAAGTTCGACAAATCCGAACGCGGCTTCGGCAAGTCCGGCCGTGACTTCGGCGGCAAGAAAGGCGAGCCGCGCCCGATCGCGCCGCCCGGTCAGCGCAAGGCCAATGTCTGGATGGCGCCGGGCGCGCGCCCCATAGGCAAGGGAAGGGCGGAGGCCGACGCCGCGAAGGCTGCCGAGGCCAAGGCGCGCAAGGCATCGTTCAAACCCGGCGGCAAGGGCAAGCCGTTCGGCAAACCGAAGGGCGATCGCCCCGAAGGGGAAGGCGGCGACAGGCCGCGCGGTCCGAAGGCTCCGAGGGGTGGCAATGCGGATCGTCGGCGGTGAGTTGCGCGGGCGTCCGCTGGCGACGCCGCGTTCGAACGCCATCCGCCCGACCACCGACCGAACCCGCGAGGCGGTGTTCAACGTGCTGACGCATCGCCATGCCGAAAAGCTGGAGGGCGGCCGTGTGCTCGACCTCTTCGCCGGCACCGGCGCGCTCGGCCTGGAGGCGCTGTCGCGCGGCGCCTCCTATTGCGTCTTCATCGAGGAATCGGCGGAAGGGCGCGGGCTGATCCGCGAGAATGTCGAGGCCTTCGGTCTCACCGGCCGGACGAAGATCTTCCGCCGCGACGCCACCCATCTCGGCGAAGCCGGCACGCTCTCGCCCTTTGGCCTGGTCTTCGCCGATCCGCCCTACGGCAAGGGCCTCGGCGAGCGCGCGCTGCGCTCCGCCAAGGCCGGCGGCTGGCTCCTGCCCGGCGCGCTCTGCGTCGTCGAGGAGGCGGCCTCCGCGCTCTTCGAGCCGGGCGCGGGCTTTTCCGTGGTGGACGAGCGCGGCTATGGCGATACGGTGATCCGCTTCATCGAAGTTGCGTAAACGCCGCCTCGAAAATGACGAACAAATCACTTTGCCTCGCTTGACGAGCTTTTCTATCGTCGCGCGATCGGGACCGGAGCATTTGATGACATTCACGACCAGAGGGCTGCGCGCAGCATTTCTTGCCGGCACGCTGGCACTCGCGGGACAGGCGCCAGCGCGCGCCGCGGTCGACGCGGAGGTCAAGGACTTCCTGCTCGACAACGGTATGGAAGTGGTGGTCATTCCCGACCATCGCGCCCCGATCGTCACCCATATGGTGTGGTACAAGATCGGCAGCGCCGACGAGCCGCCCGGCAAGTCCGGCATCGCGCATTTCTTCGAGCATCTGATGTTCAAGGCGACCGCCAATCACGCCGCCGGCGAGTTCGACCGCGCGGTGGCCGACATCGGCGGCTCGAACAACGCCTTCACCTCCTACGACTACACCGCCTTCCATGAGACGGTGCCGCCCTCTGCGCTCGAGCAGATGATGGGATTCGAGGCCGATCGCATGCGCAACCTCGTCCTCACCGACGACGTTATCAAGACCGAGCGCGACGTGATCCTGGAGGAGCGCCGTTCGCGCATCGACAGCAATCCGCAAGCGGTGCTCGACGAGGAGGTCGACGCGACGCTCTGGCAGAACCAGCCCTACCGCATTCCGGTGATCGGCTGGATGCAGGAGATGGAAAAGCTGAATCGCGAGGATGCCAAGGCTTTTTACGACACCTTCTACCGGCCGAACAACGCCGTGGTGATTGTCGTCGGCGATGTCGATCCGGACGCGGTGAAGGCGATGGCCGAAAGGACTTACGGAAAGGTGGCGCGCGGGCCGGATCTGCGGCCGCGCATACGCCCGGTCGAGCCGGAGCAGAACACACGGCGCACTGTCACCCTCGCCGACGCGCGCGTCTCGGTGCCGAGTTTTTCCACGCAATGGGTGGTGCCGTCCTATCATACCGCCAAGCCCGGCGAGGCGGAGGCGCTCGACCTTCTGGCCGAGATCCTGGGTGGCGACAACCGCAGTCGGCTATACCAGCAGCTGGTGGTCAAGCAGGGCATCGCCTCCGAGGCCGGCGCCTTCTTCCAGGGCACCATGCTCGACGCCACCAACTTCACCGTCTATGGTTCGCCGCGCGGCGACGCCAAGCTTTCCGAAGTCGAAGCCGCCGTCGACGCCGAGATCGCCCGCATCGCCAAGGACGGCGTGACCGACGACGAGCTGGAGCGCGCCAAGACACGCTATGTCCGCTCCATGATTTTCACTCGCGACAAGCAGGACGACATGGCCAATATGTACGGCTCGACGCTCGCCACCGGTGGTAACGTGAAGGATGTCCAGGAATGGCCCGACCGCATTCGCAAGGTGACGGCCGCAGAGGTCAAGGCAGCGGCAGCCCGCTACCTCGTGCTCGACCGCTCGACGACCGGCTATCTCCTGCCGCAGCAACAGGCGGGGAATTGATGATGGGTGTGGAGCAAGCCAGCAACTTTCCTTCTCCCCTTGTGGGAGAAGGTGGCCTCGCGAAGCGAGGTCGGATGAGGGGTGTTCCAGCTTGGCAAGGACAGCGATCCTTCCAACACCCCTCAACCGTCTCGGCGCTGCGCGCCGATCCACCTTCTCCCACAAGGGGAGAAGGGAAGGTGGCGCGCATCTTCGCCACCCTCTGCTTCGCTCTCTTTTTCCTGCTGCTGCCGGCGCTTGCCGCCCGCGCGGAGATGAACATCCAGGAGGTGAAGTCGAAAAAGGGGATCGCCGCCTGGCTGGTGGAAGACCATTCGATCCCGCTGGTTGCCATCCGCTTCGTCTTTGACGGCGGCACCGCGCAGGACCCCTCCGGCAAGGAAGGGCTGGTCAACTTGATGACCGGCCTGTTCGACGAGGGCGCCGGCGATCTCGACAGCGAGGCCTTCCAGTCGAAGCTCGACGACGCCGGCGCCGAGATGAGTTTTCAGGCGGCGCGCGACGGCACCTATGGCTCGATGCGCATGCTGTCCGAACAGAAGGACGAGGCCTTCGGCCTGCTGAAGCTGGCGGTGAACAGCCCGCGCTTCGACCAGGCGCCGATCGAGCGCATCCGCGCCCAGGTGCTCTCAGGCATCGTCGCTAATGAGCGCGATCCGAACACGATCGCCCAGCAGCGCTGGCTGCGCGCGATCTATGGCGAACATCCCTATGCGCGGCCGGATCAGGGCACCAAGGCGAGCCTGGCCACCATCACGGCCGCGGATATCAAGGCGTTCCACAGGGCTAATTTCGCGCGCGGCGGCCTGCATGTGGCGGTGGTGGGCGACATCGACGCCGCCACGCTGAGCGCCAAGCTGGACGAGGTGTTCGGCGACCTGCCGGACAAGCAGACGCTGGCCCGGGTGAGCGACGTGGCACCGAAGCTCGGCCAGCAGCTCGAAGTGAATTACGACCTGCCGCAGACCTCCCTGCAGCTTGCCTGGCCTGGCGTGAAACGGAGCGATCCCGATTTCTACGCCGCCGTGCTGATGAACGAGATTCTCGGCGGCTCGACATTCACGTCGCGGCTTTACGAGGAGGTGCGAGAGAAGCGCGGTCTTGCCTACGGCGTCAGCTCCGATCTCGTCGATCACGAGCATTCCAACGCGCTGCTGGTCACGACGGCGACGCGCTCCGATCGCGCCGCCGAGACGCTCTCGATCGTGCGCCAGGTGGTGAAGGAGATGGCGGAGAAGGGGCCGACGGAGGAAGAGCTCGCGGCGACCAAGAAATACATGATCGGCGCCTACGCCATCAACAATCTGGACTCCTCCACCTCCATCGCCGCGACGCTGGTCGAGCTGCAGCTCGACAATCTCGGCATCGACTACATCAAGCACCGTGCCGCGTTGATCGGCGCGGTGACGCTTGCGGACGTCAAGGCCGAGGCGAGGAAGCTCCTGTCGGCCGATCCAGCGGTGATGGTGATCGGTCCGCCGCTCGTGCAGGTGGCGGGGAGCGGCAAGGGATGAGCCCAACCTTCGCGGTTGCCTTCGGCGGCGGCGGCGCGCGGGGACTGGCGCATATCCATGCCATCGAGGCGCTGGACGAGCTCGGCATCAGGCCGGTGGCGATCGCCGGCTCCTCCATAGGCGCCATCATGGGCGCCGGCATGGCTGCCGGCATGCGAGGTGCGGAGATCCACTTCTATGCCCGCTCGATCCTCGGCAGCCGCGCCGAGGTGGCTGCGCGCATGTGGCGCTCGCGGCCGGGCACGATCGCCGAAGCCATGCAGGGAGGCATCCGCGTCGGCCAGTTCAATGTCGAGCGCATCCTGAAAGCCTTTTTGCCCGACGCCATCCCGGCGACTTTCGAAGAGCTGAAAATCCCGCTCAAGGTGACGGCGACCGATTATTTCGGCCACAAGCTCGCGGTCTTCGCGGAGGGCGACCTGCAATCGGCGCTGGCGGCGTCGGCCGCCATTCCGGCGGTGTTCCGCCCGGTGACGCGCGACGGCCGCGTGCTGATCGACGGCGGCATCTACAACCCCGTGCCCTTCGACCTCGTCGAGAAGGATGCCGACATCATCATCGCCATCGACGTGGTGGGAGCGCCGAGCGATGTCGAGCGCAAGCACCCGACAACGGTCGACCTGATGTATGGCGCGACGCAATTGATGATGCAGTCGATCATCGCCAACAAGCTGAGGCAGCACCCGCCGGACATCCTCATCCGTCCGGCCGTCTCGAAATATCGCGTGCTCGACTTCCTGAAGATCGAGACGCTGCTGGCCGACACCGCCGAGATCAAGGACGAGCTGAAGCGCGCCGTCGAGAAGGCGGTTGCGGAGCACGGCGGCTAGCACAATTCCAGGAAAGCATGAAACGGTCGGGCTCGGCGACTTCGCCGTAGCCTTCCGTCCGAAACTGCGTGAAATAGAGCGGTTCGGCTTTTCGGTGAAACGGTGACCGCTCTGGCGTGGCAAGAAGGCGGTGTGAAGGCGCTCGGCGCCCGATCACGCGTTGGCCGGCGCATATTCCAGCGCCACCACGCCGTTGCTGAATGGCGCGGCCGAGACCAGCTCCAGCGCAAGCGGCTTGTCGGACGGGAACAGCGCCTTGCCCTGGCCGACGGCGCCCGGATAGGCGAGCAGCCGGAGGCGGTCGACGAGGCCGTGGCCGAGCAGCTGCCTTGCGATGCTGAGACTGCCATGCATATAGATGTTGCCGCCGCTGCCTTGCTTCAGCCTGGCGACCGCTTCGGGCAGGGGGCCTTCGAGCAGTTCCGCCGGCTGCCATTCGAGCGTCTTCAGGCTGGTCGAGGCGACATATTTCGGCAGTGCGTTGAAGCGATCGGCGAAGTCGCCGGTTTCGGAGGGCCATGAGCCGGCAAAGATCTCGTAGGTCGTGCGGCCGAGAAGCATGGCGCCGCTGTCGGCAAGCTCGTCCTCCTTGAACGCTTGCATCTCGTCGTTCCAGGTCACGCCCGGCAGTTTCTCGACCTCGGCGATGCCGTCGACGCTGATGAACTCGGTGACGATGAGTTTTCTCATGGTGCTCTCCATTGGTCATGGTCGCACCATAGGACGCGCAGGCCGGCGTGTTTCCGACAAACAAGAAGCCCGCCGTCGGGCGGGCTTCCGCATTTGGCTGGAGGGCCTTTGCTTAGTTGAACTTATACTTGGCGCCGAGGCGCACCGTCTGGATCCGAGGAGTATCCTCGAGGAAGCCGCCGGAACCGAAATCTTCCTTCTCGTACTGGGAATAGCGGTATTCGAGGCCGACCGTCATGTTGTTGGAAACGGCCGTTTCCAGACCGCCGCCGACCGAGAAGCCGCTGGAGCCCCAATCATAGATGTCGGCGCTGGCGCCGCCTCCGGAGGCATGCAGCTTGAAGTGCTGCCAGCTGTAGCCGCCGATGACATAGGCCAAGGTCGATTCGTTGACCTTGGCGCCGACACGCGCCAGCGCATCGAAGCCATAATCGGCATCGCCCTTGATCGAGACCCCGGCAATGTCGAGCTTGGAGCGGATGCCCGAATACCGGGCGTCGAACTGCAGGCCCGCCACCCAGGCACCGAAGTCCTGGTCGTAGCCGACGCTTGCCTCGCCAAACACGCCTTCGCCGCCGATGCCGTCCAATTCCGCGGCTCCCGCCAGCGACAGGTCGTGCACCTGGGCGCCCGCGCCGAGCGCGCCGCCGGCATAGAAGCCCGTCCAGTTGTAGCTCGGAGCGGCAAACGAAGCGCCGCCGCCATTCTGGGCGCCGAAGCGATAGTTGGCGCCGATATGGAAGGTGTGCGTGGACGGCTCGATGTTCAGCGCGGCGCCGCCGCCCAGATCGAGCACCGACTTGTCGCCATAATCGGCATAGCGGTACTCGGTCTTCAGCGTCCAATTGCCGCTCAGCACGGTTTCCATGCCGACGCCGAGCACATAGCCGCCGCGGTTCTGGGTGAAGTCGAATCCGCCGCCGCCGAGGTCGCCGTCGAGCTTGAAATGCTGCCAGCTGTAACCGCCGAGCACATAGCCGAGCGTGTTCGGGTTGAGCAGATAGCCGGCACGCAGGCCGACATCGAAGCCGTAGACGTTCTGGAGATCGGCGTTGGCAAAGCCCGATGCGCTGAGCGATGGCCCGATATTGCCGTAGGTCGCATCGATGAAGCCGCCGAGCAGGACGCGCTCGCTGACCATATAGTCGTAGCCGGCGGTCAGCTCGCCGAACACGCCATTGCCGCCGATGCCGTTGAAGCTCAGGCCCGGGACGCTGAGCTGGTGCACGGTGGCGCCGGTGCCGACGCCGAAGCCGACATAGAGGCCGCTCCAGTTGAAGCCCGGCGCCGCCTGCTCCTGCACGACATCGGCCGCCTGAGCGGCGGACATCAAAGCGACCGCCGAAACGGCAGACAAAAAGATAGATTTCGCTGAAAAGCGCGTAAGCATAGCCCAAACCCCGTTTAAAAACCCGACGCGGTTCTAGCAGGAGTTGTCTAAATGAGTGGTGGCAGGAATGCCACACCAATAGGCAAACTGCCGTAACGACAGGCATTTTCCGACGATGCACCCAGAAATGGTCAGGCCGGCTGTGGATAGCCGCATCGGCTGGCCCTGCCTCTCGGTTGTAGCTGGACCAGCCGCATAGTCTCACGGCTTGGGCGTATGCCCTCGTCCCGAAAGGACCGAGCTGCAGCGTTTCCGCGCGCCAAGGATCATGTCGGAGTTTGCGAGCCGGCCCCGCCGGTTACGCTGCGTTTAGCTCCGCCATGTAACAATCCGGGCTCCGGAGGGGGCGATGCTGGACAATTACGAGGTGGACCGGTTTGGCGTGATCCACCAGATCGACTTCACGCCGATAAAGTACGACAAAAAGTATATCTTCTATTACGAGGACCTGAGCGACCGCACCATCAAGCTCGGCTATCAGCGGCTTGGCTGGGTGCTGGGAATGACCGGCGAGATTCCGCGCTCCGTGCTGGAGATCGGATACGGCACCGGCACCTTCATCGAAGCCGCCAGGATAACCGGCGTCGCCGACTGCGCCGGCTACGACATCGCCGAGTTTCCGCTGCCCGCGGGCGTTCGCTTCGTCGATTGGGAGGAGGCGCTCGCCGGCTCCTGGGATCTCGTCGCCATGTTCGACGTGCTCGAGCACATCCCGGATCTCGGTTTCCTCGGCCGTCTCAAGACCCGCCACCTGGCCGTCGCCGTCCCTTATTGCCGCTGGCGCGAGCTCGGCGCCGACGGCGACGCCTGGTTCCAAACCTGGCGCATGCGCCTCCCCAACGAGCACCTGCACCACTTCGACCGCGACTCGCTGGTGGCGCTGCTCGCGCACAACGGCTTCGACTGCGTGACGCTGAACTCGTTCGAGGACGGGATTAGGCTGCGGCCAGGGGAGGCGGGGCCAAATATTTTGTCTGGGTTTTTTAGGAAGGTGTAGGGCACTTTCGAGTCGTGCTTGCCGAGGAGGTCCTGCAGGGCTCCTCATGCGCGGCGATCTTCACTCCGCGAACTGACCGCCGCAGCGGGCGAGGAAACGTTGGTGCAAAGGGGCGAAGGATCGTTTGGGGATGGCGGCGCAGCGTCGGCTGGGTGGAGGCGTTATTCAAGCAGAAGGCGGGGTAGTGTGGAACTCGAAGTATATGTGCGGTTCGCCCCCTTCTCTAAGGTAGCCAGCAGCCCGAATCGGCTAATGTCAAGGCATGGTCAACACGTGCCCGATCTGTGGACTTGTAGCGAACCTTGGTCGCTCTGGCGATTCCAAGCAGATCGATTGTCCTCGCTGCGGCCACTATAATGTTACCGGCACAGCCATTGGAATGGTAAAGGCTCGTGTAACAGATCGCAGAGTTCTCGCCCGATTGAGCCATGCTGTCAGGCGTCGTGCAGTTGGCGACAACTGGCCATCCATTTCGAGCTATAACTTGGATGAACTGGCGGCTGAACCACTTCCGAGGCCGGAGCAACAGATATTGCTGCTCCTTCGATGGATTGCTGATCAAGCAGGTGACGATAGGTTTTACGCAGTCGAGGTGATCGACGAACATGTTGCTGGTATCATCGGCTCCGTCGACGGCGACGGCGCCAGCATGATTGTGCAAGAAGCAGACGATGCCGGGCTAGTTGGATATACACCTGACAACTACTATCACCTAACCGTACGCGGTTGGGCCCAAGTTGAATCCGTCAAGGAAGAGGAACGACAATTGACGATGGCTCGCGGGCGCATTTTTATAGGTCACGGCCGCTCGCATGTTTGGCGCGACCTGAAGGACTTTCTGAGCGACCGGCTGCACCTTGAATGGGACGAGTTCAACCGTGAATCAGCAGCAGGTGTTAGCACCACCGAGCGCCTCGAAAATATGCTCGACAACGCCACCTTCGCATTCCTAGTGATGACTGCTGAGGACCAGACGGCAGACGGCACGCTGAATCCCCGGATGAATGTCGTGCACGAAGCTGGCCTGTTTCAAGGTCGACTGGGATTTAAAAGAGCCATCATCCTATTAGAGGAAGGATGTCAGGACTTCTCCAACGTTACCGGTCTTGGCCAGATACGATTTCCACCCGGCAACGTTGATGCGAAGCGGGACGAGATACGTCAGGTTCTCGAACGGGAAGGTATTGTCAAACTCTGACTTTCGGGGGCTCAGGATGAAATTGTGGGACCATTGCGTGTGTCCATCTCTCTTCCGATATTCCTGGCAGAAGATCACGCGGCGCCACATCGAAATTCAAACGGCCATGCTCAAAGGCGAAATTGGAAGCGCGTAGCCCTGCCCAAAATAACGCCATGTTCTTGTCAGCCGTGCAAAGCATTACGTGCTGGTCGGGAAAGAGAGCAAATATATACATAAGAAGCTCCAGCGACCGAAGGTCAGCCAGAGCGTTATACGTTTCTGCCTCGGTGTATCGCCCGTCGAATTTGAGCAGACGCTTAGCGGGACTCTTTCCGTCTTGCATTGCAACAGTGCTTAGCGCTGCGATCACAACTAGCGACGTTCTGGGAACGCCGCAAGCGTCAGCAGTGGCAAGCACACCATCCCACTGGATATCCGCGTGCCTGCGGCCGATCGGAGACTTGAGTTTCGGATTAAGCCGCATGAGGAAGTCATGCTTGCGTGCCATGCCGGGCTGGGTATCCTGAATTAGGCCTAAGACGCCCTTGAGACCTTGGGGGTCTGCTGCAACTAGGATCGCCTTCGGTAACGCTGATCGGAGCTTGGATACTGCTTCGCTGAGATGCCGCTCTACCATCTCAGGTCTAGGATTTTGTCTTGCGTCGCCCTCGAGAACGAAGAGCAAAGGATTGATGCGAATGGCGCTATCGGCAAACAGATCGATAAAGTCGTTCTCTGCCTTGGATTTTGGAAGTCCGTTTTTTAATCGTGCGTTGAGTTCGGCCACCACGCAGCGGTCCGGGAGCACGACGGAATTGTCTTCGAGGGCCATCGCTGAAGGCAGCCATCCTCCTCTGACAAGGCCAATGGATTTAGATTTAAAGCGGCTTTCTAACTTGGTATTGAAACGGCCGATTTGCCCCAGCTCTAGCCCTTCGATGTTGCTGGCAATGACTTTGCCTTGTCCGCAGAGTGGAATATGCAGTGGTTCGTGAAGAATTGCATCTCGTAATTCTGCGTAGCCTAAAGGATCAAACGAGACCTCTGAAAACGTGATTTCTCCCCCGGGGGAGCCGCCCTCTTGGACCGACTCCACTACTCTAAGCATCTGCTTCCCTTGAGGATCATTGTTGCAACGCGTCATGTTCAGCACCCGCCGGCAATCTTTGCGAGATCGAGCCCTTTCTCGGAGAATCGCTTTACCAACTGTTCGCGGTATGCGACGCTGCAGCGAGATAACTCTTCATTCAAGTCGATCTCCGTGATGGAAAAGTCGCTCGGTATGGAAAAGAACAATTCATGCCTAATTAGGCAGGAGATGAGATAGTCGTAGCCAACAGATGTATCCTCATGGTATTCAATGGAATTTAAGTCAAAATGCCGCTTTATAAGGGGATCTACATTTTTGTAGAGAAATTCAAGTGAGAGGCGTCGCAGATCGACGCTTTCCGAAGGCGAACAAAAGTGCTGGATCGCGTTTCGTGCTCGACGAAGTTTTTCGAAGTTGTCGACATCGGGCAGGCGCTCGCCAGTCGAAACCCAAAGTAGCTTAGGCATATGTTCGAAATTGTAGGTCTTTCCCTTTTCAATTATATGCTCAAGCTTCAAGTCATGGTTCAGTGGATCGTCCAGTTGGAACAGGTCTCGAAATATTAGAAGCGGGTGTTCCTTGGCGACAATGGCTTTCAGAAAAAGTTCCCCTGCCATAGCCGCATTCAAAACCGACATGTCGGCCCAATGGTCCATCCCCGGATTGTAATAAACCGCATGTTGATTCGCTTGAGTCAAAGCGCCGATTGCCACATCCAGAATGCGAGCTGGTATCTCCCTCAAACCCGCGTGCATGGGGTCGTTCACTCCATATCGAAACGAAAAATCTCGGCTGCAGTTCGGCTTATGCTGCCAGGCAAAGGACTACGAATGTTGACAGCGTGCTCCACAGCATTTTCAGATGCTCCGGTGACACGTTGAAGTTTGGCGAGTGGACGTAGCGATTTAGAGTATCCATAGAGATCAAATGCTCTCCTTGCTGAAGTTTTTTAATCACGCCTAGATACTTTTTGTCTATTTCATTTCTTGAGTAAATGTCTTCCGCAACTTTTATGGCCTTTCGAGCCAAATTGTCGTTTTCATGCACGGTCGTAAGTGAAGTTTCTTTGATGAAATTATCGACCGATAGCTCGATCAGGACGCGCAGCAGTACCGAAATTGCGTTGGGATGCAGAGAAAGTTCTAACTTGAATTGAAGCTCTTCCCAAATCTCTCGGTGTCGTTGAAGGTGAGCGGTCCACGTTATGCCATAATCGACATTCGGAATGAGATGCGGCCAGGGGGAGAGCTTAGGCGGGGTCGGTTTCGGAGGTAGAGGAAGGGTTGGTGTCGGCGTCGGGGCTGGCGTTGACTTAGGTTTGGCTGCGATTGTCGGAAGGACCCCCTCGCGGTCAAGCCCGTCAATATATTCGAGTTTGGATTCCGTATCCCAGATATTTTCCAAAGTGATCGTTCTTGTAGCGAGGTCAGTGGCCACCCGTTGCAGGGCACGAAGTGTCGCCTGCTCTTCGCGAATAAATTCCAACCTCCCCTTACGAACCGATATCCCCAACCGGTTGCGCAACGTCTCGGAAGAAAGGAGGCGATTCATATTGGATCGAGGGATCTTCCGGTGTGGCAACATTTTCGCTGACTTCAACCGCGCCTCAATCTCGTCAGCAACATGGAGTCCGCTGCCTTTCCCCGTACGGATGACAAAGTTGTTTTTCATCCGGTCGTTCCAGTTGCTTTGCCCGATACCACCTTGAACACCTGTGTGGCGACGGAACAGGATGTCGTCCACGCGGTCGCGATCGCTTTCGACCCGGCACTCTATCTTTTCGGGGATTTTGCCCTTCCATTGCTGTCGCAGTTCTGCGAAGAACTGTTGCAAATCCACAGTGGGTGCGCGGCGTGGTGCCGACAGTAGTTTGAGGCAAGTGGTCCGCCGATTGCCGTCTGCAACGACAAACTTATTGCCGTCGGGAAAAACTAGTGGTGGTTCGAAAATCTCGCCCTTCGCCACTAGGTCTTTTGCTAAGTTGCGCATGTGCTGTTCTTGCGATGCGAACAGTTGCGCGATCGCTGCAGTTTCGTTTTCCAGCTCGCCATGCCGGTCGTTGGCCGGATTTATGACAAGCGAAGTGAGCGGTAACTGTCTGTAAGCCATGAGAATCCCCCTATGACTAGGATAGCGTGCTTATGAAGAGCTGTATATCCGTCCGACTTTCCTAATGAGTATGCGACTTCTCGGTTTGTAGTTGCGTTCCGACATTTGGCGATTTGTATGCCCCTCATCCCCCTTGCCAACCCCGCCACCTTCTCCTAATCTCCCTCTGAGAAAACCTTTTCCCAAATCGCCTCGCGCCCGCTGCCCTCACTCGTCATTGGCGCGCAGGGCGATAAGAGAAAACCTTTTCCCAGCTACGGGAATTCGCTTCGAAAGATGTCCGCCGACGCCGAGCCAGCGCCAGTTTCCGTCAAGCCGCCGGTCACGCTGCGCGAGGTGGCGGCGGCGGCCGGTGTCAGCGTGGCGACGGCTTCCAAGGCGCTGAACGGGCAGGGGCGCATGACGGCGGAGACGCGTGAGCGCATCCGCGAGACGGCCAGGCAGCTCGGCTTCCGGCCGAACAGCCTGGCGCAGAGCCTGCTCAGAAAACGCTCCTTCACCGTCGGCCTGCTCACCAACGATACCTATGGCCGCTTCTCGCTGCCGCTGATGGCCGGCGTTTCGGATGCGCTGGTCGACAATGGCGTCTCGGTGTTCCTGTGCAATGTCGAGGACGACACGCGGCTCGGCCAGCTGCATGTCGAGGCCATGCTCGACAAGCGCGTCGACGGCATCATCGCCACGGGAAAACGCATCGACCGCCATCTGCCGGTCGATCTCTCCAACCTGCGCGTGCCCGTGGTCTACGCCTTCACCCAGCCCGATACCGGCGCGGTCGGCCTCGTTTCCGACGATGCCGGCGGCGCGCGGCTGGCGGTCGAGCACTTTTTGCGGCTCGGGCGCCGCCGCATCGCCCATGTCAGCGGCCCGGCGAGCTTCGCGGTGGTGCACGCGCGGGCTGAGGCTTACCGTGACGTGCTGGAGGAGCACGGCCTGCCGTTCGACGAGCCGCTGCTGGGCCCATGGTCGGAAGGCTGGGGCCACGAGGCGGTGGCGAAACTGTTCGGCAAGGCGGGCAGGGAAGGCTGGCCGGACGCGGTCTTCTGCGGCAACGACCAGATCGCCCGCGGCGTCATCGACGCGCTGCGCGAACGCGGCATTCGCGTGCCCGACGATGTCGGCGTCATCGGCTTCGACAATTGGGAGATCGTGGCCGAGGCGACGCGCCCGCCGCTCACCTCGGTCGACATGAATTTGTCAACGCTCGGCCGCGAGGCCGGGCTCGCTCTGCTTTCGCTCGTGGGCGGCCGGCCGGCCGCGCCGGGCATCAGGAAACTGCCGTGCCGGCTGGTGGTGCGTCAGTCATGCGGCCGTCCGCCGGGCGGCTGAAGCATCGAATGAAACGGCCGTCGCGCAACGGCCAAACCGGGAGGAGAACCATGAGGAGGAGAATGATGAAAACCTTGATTGCCAGGCTGGCCTTGGCCGCGGCCGTGATCGGCGGCGGGCTGCAGGCCGCGTCCGCCGAGACCGCCAACATCTGGGTGCGCGCCGACGGCTCGAATTTCATGCCGCGCATCGTCGACGCTTTCAACAAGGCGCATAAGGACCAGATCAAGCTCGACATCATCCCCAACGCCGAGATCATCCCGAAATATGGCGCCGCCGCCGCCGGCGGCACCGCGCCCGACGCGCTGTCGCTCGACCTGATCTACACGCCTTCCTTCGCCGCCGCCGGCCAGCTCGAGGACATCACCGACTGGGCGAAATCCTTGCCCTATTTTTCCAGCCTCTCGCCGGCGCATGTGAAGACCGGCACCTACAAGGGCCACATCTACGGCCTGCCGTTCTCGGCCGATTCCTCGGTGCTGATCTGGAACAAGAAGCTGTTCAAGCAGGCCGGGCTCGATCCGGAGAAAGGGCCGAAGACCTGGGCCGAGATCGAGGCCGACGCCGAGAAGGTCAACGCGCTCGGCGGCGACATCAAGGGCTTCTACTTTTCCGGCAATTGCGGCGGCTGCAACATCTTCACCTTCACGCCGCTGATCTGGGCTTCGGGCGGCGACATCCTCTCCGAGGACGGCTCGAAGGCGACGCTCGACAGCCCGCAGCTGCGCGGCGCCATCGACCTTTACCGCTCGATGGTGAAGAAGGGGCTGGTGCCGGAGGGCGCGCAGACCGACACCGGCGCCAACTTCTTCGCCGCCTTCGCCGGCGGCAAGATCGGCATCTCGCCGTCCGGCGCCTTCGCCATCGGCGCGCTCAACACGCAATATCCCGATATCGACTACGGCATCACCTTCCTGCCCGGCAAGGACGGCGGCTGGTCGTCCTTCGCCGGCGGCGACAATTTCGTCGTCACCAAGGGCACCAAGAAGATCGCCGTGGTGAAGGAGTTTTTGGACTTCGCCTACTCGCTGGAGGGCCAGACCATCCTTGCCAAATACGGCAGCCTGCCGGTGCGCGGCGACATCGCCAAGGACGCGCTGAAGGACCTCGATCCGCGCTACCAGGTGGCGGCAGAGGCGATGGCCAAGGGCCGCACGCCCTATACGGTGGTGTTCAACGACCTGATCAACTCCGCCAACGGCCCGTGGACGCAGATGGTCAACGAGGTCTTCTTCGGCGACGATGTCGACGGCGCCATCGCCAATGCGCAGGAGACGATGCAGTCGATCATCGACCAGGCGCCGAACAAGTAGGCTGGCGCCTCCCTTAACCTCCCCCCCGAGGGGGACGCAGCGTTAAATGGCAGGGACTATCGCGTTGAGAAAGCTTACTCTCACCAGCATCCAATTTGAGGCGCAGCGAGGTTCGCGCCTCCTTCTCCCCTTGTGGGAGAAAGTGGATCGGCGCGCAGCGCCGAGACGGATGAGGGGTGTTCCAGGGAACGCCAGCGTCTCACTCCGCTGGAACACCCCTCATCCGTCGCCTTCGGCGACACCTTCTCCCACAAGGGGAGAAGGGGGAGCGAAACCATGACCACCATCGCCGCCGCCTCCGCACCCGCCCGGACACGGGCCGGCGCCGGCCGGATGTCCCAGTCCAACAGCAGGACTATCGCGTTGAGACAATTCACTCTCATCAGCATCGTCAATTTGAGGGCGCCGCGAGGTTCGCGCCCCCTTCTCCCCTTGTGGGAGAAGGTGGATCGGCGCGCAGCGCCGAGACGGATGAGGGGTGTTCCAGGGAACGCCGGCGTCTCACTCCGCTGGAACACCCCTCATCCGTCGCCTTCGGCGACACCTTCTCCCACAAGGGGAGAAGGAGGAGCGCCGGCGCATGCGACCTCCTCTCCCCTCGGGGAGAGGTCGGATTGCCCCGGATCGCCTTTTGCAATCCGGGTGAGGGGGCGTCGGCAAGTTCGCTCCACCTTCTCCCCTTGTGGGAGAAGGTGGCCGAGCGAAGCTCGGTCGGATGAGGGGTGTTCCAGCTTGGCGATGCGTTCGAAATCGCTATCGCCTCACTCCGTCCAACACCCCTCATCCGTCTCGGCGCTGCGCGCCGATCCACCCCCGGCCGGGTCCCCGCTGCTTCGCAGCGTCCCGGCGTTCGCCGGCCTTTCATCGTGCCACTGGCACGATGAATTCACCTTCGGTGAACCGGCTGCTCACCCCACAAGAGGAGAAGGGGGAGCGAAACCATGACCACCATCGCCGCAACCTCAGCACCCGTCCGCGCCTTGACACACCTCGGCGCCGGCCGCCGGCAATGGGTGGGCCTGCTCTATGTCCTGCCGGCCGTCGCCTTCGTCGTCGTCTTCTTCGTCATCCCGCTCGGCATGACGGCGTGGATGTCGCTCAACAACTGGCCGCTGATGGGCGGGCATACCTTTGTCGGCCTCGATAACTACGTCGCCATCCTGCGCGACACGCGCTTCTGGAACGCGCTCAAATTCACCTTCTACTACACTGTGGTCGTCACCATCGCGATCTTCGCCGTCGCCTTCCCGCTGGCGATCTTCATCGAGCGGCCGCGGCCGCTCACCAATCTCTACCGCACCGCCTTCTTCATGCCGGCGGTGGTCGGTTTCGCTTCGGCGAGCCTGCTCTGGTCGTGGCTCTTGAACGTCGATTCCGGCCTGTTCAGCCCGGCCGCCTTCGACCTCGGCCTGACGGAGAGGAAGGTCAATCTTCTGGCCACCTTCCAGCCGGCCTTCTGGTCGATCATCGCCATGGTGGTCTGGAAGGTCGCCGGCTTCACCATGATCATCCTGATGACCGGCCTGCAGTCGATCCCGCAGGACCTGCAGGAAGCCGCCGTCATCGATGGCGCCGGCCCGTTCGCCCGCTTCAGGGCGATCACCTTGCCGCTGATGCGCCGCACTTTGGCGCTGGCGCTGATCCTGTCGGTGGCGGGCTCGATCCTCGCCTTCGACCAGTTCTACATCATCCTGCGCGGCGGCCCGCGCAACCAGACGCTGACGGCGGTCTACTGGATCTTCAACCAGTCCTTCGTGTCGTTCAAGCTCGGCTACGGCGCCGCACTTTCCATGGTGCTGCTGGTCATCCTGGTGGCGCTCAGCCTCATCCAGCTCTGGCTGCTGCGCAAGCCCGAGGGGCTCGACTGATGGCCGAGGCGATGTCGCAGAACCGAAAAGTCGCCTTCAGCCTCGCCAGGCATTCCACCGGCATGATCGCCTCGGTGCTGTTTTTGGCGCCGATCGTGTGGACGGTGCTCTCCACCTTCAAGCCGGCTCAGGAAGCGCGCCAGCCGCCGCTGCCGCCCTGGCCGACCACCGGCTTCTCGGTCGAAAATTATCAGACGCTGAACACCTTCGGCGACGGCCTCTGGGCCTCGGCGCAGAACAGCATCTACGTCTCGGCGATGACGGTGCTGCTCTCGGTGCTGGTCAGCGTGCTCGCCGGCTACGGCTTCTCGCGCTTCCGCTTCCCGTTCCGGGATTTCTTCTTCGTCCTCATCCTGTCGACGATCATGATCCCGTTCCAGTCGATCCTGACGCCGATCTTCCTGGTGCTGACTAGGCTCGGCCTGCACAACACGCTGACGGGGCTGGTCTGCGTCTACGTCACGCTGCAGCTGCCCTTCTCGATCTTCATGATGCGCAACGCCTTCGACGCCGTGCCGCGCGAGATCGAGGAGGCCGCGCGCATGGACGGCGCCAACAACGTCACGATGCTGGTCAAGGTGATGCTGCCGCTGGTCTGGCCGGGCGTCGTCACCATCGCGCTGTTCGCCTTCCTCGGCGCCTGGAACGAGTTCCTGGCCGCGCTGGTGCTGATGACCGACCAATCGAAATTCACCCTGCCGGTGATGATGACCGCGCTCCAGTCCGGCCGCTTCGGCGCCATCGACTGGGGCGCGGTGCAGGCGGGCGTCGCCGTGATGATGGTGCCCTGCCTGATCCTGTTCCTGGCGCTGCAGCGCTTCTACATCCGCGGCCTGATGGCCGGGGCCGTCAAATGATTTTCCCGCATTCGAATGGAGTGACGTCATGACCGCATCGCAGCCCGCCGCCGCAACCGACACTGCCGGGCCGAAGCTCGCCTTCCGGCCGCTGCCCGTGCCGCAGGTCGATGTCCGCGGCTTCTGGGGCGACCGTGTCGACGCGGTGGCTGGCAAGACCGCCGGCATCCTCTACGACCGCTGTGTCGAGGCGCGCATGCTGGAGCAGATCGACCCCGACCGGCCGTCGCCCGGCGTCGTCATCCCCTTCCACGTCAGCGACGGCTTTACCGCGCGCACCGTGACGACGCAGATGTTCTGGGATTCCGACTGGGGCAAGACGATCGAGACGGCGGCCTATTCGCTCTACCGGCGCCGCAATCCCGATCTCGAACAGAAGATCGACGCCGTCATCGACATGTACGGCAAGCTGCAGCAGGAGGACGGCTATCTGTCGAGCTGGTACCAGCGCATCCAGCCCGGCCTGCGCTGGACCAACCTGCGCGACTGCCACGAGCTCTACTGCGCCGGCCATCTGATCGAGGGCGCCGTCGCCTACTTTCAGGCGACAGGCAAGCGCAAGCTGCTCGACATCATGAGCCGCTACGCCGACCATATCGCCGACACTTTCGGCCCCGAGCCCGGCAAGCGGAAGGGCTATTGCGGCCATGAGGAGATCGAGCTGGCGCTGGTCAAGCTCGCGCGCGCCACCGGCAACGACAAATACATGAAGCTGGCGAAATACTTCATCGACCAGCGCGGCCAGCAGCCGCATTATTTCGACGAGGAGGCGTTGGCGCGCGGCGCCGACCCCAAGGACTTCCACTTCAAGACCTATGAATACAACCAGTCGCACAAGCCGGTGCGCGAGCAGGACAAGGTCGTCGGCCATGCGGTGAGAGCTATGTATCTCTATTCCGGCATGGCCGACATCGCGACCGAATATGGCGACGACACGCTGAAGGTGGCGCTCGAGCGGCTCTGGGACGATCTGACGACGAAGAGCCTTTACGTCACCGGCGGCCTCGGTCCGTCAGCCGACAATGAAGGCTTCACCAACGACTACGACCTGCCCAACGAAACCGCCTATGCCGAGACCTGCGCCTCGGTCGGCCTGGTGTTCTGGGCAAGCCGCATGCTCGGCATGGGCCCGAACGCCCGCTACGCCGACATGATGGAGCGCGCACTCTACAACGGCTCGATCTCGGGTCTCTCGCTCGACGGCTCGCTGTTCTTCTACGAGAACCCGCTGGAGAGCCGGGGCGGCCACCATCGCTGGAAGTGGCACCGCTGCCCCTGCTGTCCGCCCAATATCGGCCGCATGGTGGCCTCTATCGGCAGCTATTTCTACGGCCTCGCCGACGATGCGCTGGCCATCCATCTCTATGGCGACTCGACCGCCCGCTTCGAGATCGCCGGCCGGCCGGTCAGCCTCGTCCAGACCAGCAACTATCCCTGGGATGGCGCGGTCGCGATCGAGGTCGACGCTGAGGCGCCGATTGCATTCACGCTTCACCTGCGCATACCCGCCTGGTGCCGCAACGCGGCGCTGAAGGTGAACGGCAAGATGGTCGATCTCGCGGCCGCGACCAGCGACGGCTATGCCGCGATCCGCCGCGAATGGCAAAAGGGTGATCGCGTCGAGCTCGACCTCGAAATGTCGATGTCACGCCTCTTCGCCAACCCGCAAGTGCGCCAGGATATCGGTCGCGTCGCGCTCGCCCGCGGCCCGCTGATCTACTGCGTCGAGGAAACCGACAACGGTGGCGGGCTGCACCGCATCGCACTACCGCGCGAGGCCAGGCTCGAGGCGCATCCCGAGCCGAACCTGCTCGGCGGCATCGTCACCCTCTCGGCCATCGGCAGCCGGGCCGAAACGGAGAACTGGGGCAACGACCTCTATCGCTCCGAGCCGCCGGCGACGGAGGAAACGACGCTCAAGGCCGTTCCCTATTTCGCCTGGGACAACCGCGACCCCGGCGAGATGCTGGTGTGGCTGAGGGAGGGGTAGTTCCCTAGCACAGAATTTTTACCGGTCGGCTTGTTTGCATTGGCACGGCACATGCCTTGACATTGGCCGAAATGCTGGCGAGAGCCGGCCTGCCGGAAACCTACCTTCCCGACTCCGGAGCGCCGGCATCGCGCTCGTCTTCGAGCGCTGCCCGCACAAGTGCGTTGGCCGCCCACACCGACAGGGCCTCGCCTTCGGCCGCGCTTAAACCGCAGACGTCGCGTTGCACGATCAGCGCCTCCCAGCCGATCACCATGGCAAGGGCCCGGACCAGCTGGTTCCAGCGGCCGGGGGCCAGCCCATCACGCAAGGGCGACAACGCCTGCTCGATCCATTCGATGCGGCGATAGCCGCGGCGCGGCAAGCCTTTCTCGGCCTGCGTGCCGTTGGTGTCCACGGTCAGGCGGATCAGCGAGCGCCCGAGACGTTCGACCTCGGGGCTGACGTGATGCAGCGCGCGGACCAGATGCTCGACGCGCGCTTCGCCGTCGTCGCTCGCCTGCTCGATGGCGCGATCGACCGACGCTTGGCTGAGTGCGCCGACGGTCGCATCGAGCAGCAGTTGATCGAAGCTCGGAAAATAGAGGTAGACGGTTCGTCGCGAGACCTCGGCCGCGGCGGCCACCTCGTTGACGGTTGGCGTCTCGCCGCGCGCGAGCAGCGCTATCGCCGCGTCGACGATTGCCTTGCGGGTGCGACGTTTCTGTGCGGTGCGCAGGTGCGGATTGACATTCATGCAAGCTAAGTATACCGGAGTGCATTAATTGCACAAGAGTGCAATATCGATATCGGGTACATTTGAAAGGGGCTTTCATGACAATCTCCAGCCATACCGCCGCGGACGCCCGTTTCCTCGGGCCGGGCGAGGGGGAAGCGATCTGGTTTCTGAGAAACCGCATGACGGTGAAGGCGACCGAAGCCAGCACGGGAGGCGGCTTTGGCCTGCTGGAATCGCTGATCGCGCCGGGCTTCTCGCCGCCGCTGCACATCCATCACCGCGAGGACGAGTCCTTCTATGTGCTGGAAGGAGAACTGACGATGAAATGCGGCGACCGCACCTTTCGGGCGACTGCGGGCTCGTTCGTGTTCCTGCCGAGAAACGTTCCCCACACTTTCGTGGTCGAGGGCGACAAGCCGGCGCGCATGCTGACGCTGCTGACGCCGGGCGGCGGCGAGGGCGTTTTCATCGATGGTGGCCGGCCGGCGGAGGCGGAAGGATTGCCGCCGGTGGCGCCGCCCGACATCGAGGCGCTGAAGCGTGTGAGCGCGCGCTATGAGGCCGAAATCGTCGGGCCTCCGATGGCGCCGACGGCCAGCCGTGCTGCGGCCAGCGCTTAGCTCGGCTACAGATGCACGTAAGCCGTCAGCGGCAGATGATCGGAGGCGACCCGCGATAGCGGCGTGTCATGCGCTTCGACGGCTGACACCATGCCGTGCCGGTTGCCCATGATCCGGTCGAGCGCCAGCACCGGCAGGCCTGACGGGAAGGTGGGCACGGCCGGCGGCGTGTGGCCGAAGGTGGTGTGCAGCGTGTTCAGCGCCGATCGGTTGCCGAGCCGCCATTCGTTGAGGTCGCCGAGCAACAGCGTCGGCCTTTCATCGGCGCTGCTCATGATGTCGAGCACGACGCGGGCCTGTTCCGAGCGCGAGCGGCGCAGCAGGCCGAGATGGGCGGCGATGACGCGTAGCGTCCGGTTCTCGTCGAGATCGATCTCGGCGATCAGCGCCCCGCGTGGCTCCAGGCCCGGCAGCTTGATCTGGTGAACGTCGCGCACGGTGCCGCGCTTGAACAAAAGCACGTTGCCGCGCCAGCCATGCGCCTTGCCGTTTCCGCTGACCGGCACCGGCACCAGTCCCGTTTCGATTTCGAGACGGTTGAGGTCGAGCAGACCGGCGCGATCGCCGAAGCGGTTGTCGGCCTCCTGCAGCGCGATCACGTCAGGACTGATCTCGCGGATGACGCGCGCGGTCCGTTCGGGGTCGAATTTGCGGTCGGTGCCGATGCATTTGTGGACGTTGTAGGAGGCGACTACCATCTCGGCGCCGTCTATCCGCTTGCGCGGCGTCGACATCGCCTTGCGCATCTTTCTGCCGCGGATCGACAGGAGCACGGTCTCCGGAAGGCTGCGTCCGTTTTTCTCCATGGGTCTGCTGCTCGTCTTCCTCGTCTATAGATAGGGCGATCCCAGCCACAGCAATCGGTCGAAAACGCGAATGACGAACGGCCGCGCCTTCAGCGTCTGCAGTGTCACCTCTTGCGCCGACGCGATCGCGGCGCCGATGCGGGCATCGATCTCTGCGGCGAAATTGGCGTCCAGGATCTCCATGTCGATCTCGAAATTCAGCCTCAGCGAGCGGGCGTCGAGGTTTGACGAGCCGACATACGCCCACACGCCGTCGATGGCCATCAGCTTGGAATGGTCGAACGGGCCTTCGTGGCGCCAGACGCGGCAATAATGCTTCAGCACCTGGTCGAACTGCGCCGTCATCGCATGATCGACCAAGAAAAGATTGTTCACCGCCGGCACGACGATGTCGATTTCGACGCCGCGGCGGCCGGCCGTTGTCAGCGCGCTGATCAGCTCGCGGTCCGGTAGGAAATAGGGCGACATGATACGGATCGATTTGCGTGCGACTGAGAACGCCCCCATCAAGAGCTTGTGGTTGGTTTCGTTCGAGGCATCCGGGCCCGTCGCCACGGCTCTGATTAGCATCGGCTGGCCGGGCGGCGGCGCGCCGCGTTCGACTGGCCATATGTCGCCCTTCAGCGCCTCGTTGCCGGCGAAGCGCCAGTCTTCGGCGGCGACCGAGAACAGGTCGGCCACCACCGGCCCGGTGACCTCGAAATGCGTGTCCCTGGAGCTGTCGGAGCCGGCGAACTCAGCCGAGAATCCCTTGCGGATGTTCATGCCTCCAGTGAACGCCACCGTGCCGTCGACGACCAGGATCTTCCTGTGGGTCCTGAGATTGGCATAGGGAAGTCTCAAGCCCATGACGATCTTGCCGTTGAAGAGGTCGACGGCGACGTCGGCTTGCTTGAGCTGGTGGAGAATGCTCGGCACCGAATAGCGCACGCCGACGGCGTCGATCAGCACGCGCACTGCGACGCCGCGTTTGACCGCGCCGGCAAGCGACTGGACGAACATGTGCCCGACGGCGTCGTTGTCGAAAATATAGGTCTCGAGCAGCACGCTCTTTTGCGCGCCGTCGATCGCCTTGCACATCGCCGCATAGGCCTCGTCGCCGGTCTCGAGCACGGCGATCGCGTTTCCCGAAGTCAGCGGCCGCCGCGCCACCCTGTCGCCGAGCGTCTTCAACCCGATGAAGCGCTGGCCGTACTGAGCTTCGATCAGCGCCTCCACAGCCACGTCGCGGTCGTGCCTTGCCTCGGCCGCCTCGCCGGTGACGGGCCGCAAGGCGCTGATCGTCGCGCGGCGGATGCGGTTGATGCCGGCGATGGCATAAATGATGGCGCCGAGGAAAGGCGACAAAAGCATCACGCCGACCCAGCCGGTGGCGGCGCGCACGTCCTCTTTCGTCATGATGGCATGGACGATGCCGACGGCCGCCATAGCCAACGACAGGAGAAGGATAAGCGTAGACCAGTGACTCGCAATCGTCTGCAACATCGGCCCGACTATTGAGCGAGCGGACGCGGAAGGCAATGCGGGTGGTCAAAGTGGTCCGGGATAGGCCTTGTCGCGGGTTCAAAGCCGAGTGTCTCATGTTGTTTCGACGGTTCCGATCCTTGAACGCGATCGGACCCCACCTAGCGCCTACGGCAAATAGATGAGC
The DNA here is from genome assembly GCF_029625675.1 of Mesorhizobium sp. WSM4884. Classification (NCBI taxonomy): domain Bacteria; kingdom Pseudomonadati; phylum Pseudomonadota; class Alphaproteobacteria; order Hyphomicrobiales; family Phyllobacteriaceae; genus Mesorhizobium; species Mesorhizobium sp. WSM4884. Next base: position 38,057 of record NZ_JARTVO010000033.1, read on the forward strand.
CCTCGTCACCCAATCGATAACGAGGCTCATCATGGCCCGATGCTATTTTGAGGTCGGCAACCCGGTTTTGCGGCCAGTCTGCTTTAGGGGTTGGAAATGAGCAAGACCACTCTCACTGCTATCGCTATCCTCGCGATCAGCATCGGCTATGCCGAAGCCAAGGACCGCAAGGTCCCGCCGGTTTGTACCGCATCGAGCCCACTCTCCGAGGTCCTTGGTGGCAAGTGTTTTCTCGTCAAGGGTTCGATGATCTACGGCGACATCGCCGATCTTTCGCAGATAATTCACTTAGAGCGGGATGATTTTAGGTTGAACAGTATCCTGCGTTTTCGAAGTAGTTGTTGCATTCGGTTGCGGTGAGGCCAT
>NZ_JARTVO010000034.1:0-37688 GCF_029625675.1 Mesorhizobium sp. WSM4884
AAATCTCCGGCAACGGGTGCTGCGCGGTCAAGTCCCGCGGGTCCGGGACCTCGCCGAATACATCCAGAAACACCATCACGACCTCCGATCACCCAGAGGTCTCTCAGAATCGATTTCCACATACCGCACAAGAGTCCTTTTCTACTCATGTGCGATTCCCCTACTCCCCGAGGGGAGAGGAGATTGCCAGCGTCCGCGCCAGTCTCTTCTCCCCAACGGGGAGAAGGTGGCCGCGAAGCGGCCGGATGAGGGGGCTTGCGCTGCCCTGTGCGATTGCAGGCGGCGCGAGGCACACCAGACATCACAAGAACTTGTTCGGTCACACGGCCTTCACAGTCGCGATGGATATGCCGCGCCGGCTTGGCGTATCGTATCGCAAAGCCCTGCGAACAGGAGCACTGCCCATGGCCAGCGACCCGAAGGCATCCGCGCAAAAGCAAGCGGACAACGAGAACGAAAGCGGCGGCGAGTATCTCGAGGCGGCCACCGTGCCGGAGGACGCGCAAGACGCGGCCGACGAGATCCTCGAAGCGCCAGAGGTGCCGGATTCGGAGCCCTCGCCGCCCGGCGCGGCGCGGGTCAAGCCGAAAAAGAAGCCGTCGGCGATCAGCGGCAGAAAGTTCCGCAAGCGCGACCTGGTGCGCATCGACGATCTCAGGCCCAGCCTCTCCGACCGCATCCGCGCCGACCATCCCGACCTGCCGCGCGGCGCCCGTATCAGCCGCCAGGAGCTTTCCCGCTACCGCATGCGCTACATGGAGGAACTGCTGCAGCAGGAGCACGGCGAATTCTCCGAGCTCGACCGCCAGGTGGTGGAATCGATCGCCAGGCAAGACACGATCTCGGAAAACTCGGAAGAGGAGTTCGAGGAGCACCGCTCCTTCGCCGACCGCGTCTCCGACACCATGGCCGAGTTCGGCGGCAGCTGGTGGTTCCTGATCTCGTTCGCGGCCGTGCTGCTGATCTGGATCGGCCTCAACCTCTTGCAGGGCGAGGCCAGGGCGTTCGACCCCTACCCGTTCATCCTGCTCAACCTGATGCTCTCCTGCATCGCCGCCATCCAGGCGCCGGTGATCATGATGAGCCAGAAGCGGCAGGAAGCGAAGGACCGGCTGCGCTCCTTCAACGATTACCGGGTGAACCTCAAGGCCGAGCTCGAAGTGCGGCACCTGCACGAAAAGCTCGACTACCTGATCTCGCGCCAATGGCAGCGGCTGGCCGAAATGCAGCAGATGCAGCTCGACGCCATGCACGAGCTGACCGCGAAGAAGCAGAAGCGGGCGACAAGAGGGGTGCGCAGGAGGGCGGCGAAGAGCGAGGCGGAGGGCGCTGTGGCCGAGTGAGGGCCGCGCCGCCGTACGTGCCTGCGGCAATCGGTGGCTGCCTGCCTTACGTCCTGTGGGCGCACGACCACAGCTTTGCCTTCAAGTTTCTCGCCGCCCCAATTGCCCGTTGAAGCCGGGGGCGGCTTCCGCTAAGAAGCCGTGGCTGGCCGGCTCACCGGCCGGTTCGTTTTCCGGTTTCCCGGGAAGCACCCGTAGCTCAGCTGGATAGAGCGCTGCCCTCCGAAGGCAGAGGTCACAAGTTCGAATCTTGTCGGGTGCGCCATCGATCTCGGTATCGAGGAAGGGCGGGCGATACCCCGCCAGCAACAACTTCATTCGGGGCGCTTGGCGAATTCCTCACCGGCAATCCGCACCGCCTGTTGCACGACGGGATAGCCGCTGTAAGGGACGAGGTTGAGGAGGGTTTCGAGCACCTCCTTGCGGCTCGCGCCGGCATTGAGAGCTGCATTGATGTGGACACGCAGCGGGGCTTCGGCAGTCTTGGTCGCGACCGCGGCCAAGGCCGCGCAGGCCGTCAGCTCGCGGGTCTTGGGATCGATGCCTGGTCTTGAGAAAATATCGCCATACGAGTGCTCGACGATCATCCGACCGATATCCGGCGCAATGTCGTCGAAGCTGCGGATAACAGCCTCACCGGATGCTCCTGAGGTCTGTGCAAGTGTTGCCAGCCCGCGCGCGCGGCGCACCTCCCGGCTCTCGGACGCCGCAGCGGACGGCGCCGCGATCGCCGTGGCGTCGCGGTCTGCCGAGAAGGCCTGTCGAGCGAGGCCGAAGGCGTTGAGAGCAGCGGGAAATCCGGCATAGACGCTAAGCTGCATCAGCGCTTCGGCAATCTCTGCGGGCGACACGCCCTGCTTGAGGGCGGCTTTGAGATGGAAATCGAGAGCTTCGTTGCGGTTGCCGGTCGCCGCCAGCATCGAGATGATGGCGAGGTGCCTGGCCTTCGGTTCCAGACCCTCGCGCGACAAAGCCTCGCCGAAGGCGAATTCAATCGACCAGCGTGCAAGCTCCGGCGAGATCGTCTCAAGAGGCCGCAGATAGTCTTCGCCGTGGACTGCCGAGAAGACTTCCAGGCCGCGCCGGTATCGCTGTGTTCCGTCGTCGCTTGCCGGCGGCGGGGCTTCGAAAGCGATACGTCGTTCCTGGAAGATCTCGCGCACCAGGGCGATCGAATCGACGGCGCAAGGGAAGCCGAGGACCGCCACGGATACGAACAGCAACTCCACCAGATCCTGCGGCCTGCCTCCGGCGTTGAGGAAGCCTGTCATATGAAACTTGAGCTGCGGCTGGACGCTGCCCAGCGCCATCAAACAAGAGACCGTGCATATCTGCCGCAGCGGCAAATCCAGTCCCGGGCGGGAGAGAATATCGCCATAAGGGTATTCGACCATAAAACGCGCCAAGTCCGGCGACGCTTCCGCAAGCCGTTTGATCGGCAAGTCAAAGCCCTCGCCGCCGATTCGCCGAAGAACTTCCATGCCGCGTTCGAAACGCCTGCCGTTCGCTTCTTGAGCCATGGTCTGTCGGCACTCCCTTATCAAGCGCTTCATGTGGAGGTCTCGGGCATTTCGGCCATGCGGCAAGCCGTCGAGCCATCGGACATAGGTCCGCCAGCGACGCATATCGAGAGGCCCACACCGACACAATCATAGCGCCACAGCGTCGATGTAGTGCGCCTCGTCATCGGCTCCTCCCGAGTCGCCACCTCACTTGACTTCATCATCAGTCTACACTTATCATAAGTCATGACTGTTGATAGCGCCCAGCTCTCGGCCCTTGGCGACACCACCCGCAGACAGATTTTCGAGCTGATCGCGGAGCGGCCGCGGTCGGTGGTGGAGATCACGCGGCAGGTCGCCGTGTCGCAGTCGGCGGTGTCGCAGCATCTCAAGGTGCTCAAGGATTCGCGGCTGGTGCGCGCGGAGTCTAAGGGCGCCAGCAACGTCTACCACATCGACCCGCACGGGCTTGGCCAGATGCGCGCCTGGCTCGACCGGTTCTGGAGCAAGACGCTCGCGGCCTACAAGGAGGCCGTCGAGACCCCACCAGAGGAGCAATCATGAATACGAGAGTCCCCATCGCGTCGGTGAAGCAATCAGTCGTGGTCGAGGCGCCGATCGAGCGCGCCTTCAAGGTTTTCACCGAAGGCTTCGGCAGCTTCAAGCCGGCCGAGCACAATCTGCTTGCCGTGCAGATCGCCGAGACGGTGTTCGAGCCCAGGGTCGGCGGCCATGTCTACGACCGCGGCGTCGACGGCAGCGAGTGCCGCTGGGCGCGGGTGCTGGCCTATGAGCCGCCCAACCGGGTGCTTCTGAGCTGGGACATCAGCCCGCAATGGCGGATCGAGACCGACTTGGACAAGACCAGCGAATGGGAAGTGCGGTTTATCGCCGAAACGGCGGGGCGCACCCGCGTCGAGCTCGAACACCGGAACCTGGAGCGCCATGGCCAGGGCTGGGAAAGCGTGCGCGACGGCGTCGGCGGAGACCAGGGCTGGCCGCTTTATCTGCAGCGCTATGCGGAGGTGGTGCGGCGGGTGTGAGGGACGCGTGCGAGTAATCGCATGGGGCGCTCCTGTCTCGGCTTCGCCGAGGCACCTCTTCCCACATTCGTGGGGGCGAGGGAGCTTGGGTTGCACGGTCGAGTTCCTTCGCGCCCCCCTCTGTCCTGCCGGACATCTCCCCCACAAGGGGGGAGATTGGCAGCTTCGGCACCCCCGCTCATCTTTGACACGTTGGAGTCTTTGAGAGGTTGGAGATTGGCGAAAGCTGGCGCGACATCCGATCTCCCCCCTTGTGGGGGAGATGCCCGGCAGGGCAGAGGGGGGCGCTGTCCCGCCGACGTTCGACGCTTAGTCTCTCTGCCCTAACAGGTAGCCAAGTGACCGCGCAGTGGGCTGACGATTGGCCTTCTGAGGCGCCAATCCCTTACCCCAGCGTCTCGCGTATCGCCGCCGCCAGCCGCTCCACCCCTTCCCGCATCTGCGCCGCGCCACAGGCCGCGTAGCCCAGCACCAGTCCCTGCGTCGGGGCCGTGTTCTGGAAATATTTCGACAGCGGCGAGACGTTGATCGCCCTCCTTGCCGCGGCCCGGCTGACCTCGATGTCGTCGATGCCCTCCTTCAGATAGCCCACCACCTGGATGCCGGCCTCGGCGGGCGACAGCGTGATCTCGTCGCGCAGGCGCTCCGAAACGATCTCGCGGAAAAGCTGGCGGCGCTGGGCGTAGATGCGGCGCATGCGTTTCAGGTGCCGGCTCATATGACCTTCGGTGATGAAGTCGGCGAGTGCCGCCTGCAAGAGCAGCGGGGCGAACTGGCCGGTGGTGGAGATGGCGTTGACGATGCGGCCGGCGAGCTCGACCGGCAGCACCATGAAACCGATGCGCAGCGCCGGGAACAGCAGCTTGGCGAAGGTGCCGACATAGATGACGCGGCCGGAGCGATCCATGCTCTGGATCGCCGGCACGGGCCTGCCCTGAAAGCGGTATTCGCCGTCGAAATCGTCCTCGATCACCCAGGCATTCGCGGTCTCGGCGATGTCGAGCAGGCGCAGCCGCTCTTCCATGCGCATGGTGATGCCGAGTGGATGCTGGCAGGCCGGCGTCACATAGACGAGGCGGGGCGAAAAGTCCGGCGCGTCTGACTCTTTGTTGGAGCATGATCTTTCTCCGAAAACCGGTTCCCACTTTTTGCTTTCGCTGACCTTCGGTTCGGGATCATGCTCAAGGCGCCAGCCGCGCTCCTGGTCGACCGGGATGGGTAGGATTTTTGCGCCGGCCACGGTGAAGGCGGCCTTGGCGCCGTAATAGCCGGGCTCCTCCATCCACACCGTGTCGCCGGGGTCGAGCAAAAGGCGGGCGAGCAGATCGAAGGCGGCCTGCGCGCCGGTGGTGACGACGATCTGTCCGGGACGGCAGCGCACGCCGCGCGCGGAGTAGAGATAGCCGGCGATCGCCTCCTTCAGCGCCGGATGGCCGGTCACGTCATAGGTGCCGAACAAGGTCTCGCCGCCATGGCTGGCGCGGCGCGCCACCAGCCGACCCCAGACGCCGAAAGGAAAGCTCGTCGCGTCCGGCATGCCGGGGTGGAAGGCGACGTGCCCTGGCCTGCCGTGATGGCAAGGCTGGCTGAGCAGCTCCTCGCCGCGCCGCGAGGGCTGGCGCAGCGGCACCGGCGGCGCTTCGGCAAAAGCCTCGCGCGGGCCTTCCGGCAGGTCGACGATGACCGGGCGCGCGCCCCGGCGGTTGGCCAGATAGCCTTCGGTGACGAGCTGGTCATAGGCCGAGACGATGGTGTTGCGGCCAAGCCCGAGCTCGGCAGCCAAAGCCCGCGTCGAAGGAAGTTCCGAGCCCGGAGCCAGCGTGCGGTTGCGGATGATGGCGACGAGGCCGTGATAGAGCTGGCGCGACAGATGCTCGGGGCTCGAGCGGTTGACGGCCAGCATGTCGAGCGGGAAGGCCTGGGGCTTGGGGTGGAGGGGGCGCATGGGAGTTAGTCTCTGTGGCCTGCTGGCAACGGAAGCGTCCAAAGAGCTCGCTTTGCAGCGTCGAGTTCCCGCCCACCCCCCTCTGGCCTGCCGGCCATCTCCCGCGCAAGGGGGGAGATCAGATGTCGCCCCGGCTTTCGCCAATCGCCAACATTGCAAAAGGAGCGCCGGCGCTGACACAGCCAATCTCCCCCCTTGCGGGGGAGATGTCCGGCAGGACAGAGGGGCGTGCCTCGCGCCAGCGATGGACGCCTAGGTAGCTCTTCCATATGCCACACCGCTCCCTGGTTCCTCCCCATCCTGCCACAGCCGCCGGCGCGCACAACTGGTTCCTTCATTTTCCGGAAAACTGGACCTCGCGATGGAGACAGAGCGGCGTAGACTCCAACCGCTGACGTTGGGGTAAGACGTCGACGAGAAAACAGGTTCGGGCAAGGCAACTGGGAGGGCGTCTGGCCAAACGAACGAGGCAGGGCTTTGCTCCTGCCGCCCGCAGCCATTTCCCTCCCGAAACTCACACCGCGCGGCTTTTCGGCTGTCGGTGGAAAGCGAGCAATGACCACAGTTCGACTTGGCATCAATCCGATCACCTGGACCAATGACGACGTGCCGGAATTGGGCGGCGACACGCCGCTCGAGACCTGCCTCAGCGAAACCGCGCAAGCGGGCTATGCGGGAACGGAGCTCGGCGGCAAGTTTCCGCGCGACAGCCGCAGGCTCGGTCCCATCCTCGGCCGTTATGGGCTGGCGCTGGTTTCCGGCTGGTATGACGGCCGCATCTGCGAGAAAGAGGTCGAGGACGAGTTCGAGGCGATCCGGCCGCATCTGGCGCTGCTCAGGGACCTCGGCGCAAAACATGTCGTCTATGCCGACACCTCGCGCGGCCGCCACAGCGCGATCCACGATCCGATCTCGCAGCGGCCAAGGCTTTCGGCCGAAGAGTGGAAGCCCTACGGCGAAAAGATCACGCGGCTGGCCGAACGTTTTGCTGATTTCGGCGTCGGCATGGCCTTTCATCATCACATGGGCACGATCGTCGAGACCGACGAAGAGATCGACATGCTGATGAAGGTCACCGGCGAGGCCGTCGGGCTGCTCTACGACACCGGCCACTGCGCCTTCTCCGGCGGCGACCCGGAGCGGCTGTTACGCCGGCATGTCGGCCGCGTCGTCCATGTCCATTGCAAGGACGTGCGCCCGGCGGTGCTGAAGAAGGCGCGCGCCACCGACATGAGCTTCATGGGCGCGGTGATGGAAGGCATCTTCACCGTGCCGGGCGACGGCGCGATCGACTATGCGAGCCTGCTGAAGATTCTCGCCGACAAGGGCTATTCCGGCTGGCTGGTGGTCGAGGCCGAGCAGGATCCGGCCAAGGCGCATCCCTTGACCTATGCGATAATGGGCTACCGCAACCTGCGCGACCTCGCCCGCAAGGCCGGGTTCACCGTCGACGAGCGGAAGGGCTGAAGGCAGAATGGGGCGCCGGGGAAGGCGATGAGTTCGGTCCTGTTCAGAAACGTGGTCAAGAATTTCGGCGCGCTCAACGTGCTGCGATCGCTCGACCTCGCCGTGCCGGATCACAAATTCCTCGCGCTGCTCGGCCCGTCGGGCTGCGGCAAGACGACGGCGCTGCGCATTTTGGCGGGACTCGACATGCCGACCGCCGGCAAGGTCTTCATCGGCGAGCGCGACGTCACCCGGCTGCAGCCGCGCGACCGCGACATCGCCATGGTGTTCCAGAGCTACGCGCTCTATCCGCAGATGACGGTCGCCGAAAACATCGGCTATCCGCTGTGGATCCGCGGCACTCCGGACACGGAGCGAAAGGCCAAGATCGGCGAGGTCGCCTCGATCCTCGAAATCGGCCATCTGCTCGACCGACGGCCGCGCCAGCTTTCCGGCGGCCAGCGCCAGCGCGTGGCGCTGGCCCGCGCCATCGTGCGCGACCCGGCAGCCTTCCTGATGGACGAGCCGCTGTCCAATCTCGACGCGCGGCTGCGACTCACCATGCGCGGCGAGATCAAGCGGCTCTGCCAGCGCCTCAGCGCCACCACCATCTACGTCACCCACGACCAGGTCGAGGCCCTGACGATGGCTGACCTGGTCGCCGTCATGCATGGCGGCGAATTGCAGCAGATGGCGCCGCCCATCGAGGTCTACGACCGTCCGGCAAACCGCTTCGTCGCCACCTTCGTCGGTAACCCGCCGATGAACATCCTGCCGGCGGCACTCGCCGAGCAAGGCGTGAAGGTCGGCGCCAGGATCGTGCCGTTGGAGCAAACGCGGCTCACCCAATGCCGCCAGGCCGAGATCGTCGAGATCGGGCTGCGCCCGGAAGACTGCAGCGTCGCCCAGCCAGGCGAACCGTGCGCGCTGCCCGGCGAAATCTACGTCGTCGAGCCGATGGGCAACGAGACGCTGGTCAATGTCCGCCTCGAAGGCGGCAACGTCTCTGTACGGGCCGGCCGCGATTTCAGGGGCGCGGTCGGCGAAAGCATCGGCGTCGCCTTCGACCCGGCGAACGCCTGTTTCTTCAATTCGGCCGGCCTCACCGCCGTCCACAGGGTCAACAGCAATGGGAGAGTGAAATGATGCATTCCAGCAGACTTACTCGCCGCTCCGTTATCAAGGGCGGGCTTGGCCTGGCTTTAGCCACCACGGCCCTCACCACGCTCGGTCTGCCCATGCCCGCCAGGGCAGCCGGCAAGAAGGTCATCATCGGCGCCTTCGCCGATGGCGGGCTGACGCCCTTCAAGCAGAAGATCATCCCGCTGGCGAAGGAGCAGGGCTTCGACATCGAATTCCTCGAGGATGAATACGGCGTGACGCTGGAGAAATGGTTCGCCGACGCCCAGAGCGGCGCCGGCCAGTACGACCTCTATCTGCTCGACGATCCATGGGTGCCGCAGTTCGGCGCCGCCAACGTGCTCGAGGATCTCGGCGCCGGCGGCATCGACGGCTCCGACAAGGACTGGATCGGCTCGATGATCGACATGGGCTACTGGCCGCCGCAGCAGGGGCCGCGCGTCAAGGGCTTCGAAAGCGCCAAGCCGACGCTGATCTGCGTGCCGTTCGTCGGCGACCTGCAGACGCTCACCTACCGCAACGACGTCTTCACCGACGGCGCGCCCAAGACCTGGGACGAGGTGATCGCCAAGGGCAAGGAAGGCGTCGCCGCCGGCAAGATCAAATATCCGGTCGTCTTCCGCGGCGTCTCCGGCAACCCGATCGTCACCAGCTGGTATCCGGTCTTCCTGTCGTTCGGCGGCTCCTTCTTCGACGACAAGTGGAACCCGATCTTCAATTCGGCCGAAGGCAAGGCATCCGCGGATTTCTTCGTCGGCACGATGAAGCAGAACGCGCCGAGCGGGGTGGTCGAGTTCGACTCCGATCAGGAAGGGGCGGCGATCCTCGGCGGCGAGGCCGGCGCCATCATCCAGTATTCCGGCAATGCGCTGAAGGCCGACGATCCTGCTCAGACCAAGGTGGCGGGCAGGCTCGATTTCGGCGTCGTGCCTAGCCAGGCAAAGGCGATCGCGCAGATGGGCATCTTCATCGCCGGCGTGCCGAAATCGGCGCCCAACAAGACGAACGCGATCGAGTTCCTGAAGTGGTATGTCAGCGCCGAGACCCAGGCGAAGCTCTCGGAAGCGGGCTCGATCCCGGTCAAGCGCAGTGCCTTCGGCATCGCCAAGCCGGGCAACCGGCTGATCCCGGTCGCCCTCAAGCAGCTCGACGCCGGCGCGCTGCCGAGGCCGCGCACGCCCGACTGGGCGAAGGTCGAGGAACTGCTCGGCATCGAGCTCAACAAGGCGCTGCAGGCCGGTTCCGGCGGCGGCGCGGCGCTCGACACGGCCGCCAAGCAGGTCAAGGATTATCTGACCACGGCCGGGTACTACTGATGCAAGGCGCAGCGCAGGCGCGCAAATATCGCCTGCAGGGGGCGGGGCTCGACCTCGCCCTCCCATACCTCATGCTGGCGCCGGGCCTGATGATCGTGCTCGGCGTGCTCGTCTATCCGCTGTGGGACGGTCTCAGGGCCAGCACCAGGGCCTACCGCTACGGCTCGCCGATCGCCGATGTCGGCCTGCAGAATTATTTGCATCTGTGGAGCGACACGCAGTTCCTCAACGCGCTCTGGATCACCGTGAAGTTCGTGGCGCTGTCGGTGTCCTTCGAGGCGGTGCTGGGCTTTGCGCTGGCGCTGTTCTGCCTGCGCGAATTTCGCGGCATCCGCCTGCTCAGGACAGTGCTCATCATCCCGATGGTGATCACGCCGGTCGTCGTCGCCATCGTCTTTCGCCTGATCTATGCCAGCGACGCCGGCATGCTGACGGCGCTGTCGGAGGCGATCGGCGGCGGCGAAGCGCAGATCCTCGGCAACCCGCTCAACGCCTTCATCGGGCTTGTCGTGCTCGACGTCTGGGAGTGGACGCCGCTGATGTTCCTGATCCTGCTCGCCGGGCTGCAATCGCTGCCGCACGAGCCGTTCGAGGCCGCGCGCGTCGACGGCGCCGGGGCCTGGCGCGTCTTTGCCGATCTGACGTTCCCGATGATGCGGCCGGTACTGGCGGTCGCCATCGTGCTCAGGACCATCGATGCCTTCGGCACCTTCGACCAGGTCTTCGTGTTGACCCGTGGCGGGCCGGGCGAGGCGACGAGGCTGATCTCTATCTACGGCTACGACACCGCGTTCAAGTTCCAGCAGACCGGCTACGCGGCGGCGCTGTTCGTGACGATCGGCCTCGTCGTGCTCGCGCTCGCCTTCAGCGCCATCCGGCTTCTGCGCAGGATCGACGCGTCATGAGCACCCGTCTGGCGCGCATCGTCACGACCCTCTTCGTCCTGGCCGTCGTGCTTTTGCCAATCTACTGGCTGGTCTCCACCTCGCTCAAGTCCAACCGCGAGATCACGCAGGAAGGCACCCTCTACCCGCACGTGCCGACGCTCGACAACTATGTCCGGCTGTTCACCGAAAAGCAGTTCGGTTCCTACCTGACGAACTCGCTGGTGGTGACCTTCTTCTCCGTCGCCATCGCGCTGGTCGTCGGCGCCATGGGCGCCTATGCGATCGTCAGGTTCCGCCTGCCTTTCGCCATGGAGGGCAAGGTCGGCCTGTTCCTTTTGACGCTGCGCATCATCCCGCCGGTGGTCATCCTGATCCCGGTCTATCTCTTGATGCTCAGCCTCGGCCTGCTCGATACATGGCTCGGTCTGATCGCCACCTACACCGCCTTCAACGTCACCTTCTGCGTCTGGATGATGGAAAGCTTCTTCCGCGAGATCCCCGTCGATCTCGAGGAGGCCGCGATGGTCGACGGCGATTCGCGCTTCGGCGCGTTCCGCCGCATCACGCTGCCGCTGGCGGCGCCCGGGCTCGCGGCGACCGCGATCTTTGCGGTGCTGGTCACCTTCAACGAGTTTCTGTTCGCGCTGGCGCTGACGGCGACGCCGCGCGCGATGACCATGCCGCGCGGCACGGCAACGCTGATCGGCCGCATCGACACCGACTGGGCTTCGATGGCGGCGGCCGGCGTCATCGGCGCGCTGCCCATCGTCTTCTTCGCGCTCCTGGTGCAGCGCCATCTGGTGCGCGGGCTCACCATGGGCGCGGTGAAATGAATGCCCCGGCGAAACATGAACGTGCCACGACAGGCGCGACCTGACAGGAAAGTCGAACGCATGATGGATGTTTGTCTGTTCGGGGTGGGACTGATCGGCCGCGTGCACGCCGGCAATCTCGCGCGCCATCCAAGGGTGCGGCTGCGCTACATCGTCGATCCCAATCGCGAGGCGGCCGCCAAGGTCGCCGCCGTCACCGGCGCCGATATCGTCGACACCGAGACGGTGATGAACGATCCGTCGGTGAAGATGGTGTTCATTGCCTCGGCGACGCGCACGCATGCCGAGCTTGCCATGGCAGCGGCGGCGAAAGGCAAGGCGATCTTCTGCGAGAAGCCGATCGATCTCGACCTCAAGCGCACGGACGAGTGCCTGGCCGCGGTCGAGAAAGCCGGCGTGCCGTTCCAGATCGGCTTCAACCGCCGTTTCGATCCGACCTTCCGGGCGCTGAAGGAGCGCCTTGCCGCCGGCGAGATCGGCGCCGTCGAGCAGGTCATCATCACCAGCCGCGACCCCGAACCCGAAACCGAGGAAGCGCTGGCCGGGGGCGGAGGTGTCTTTCGCGAGATGACCATCCACGACTTCGACATGGCGCGGAACCTGCTTGGCGAGGAGCCGGCCGAGCTTTTTGCAACCGGCTCCTCGCTGGTGGCGCCGCAATACAGGAAGCTCGGCGACTACGACACCGCGATGTTCATCCTGCGGACCGCGTCCGGCCGGCAGTGCCACATCAACAACAGCGTCAGGGCCGCCTACGGCTACGACCAGCGCATCGAGGTGCATGGCGCAGAGGGCATGCTGCAGGCCGGCAACCGGCTGCCGACCTCGGTCGAGATGTACGGCGGCAAAGGCATATCGCGCGACAAGCCCTACTACTTCTTCGTCGAACGCTACGCCGAGTCCTACGCCGCCGAGATCGATCATTTCATCACCTGCGTCGAAACCGGCAGGAAGCCCGCCGTCACCGCCGGCGACGGCCGCAAGGCCATGATCCTTTGCGAGGCGGCGCTTGCCTCCGCCAGATCCGGCAGGTTCGAGCCTGTGAAGCTCTGAGCGGATGGTCTCAACTCGGGAGTCCTGAAAATGAAGATCGGCATGATCACCGACAGCCTGGGCAACCTTTCCTTCGACGAGATGCTCAACGCCTCGGCCGAGCTTGGCCTGGAGACGCTGGAATTCGCCTGCGGCAACTGGTCGTCGGCGCCGCACATCGATCTCGCGGCCATGCTGGACGGCGCTGCCACCCGCGCCGAATTCGTCGCCAAGGTCCGCGACCACGGGCTGACGATCGCTGCCCTCAACTGCTCGGGCAACCCGCTGCATCCGGGACCGCAGGGCAAGAAGCACCGTCAGGTGACCGAGGACACGATCCGGCTGGCGAGCCTGATGGGGATCGATCGCGTGGTGATGATGTCCGGCTTGCCCGGCGGCCCGGGCGATGCCAACCCCAACTGGATCATCACCGACTGGCCGCCCGAATGCGCCGATATCCAACGCTACCAGTGGGACGACTGCATCATTCCCTACTGGCGCGATCTCGTCAGCTTCGCGAACAATCTCGGCATAGGCAAATTGTGCCTCGAGCTGCACGGCCATCAGGCCGTCTACAACGTCCAGACGCTGTTTAGGCTTCGCGATGCCGTCGGCGAAACGGTCGGTGCGAACTACGATCCGAGCCACCCGCTCTGGATGGGCGCCGATCCAATCGCCGCCGTGCGCAAGCTCGGCTCGGCGATCTACTATGTGCATGCCAAGGATACGCGCATCGAACCGATACCGGCGGCCGTCGACGGCGTGCTCGATGCGCGTCCGCCGAACCACTATGCCGATCGGGCCTGGAACTACATCACGCTGGGCTATGGTCACGGCGAGATCTGGTGGCGGCAATTCTGCGTCGCGCTGAAGCAGGTCGGCTACGATGACGTGCTCTCCATCGAGCACGAGGACATGATGCTGTCGCCGATGGAAGGCATGCGCAAATCCGTGGCGTTGCTGCGCAACGTCGCCATCAATCTGGCTTGATGCAGGCGGATCGCCTCGCAAGGCCGATGCCGCCGCCGAGCCTGGTCGCGGCGCTGGCGTGCGAGCCGAAGCTCGTCGCCAAGCATCCGGCGCTCGGCGATTTCCTGCGCAGCCGATGGGCCGACGCCGCCTTCATGACGGCGGCCGGCATGGCCGAGGCCACCGGGCTTCCAACCACCACGCTGATCAGGCTGCTGACGCTTCTCGGCTATTCGAACTTCCGCAGTTTCCGCGACGCTGTGCGCGCGCAGCTCAGATCGGGCTGAAGGTCAGGGCACGATCCCCCTGCAGGCCCACGCAACGTTGGCGAAGGATCTCGGCCCATCCGGCCGTCCGGCCTCATAGGCATCGCGGACGGCGGCTTCGACGCGCGTCCGCTCCGCCGCATCGAGCGTGGTCATGAACTTGCCGAGCGGGCCTTCGCCGGCGCCGATCGGCGCCCAGTAGTCATCGAAGTTCTGGTAGTCCATACGGATCGTCAGCTCGGTTTCGCTGACGTCTGCCAGGCCCTGTTCGACAAAGGTCCGCTGCATCTCGCCGGGCTGCATCATCGGCTGGAAGCAATAGCGATTGCGCATCTGGCGCCCGGCCTCGCTGAGCGCCGCCACCGTGTCGATCATCATGCGCATGCCCGTCATGCCGCCGAGATGGTCCCAGACCACCGCAGCGACCACGCCGCCCGGCCGCACCACGCGGCGCATCTCGGCCACCGCCTTGCCGGCTTCCGGAACGAAATGAAGCACGAGCAGGGCAAGGGCACGGTCGAACGCGCCGTCCGTGAACGGCAGGGCGGTGGCGTCCGCCTGAAGGATGGTGACGCGCGGATCGGTGTTCCTCTCCTTCGCCGCGGCAACGAAGACCGGCGAGAAGTCGATTGCTCGGATCTCGGCGAGACCGGCGGATTTCGTCAGTTCGAAGGTCAGGCTGCCGGTGCCGCAGCCGACGTCGAGGATCTTTTCGCCTTTGGCCAGGCCGGCGAAGTCGATGAACTTGGGGGCCAGCCTGCGACTCCAGCGCCCCATGAGCTGCTCATAGCCGGACGCCGCGTGAACGGTGAAGCTCGATGTCATCAAGGCCCTCCCTGGTTATGCGTCCAAGCTAAGTCTCGACGGCATTGCTGCCAAGCGCAAAGCAATCGACGTTATCGAACGCAGAATAGTGCCATGCGTGCCGGCGGCTATGTGCGCGACTTCACGGTGGCCAATCTATGGATGAGCCTCAAGCTTTCGAAAACAGCGCCTGCACCGTCTCTATCGGCATCAGCATCACCCGCTCGCCCAGCGGAGACGCAATGAAGCCGTGCCGTTGATAAAAACCCATCGCTTCATCGTCGATCGCATGCGTCACCACGGCACGAACCCCGGCAATGTCCGAGACCGCTAGACAGCGCCGCAGCGCATCCGAAAGCAGGTCGCTGCCTAAGCCTACTCCCTGGAACGCCTGATCGACGGCCAGACGGCCGATCAGCAGCAAAGGGATTTGCTCGGGCATGCCGTGCCGCAGCCGGGCGCTTGGCAGCGCAACCCGCTCCTCCATCGCCGTCGAGATCGCGTAATAGCCGACGACGCGATCGTTCGCGTCCGCGTCACAGACGACATAGGTTCGGGCTGACAGGCCCTCGCCGGCCAAGGCGCGATTGCGCAGCCAGTCGTCGAGGGATGGATGCTTGCCGTTGCGAAATTCGGAAACGTCGTGGCCGACGGTCAGCCGTTCCGGAGGGCGGATTTGCAGTTGCCCAGCGGGCATCAGCGCTCCCAGGCCGGCTTGCGCGTCATCCGCGCGCGAAGTTCCTCGGACGGTTTGCTGGGCGTGTCGAGCAGATCGAGAAATTTCTCATGCGCATCCGCGTCGAGAAAGAAGGCGCGCTGATCGAGGATGGTCTCCTCCGCCTGTTTGCGGGCGCTGTCGAGCATGAACTCCGACAGTTTCTGCCCGCGCAAGCTCGCGGCGCGGCTAAGAACAGCCTTCATCCCCGCCGAGGCGCGGATCTGAATCACATCATCCTTCCGCGCTGCGTCGCGACTCGACCGCGTCATCGAAAATCCTCCTGTTCAGGATCGGATATCTAGCTATTGTCACGACAATGTCAATACAATGCAGAGCGGCCAGCAAGCTGGGATCGCTCATCCTGTCTTCACGCTCGCCACGCTCTCGCGCTCCACCAGTGGGCATTCCAGCTTGGTGATGGGATAGCGGCCGTGGCCGGGCGTCGGCGGCGCCTCCAGCTGCTCGATCGCCCACTGGCCCATCGCCAGATGCGGCAGGATCGACGTCGTCAGCGGCGGGAAAAGATGACGGGCGATCTCCTCGTCGTCATAGCCGACCACGGAAATATCCTGCGGGATATGCAAGCCGGCTTCCTTCAGCGCTTCGTAGCAACCGATCGCCGTGCGATCGTTCTGGCAGAAGATGGCGGTCGGGCGGTCCTCGAGCGCAAGCAGCTTGACTGTCGCGGCATAGCCGGCACTGGCCGACCAGTCGCCCTCGACCACCAGCTCCGGATCGAAAGGGATGTCGGCGGTGGCTAAAGCGCGGCGATAGCCTTTCAGCCTGTCCTGCGCGGCCTGCATCCAGGGCTCGCCGGTGATGGTGGCGATGCGCCGGTGGCCGTGGCTGATCAGGTGCCGGGTAGAGCTCTGGCCGCCGGCGATTTCGGAAGGCACCACGGCCGGGAAGGCATAGTCGGCGGTGTAGCAGTTGAGCAGGATCACCGGGATGTCGAGACTGTAAAGAAACTCGGGCGCCGTGATCTCGCGGGTGAAGATGGTCATGTAGATCAGCGCCGAGATGCCTCGCCGGGTGAGCGCTGAAATGGCGCGCGGCTCCATCACGGCATCGCCCATGGTCTGCGCCACCAGGAGCACATTGCCGGCATTCCACGAAGCCTGGCGCGCGCCCTCGATGGCGACCACTGCCTCGGGGCTGGTGGCGAGCTGGTCGACTGCGAAGCCGATGACGCCGTCCAGCCCCTCGAAGGGCGCGACGGGCGGGCGGAGCGCCGAAAAGACCGGCGGCGAGTAGCCAAGCGTTCTCGCCGCCTCGATCACCCGGTCGCGTGTCTGCTGCGACAGCCTGATGCCCGGCGAATTGTTGAGCACGAAGGAGACCGTCGCCTGCGAGCAGCCGGCGGCCCTTGCTATGTCGGTCATGGTGACGCGACCCTTGGGCTTGGCGGTGCGTCGCCTGGACGTCTCCGGAGGATCGCGCAGTTCCGTCGGTTCGCTCATGGTTCGTTTCCCAAAACCCTGCCGGCTGTCAAAGCGATAGCGGCAAGATGATCGAGGTCAGCGCATTTATCGGAAAACGCGCGTGATTTATAACTATTATCAATACGCCATCTTCCTCGCCAGCTGCGCCGCCTGTCAACGAAAAATAGGCGTTCGACATCGGATGCCCCGGCTATTTTCCGCGCATACCCGCATTGGAGCGTTTCCCCGTTTCACGGAAACGGCGAACCGCTCTGTTTCTTTGTTTGACGCAATTCCGAACGGAAAACCGTTACATCCTTTTCCTGGAATTGCGCTAACGGCGGAGTGTTTCCGCCGCCGCTCTCCTCTCTTCGCTGAGCGCCCCAGCCGACGATCTCCTCCGCGGCCGGTGCCCTTTGATGGCGTACTAATAGTCTTTACTAATAGCCGTAAGCGTTTTACTGTCAACTCGCCGCGATCGGACCGGAAGGCTCCCGGCCGGCAGCGGCAAAGTGGGAGGAGCGCGTGTCGGATGATCGGCTGGCCGCCGGAAGAGGGCTGCCTTGCTCTCACGAAAATGTCAGACAAATCGGACTATTTACGAACGCGAAATCTGTGTCTAGTGTCTTGGTCGCGGTTGGAGAGGCGCCGTTCCAAAGTTGCCAGACCTTGGGCAAGCCCCTTGAGGAGGAGGGCGTCCAGGCCGCAGCCGAGACATCAGCGATGAGTTTCAAAAGGGAGGTTGAACCATGAAATCCATGATACGTAACGCATCCGTAGCGGCGGCAGCCTTGGCTATCGGCCTGACGGCGAGCGCAGCCGTGCGCGCCGACGACAAGCCGACGCTGGCCTTCGTCGTCAACGGCGCGTCAGACTTCTGGAAGGCGGCGGAAGCCGGCGTGAAGAAGGCGCAGGGCGAATTGCCCGACTACAATCTCGAGCTCAAATATCCGGAGCAGTCGTCTGTCGCCATCCAGCAGCGCCTGATGGACGATCTGGTGACGGCCGGCGTCAAGGGCATCATGGTGTCGGCGGTCGACCCCAAGACCTCGACCGACGGGCTGAACAAGATCGCGTCCGAGACGGCGCTGTTCACCACCGACAGCGACGCCCCGCAGACCAAGCGCGTCGCCTATATCGGCTCGTCCAATGTCGACGCCGGCAAGCAGGCGGCCGAGATCGCCAAGAAGGCGATGCCGAACGGCGGCAAGTGCCTGGGCTTCGTCGGCCTGCTCGGCGCCGACAACGCCAAGGAGCGCATCCAGGGCATGAAGGACGGGCTCGCCGGCAGCAAGATCGAGCTGGTCGACGTCCGCGGCGACGACATCGACCAGGCGCGCGCCAAGAAGAATGTCGAGGACGCGCTGGTCGCCAGCCCCGACATCACCTGCATGGTCGGCTTCTACTCCTACAACACGCCGCGCATCTATGAAGCGCTGCGCGACGCCGGCAAGCTCGGCCAGATCACCGTCGTCGGCTTCGACGACGATCCGATCACGCTGGGTGGCGTCAAGGAAGGCACCGTCGCCGCGACGGTGGTGCAGCAGCCCTTCGAATGGGCCTATCAGGGCATGAAGCTGATGGCTTCCTACCTCAAGGGCGACAAGTCGGGCATTCCGGCCAATGGCCTGATCATCGTGCCGACCAAGATCATCGGCAAGGACGATGTCGACGCCTATGCCGCCAACCTGAAGGCGATGGCCGGCAAGTAATCGATGCACAGTTGCGCCGGCTCGAGTTTCGGCTTGAGCCGGCGTCCGTATTGACGGGCCTGCCAAGGCCCGTCAGTCTGTCCACCGGCCGCTGCCAAGCTCGATGAACTATGGCGTGATGAACTATTCCGACCCATCCATCGTTCAGTCCGCTCCGTTCCTGAGCCTCGAGGCCGTGCGCAAGACCTATCCGGGTGTCGTGGCGCTGGACGGGTTCTCCATGGAAGTCAGGCCGGGCGAGGTGATCGGCCTCGTCGGCGAGAACGGCGCCGGCAAATCCACGCTGATGAAGATCCTCGGCGGCGTGACGCGGCCTGACAGCGGCACCGTCACCGTCGACGGCGTCGCGCATGACGGCTTGACCGTGGAAGCCAGCATCGGCTCCGGCATCGCCTTCGTGCATCAGGAGCTCAACCTGTTCGAAAACCTCGACGTCGCCGCCAATATCTTCTTCGGCCGCGAGCCGCTGAAGGCCGGGCCGCTGAGGCTGGTCGACCGCGCCAGGCTGCGCGAGATGGTGGCACCGCTCTTGAAGCGCGTCGGCGCCAATTTCTCGGCCGACGCGCCGGTCGCCTCGCTGTCGCTGGCCCAGCAGCAGATGGTCGAGATCGCCAAGGCGCTGTCGATCAAGGCGCGGCTGGTGATCCTCGACGAGCCGACCTCCAGCCTGCCGATCGCCGAGACCGAAAAGCTGCTCGACGTCATCAAGGGGCTGCGGGCGGAAGGCATCAGCGTCATCTTCATCTCGCACCGCCTGCACGAGGTCGAGCGCGTCGCCGACCGCGTCGTGGTGCTGCGCGACGGCATGCTGGCCGGCACGCTGCCCAAGAGCGAGATCAACCACGACCAGATGGTCAAGCTGATGATAGGGCGCATGCTGAAGGAGCGCGAGAAGGCCGCCGAAGCGGGGCGCGCTCCGGGCGGCGTCGCGCTCTCGGCAAGCGCTGTGCGCACCAGCGCCTATCCGGACCACCCGGTCAGCCTGGAGCTGAGGCGCGGCGAAATCCTCGGCCTTGCCGGCCTGGTCGGCTCTGGCCGAACGGAGCTGGCGCGCGTTCTGTTCGGCATCGACGAGCGGCTCGGCGGCAGCGTCGCGCTGGACGGCAAGGCGCTCAATGTCGGATCGGCCGCCGACGCGGTGGCAAGCGGCATCTTCCTCGTGCCGGAGGACCGCAAGCTGACCGGCATCCTGCTCGACCTCTCGATCGCGCAGAACATCTCTCTGCCCAATCTGCCGGCGCATGCGAAGCGCTCGCTGGTCTCGGCCAGCGCCGAGCTCGCCACCGCCGAGAAGCAGAAGAAGGATCTCGGCATCAAGGCGCCGTCTGTCCTGACCCGCACCGGCACGCTTTCGGGCGGCAACCAGCAGAAAGTGGTTTTGGCCAAATGGCTGGCGATGAACCCGAAGGTGATGATCCTCGACGAGCCGACGCGCGGCATCGATATCGGCGCCAAGGCGGAAATCTACGGGCTGATGCGGTCGCTTGCCGACGCCGGTGTCGCGGTGCTGATGATCTCCAGCGACATGGAAGAGGTGATCGGTGTCTCGGACCGCATCGCGGTCATGCATGAGGGGCAGATCTCCGGCATTCTCGACCGGGACGATTTCAGCCAGGAGAACGTGCTTTTGCTGGCTGTCGGCAAGAAGCCAAGGCTGGCGCATGCCGCTGGAGGAGCGCAATGAGCAAGAAAGATCTCGGGCTGCTGGTGCTGATCCTGGTGGTCGGCGCGGTGGTGACCGCCATCAACCCGCGCTTCCTGTCGACGATCAATCTCGCCAACACGTCGAACCTCGTCGCGCTGTTCGGCATCCTTTCGATCGGCCAGGCCTTCGTCATCATCACCGGCGGCATCGAGCTTTCGGTCGGTTCGCTGATCGCGCTTCTCGGCACTCTGTTCATCGACTTCATCGCGGTGCGCGAGATGGACTGGCCGCTGGCCTTCGTGCTGATCATCCTGCTCGGCGCCATCATCGGCTTCGTGCATGGCTGGCTGATCACGCGGCTCAAGATGCAGCCTTTCGTGGTGACGCTTTGCGGCCTGCTGATCTACCGCGGCGTCGCCCGTTTCTACACCGCCGACGGCACGGCGGGCTTCGCCTTCGGCCAGAATTTCCCGGATCTGGAATTCCTCACCGCCGGCCGCTCAGGCGGGCTGCCGAACTCCTTCATCGCGCTGATCGTGATCGCCGTCGTCATGTGGGTGGTGCTGCACCGCTCGGTGTTCGGGCGCTATCTCTACGCCATCGGCAAGAACGAGGAAGCAGCGAAATATTCGGGCATCCGCACCGGCCGCGTCGTGATCGCGGCCTATGTCATCTGCGGCGTGCTGACGGCGCTGTCGGCGATCTACTTCGCCATGTATACGCGCTCGATCTCGCCCGCGAGCCATGGCCAGTTCTATGAACTCTACGCCATCGCCGCCGCGGTGCTCGGCGGCTTCTCGCTGCGCGGCGGCGAGGGCTCGCTGGTGGGCGTCATCCTCGGCACCGTGCTGCTCCAGGAATTGCAGAACCTGGTCAACCTGCTCGGCATCCCTTCCTCGCTCAACTTCGCGGTGATGGGCGGGGTGATCCTGATCGGCGTGCTGGTCGACCAGCAATGGGGCGTCTTCCGAGCCCGGCGCCGGATGATGGAGGCGACGCGCCGGAACGTCGCCGGCGCGCCGGCGGAGTAGCGCCTCTCCTTCTCCCCTTGTGGGAGAAGGGAAAGGCGCTAGATCATGTCCGAAAGGTCCGAGAACGCCATCGCCTTGCGCAGCACCTCGGCGAAACGTTCGCCTGCGATTTCCCTGGCGCCGCTGTTGTCGATCGAGGTGACGTCCGGGCCGGACAGCGTCACGCTCGTGCTGCGCGCCAGGCGGGCGAGCACCTCGCCGCGCGATTCACGGCCGCGCGCCGCCAGACGTTCGGCGAGGATTTCCGGCGAGGCGGTGATCTCGACAACGGCCAGATTGGCGTAGCGCTCGCGCAGCGCCGGGATGACCGCGCGGGAGACATTCGCCACGGCCACGTGGCCGTTGGCGACCGCCCAGTCGACATCGGCCGGCAGGCCATAGCGCAGGCCATGCGCGTCCCAGCAGATGGCGAAGGCGCCGTCGGCCTCCGCCTCGGCGAAGGCGGCATCGGCCAGCGTGTCGTGGTCCTCGCTCGCCGAATCGCTCGGCCGGGTGATGACCCGGCGTACGAATTCCAGTCGCGTCTCGCCGGCAAAATGCGCCTTGGCGTAGCCGATCAGCGTGTCCTTGCCGGCGCCGCTCGGGCCGACGACCGCGACGAAGACGCCATTGCGGATGGGAAGCGTTTCGGTGAGCTCGCGCTCGATCGACGCCGAGACCATCATGCGACACGCTTGCCTTGGCGCCACACGGTGCGCACGACCGGCACGTGCTCGTCGACGCGCACGCGCACCAGGTCGGCCCGCCGGCCGGGTTCGATGGCGCCGCGATCGGCGAGGCCGACCGCCTCGGCCGGATTCTTCGACACCATCGCAACCGCTTGCGGCAGCGAGATGCCCTCGACGACATCGCCGAGGAAGAAGGCCGACTGGATCAAGCTGAAGGGGATGTAGTCGGACGACAGGATGTCGAGCAAACCGTCGCCGGCAAGCGCGCGCGCTGACACATTGCCGGAATGCGAGGAGCCGCGCATGACATTGGGGGCACCCATCAACACGCCGAGGCCGGCAGCCTTCGAGGCTCTTGCCGCCTCCTCGGTGGTCGGGAACTCGGCAACGCGCACGCCCTGCGCAATCGCCTCGTCGACATGGCTGGCCGTCGCATCGTCATGGCTGGCGAGGACGATGCCGCGCTCGTGGCAGGCGGCGGAGATGAAGAGGCGGTTGGGACCGGAATTCATGGCCGATTCCGCCATCCGCTTCTCGCAGAATTTCTGGAAATCGCGGTCGGTCAGCTTCAGCTTGCGCTGGTAGTAATAGGCATAGGTTTCGAGATTGACGAACTGGCGCTGGCCCGGCGCATGGTCCATCAGCGAGGCGAGCTTGACCCTGTCGTCGGTCTCGAAATTGGCGAAGGCCTCGAGACAGTCCGGCGCCGAGACCTCGCAGCGCAGATGGATGAAATGGTCGGCCCTGAGCCGATCCTGGCGCACGCTGTCCTCGATCGCGTCGGCGAGGCTGCGGACGTCGTCGGACTTCAGGTCAGCGTCCTCGTCCATGCCGACGCGCAGAGCATCGAGCACGGTGGTGATGCCGGCGGTCGCCACCTGCGCGTCATGGGCGAGCACGGCGGCGATCGGGTTCCAGCGCACTTTCGGGCGCGGCGCATAGTGGCCTTCGAGATGGTCGGTGTGCAGCTCGACGAGACCCGGGATGATGTAGTCGCCGCCCATGTCGTCGCCGGCGCGGGCGGCGCCCGGCTCGATCGCGGCGATCTGGCCATCGCGCAGCAGCAGCGAGCCCTCGACGATCTCGTCGGGCAGCACGATGCGGGCATTGGTGAGGACGGTTTCGGCGGTCATTTCAGGCGATCCTTAGTCTCGGTATCAGGCGGTTTTTCTGGCCGGGCGGCGGCCAAGCGCATGGTGGGAGAGCACCATGAAAGGGGCGCCCGGTTCGGTCTCGACGAAAAGCGCCAGCCCGTCCACCGGCACCGAGTGCTGCAGCACGTCCGCGAACAGACTGTCGATTGCTGCACGAAGACGTGGGCTTTCCTGTGACCCGACGCGACCGGACAGCGTCATGTGGAAGCGGAAAGTCTCGAAAACATAAGGATAACCCCACTGGCAGAGGTTGCGGAACTCGTCCGGCTTCAGCGAGTCGGGGCTGCGGCGCTCGATCTCGGCTTCGGTCAGCGGTGCGCGGAAACGGTCGAAAGCGCGCACAACCTCGCCGGCGAAGCTGTTGAGAGGGTCGAACGGCGCTTCCGGCACCAAGGCGAAAAAGCCGTCGATCTGACCGACGACAAGACGCGGAATGACGACCGGCGGCGTCGCCTCGGCGAAATCGTCGAGCGCAGCGCGCAGCGAGGTTTCGGTCTCGTTCGGCGCCAGCCGAAACGGCGCCTTCAGCGTCGCATGGAAGCCGTAGCGCCTGGCCGAAGCCGTGTGAAAGGCAACCTCCGCCGCCGACAGGTCGGCCACCGCCTCGACCGGCCGCGTCGCCGTGCCGAAAGGGTCGCGGCCAAGCCAATTGGCGGCGATGCGCGCCAGCGGCTCGTCCTGCCGTGGTGTGAAATAGATGGCGTAGCGCATGAAAGAACCTCGTCAGACCCCGCCATAGGTGATTTCCATGACGGATTGACGAAGCTTTCATGGGTTTTCGAAGGCAGACAGCCCCTGACGGTCCTTAGCCGACGATTTTCCCGAACTGGACCAACAGGTTGAGCGCGATGAAAATCTCAGGCCTTCATCAGCCACTCATGCTCGGTCGCGTTGTGGAATTTCCACGTCCGCTTCGGGCCGGCCATGACGTTGAGATAGTAGAGGTCATAGCCGTGGCAGGCCGCGCAGGGGTGGTAGCCCCTGGGCACCAGCACGACATCGCCGTCCTCTATCGCCATCGCCTCGTCCAGGTCGCGCACGCCGTTCCTGTCGGCATCGGTATAGACGCGCTGGAAGGCGAAGCCCTGCGGCGGGTTGAGGCGGTGATAGTAGGTCTCCTCCAGATAGGATTCCGCTGGGAGATTGTCCCGGTCGTGCTTGTGCGGCGGGTAGCTGGAGGTGTGGCCGCCGGGTGTGATGACCTCGACCACCAGCAGCGAGTCGGCCGGCTTGCCCTCGGGCAGGATATTGGTGACGTAGCGCGTGTTGGTGCCCTTGCCGCGCACCTCCTGGCCGAGATCGTCGGGCGAAATGACACGGGCCGGCAGGCCACCGCCGAGGCCGGGCGCCGAGCAGACGGCGAGCTCCAGCTCGGTGTCGGCAATCACCGACCAGTCGGAGCCTTGCGGCACATAGACCGACCAGGGCTTGCCTTCGAACGGCGACATGCGCTCGCCGAGCAGGCCGAGCTCCTTGCCGTCGGCCGAGACCTTGCCCTTGCCGGTGACGAAAACCAGGCAGACTTCGCGCTCGCCCGTCTTGCCGGACGCGGTCTCGCCCGGCCGCAGCCGATGAAGATCGAAACCGACATAAGTCCAGCCGGCGCTTTGCGGGGTAACGTGAGCGACGTGGCCGTGGCCCTTGTCGGCCTTGACGAGCAGTTTCGACATTTTGTCTCTCCCAATTCCTCGACGCTTTGACTTTCAGATCCGCCCGCAGCCAGGATTCACTTGTTCGATCGCGAACCTCGGAGATTGGCCGGATCCCTCTCAACTTCGTCATCCTAGGGCGAAGCAGGAGCGAAGCTCCGTCGCGGAGACCCTAGGATCCATGCCGTTACCTTAGCCGAAGGGCGCACCGGAGCAGAATTCTGCACCTTTACAACTACCTTCAAAGTCACGGCATGGATCCTAGGGTCTGCGCTGCGTCGCTACGCTCCTTGCTCCGCCCTAGGATGACGAAGCGAGGGGCGTTCCGGCCAATTGCCAACGCAAACGATCCGTCACGACGCAGCATCCAATACACAAGAACCTCCAGTCCACCGACCGCTTCATTCCTTCGACTCGGCCGGAGGCTTGTCCTCCTCGACCGGCTTGTAGAGGTAGAAGAACTGCCATACCGCGTAACCGGCGAAGCCGAGCGCGATGACGCCCCAGAACGGCGTGCCGGAAGCGAACTCGATCACCGACCAGACCAGGCAGACGGCGACGACGGCGATGCGTCGCCACAGCGGTCGGAAGAAGGGGTGCTCATAGTCTTTCATCGCGCCAATCCAGGATTTGCCCAAAGCGCAACGGATAAACCGCGCGCCCTGGCAAATCCACCGTTTAGGCCGGGAAGCCTTGCGTCTCCACCGTATAGCCGGCGGCCGTCATCACCCGCATCAGTTCCTTGTGGCCGACCTCAGCCATCCTGAGCGGCGGGTTCTTCTTCGGATCCTGCTCCGCCTCGACCACGAACCAGCCTTCGTAGCCGTAGTCGGCGAACTTCTGCACGATGGCGCCGAAATCGAGCGAGCCGTCGCCCGGCACGGTAAAGGCGCCCAGCGCCACGGCGTCGAGGAAGGACTGCTTCGTGCGGTCGAGCCCGTCGATCACGCCCATGCGCACGTCCTTCACATGTACGTGGTTGATGCGCTTGTGGTGGTTGTCGATGGCGCGCAGCACGTCGCCGCCGGCAAAGGCGAGATGGCCGGCATCGAGCAAAAGCGGAATGCCTTCGCCGGAATTGCGCATGAAGGCGTCGAGCTCCGGCTCGGTCTCGACCACCGCCGCCATGTGGTGGTGGTAGGAGAGCGGCATGCCCTGGTCGGCGCACCATTCGCCGAACTCGGTGACGCGGCGGCCATAGGCCTTCATCTCGTCGTCGGCGAGCTTCGGCTTGGTGGCCAAAGGCTTGGAGCGGTCGCCCTGGATGGAGCGGCCGACCTCGCCATAGACGATACAGGGCGCATTGACCGCCTTGAAAAGGTCGATCATCGGCTGGATGCGATCCTTGTTCTTGGCCAGATCCTCATTGACCAGCGTGCCGGAGAACCAGCCGCCGCAAAGCGTGACGTCGGCCTCCTTCAGGATCGGCAGCATCACCTTCGGATCGTTGGGGAAGCGGCGGCCCATCTCCATGCCGGTGAAGCCGGCCGAGCGCGACTGGCGCAGACACTCCTCCAGCGACACGTCATCGCTCAATTCCACGAGATCGTCGTTCCACCACGCGATGGGGGACATGCCCAGTTTGGCTTTCAAGTCGTCACTCCAAGTTCTGATCGGTCCATTTTCGCTCGTCGGCGCTGCCCCTCATCCGCCTGCCGGCACCTTCTCCCCGTGAAGCACGGGGAGAAGGGACAAGCTCCAGCGCTGGCGACCCCTCTCCCCGTTCTTCACGGGGAGAGGGTAAGGGTGAGGGGCAGCGCCAGCGTCAATCACCTGCACTCTGCATCTGCTTTTTGTCCTCATACGCCTTGCGCGCCGCATTAACCTGGGGCCGCGACGAGACTTCCGGCACGGCGACGTCCCACCAATGGCCGCCGGCCTCGGTCGACACCAGCGGATCGGTGTCGATGACCAGCACCGTGGTCTTGTCGTTGCCCTTCGCCTTGGCGAGCGCCGTCTCCAGCTCGGCGATCGACGCCACCTTCTCGGCGACGGCGCCGAGGCTCGCGGCATGGGCCGCGAAGTCGACATCGGGCATCACCTCGTGGCGGGCGTCCTTGAGCAGATTGTTGAAGTTGGCGCCGCCGGTCGCCATCTGCAGCCGGTTGATGCAGCCATAGCCGCGGTTGTCGAGCAGCACGATAGTGAGCTTCAGACCGAGCATCACCGAAGTGGCGATCTCGGAGTTGAGCATCAGATAAGAGCCGTCGCCGACCATGACGACGACCTCGTGGTCGGGCTTGGCCATCTTGACACCGAGACCGCCGGCGATCTCGTAGCCCATGGTCGAGAAGCCGTATTCGGCGTGATAGGAGCCCGGGGCTCCCGCCTGCCAGAGCTTGTGCAACTCGCCGGGCAGACCGCCTGCCGCGTGCAGCAAGGTGACGCCCGAGCCCATGGCGCGCTGCACGGCGCCAATGACCTGCGCATCTGACGGATAGGCGGCATTGGTCGAAGCCGTCACCTTGGCGGCCGCAGCCTGCCATTCCGTCTTGCCCTTCAGCGCATTGTCGGTCCAGGCGTTCGGCGCCTTCCAGCCCTTCAGCGCGGCGCTGAGCTCGGCCAGCCCTTCGGCCGCGTCGGCGACCAGCGGCAGCGCCCAATGCTTGCCGGCGTCGAAAGCTTGTGTGTTCAGCCCGATGATGGTGCGGCCGGCATTCTTGAACAGCGCCCAGGAGCCGGTGGTGAAATCCTGCAGCCTGGTGCCGACCGCAAGCACGACATCCGCCTCTTCCGCCAGCCGGTTGGCGGCGGAAGTGCCGGTGACGCCGACGGCCGCCATGTTGAGCGGATGATCATCGGGGAGCGAGGACTTGCCGCCTTGCGTCTCGCAGACCGGAATGCCGGCGCCCTGCACCAGCTTGGCCAGTTCGCTGGAGGCCTGCGAATAGAGAACGCCGCCGCCGGCGATCACCAGCGGCTTCTTCGCGCCCTTCAGCGCCGCGACGGCGGTCGCGAGCTCGTCGCGATCCGGCCGCGCCCGGCGCGGCGTCCACACGCGCTCGGCAAACAGGCTTTCCGGATAATCATAGGCTTCTGCCTGCACGTCCTGGCAGAGCGAGAGCGTAACCGGGCCGCATTCGGCCGGATCGGTCAGCACCTGCATGGCGCGGTTCAGCGCCGGGATGATCTGCTCCGGCCGCGTGATGCGGTCGAAATAGCGCGAGACGGGGCGGAAGCAGTCGTTGACGCTCGCCGTGCCGTCGGAGAAATCCTCGGCCTGCTGCAGCACCGGATCGGGCAAGCGGTTGGCGAAGACATCGCCAGGCAGCAAAAGCACCGGCAGCCGGTTGACGTGGGCGAGCGCCGCCGCCGTCACCATGTTGAGCGCGCCCGGGCCGATCGAGGTGGTCGCGGCCATGAAACGGCGGCGGAAATTCGCCTTGCCATAGGCAATCGCCGCATGCGCCATCGCCTGTTCGTTATGGGCGCGGAAGGTCGGCAGTTCGTCGCGCACCTGATAGAGCGCCTCGCCGACGCCGGCGACATTGCCATGGCCGAAGATCGCCCAGACGCCGCCGAAGATCGGCACCTTCTTGCCGTCGATCTCGGTCATCTGTCGCGACAGAAAGCGGGTCAGCGCCTGCGCCATCGTCAGGCGAACGGTCTTGCTCATTGGTCGTTTCCTCCGGCTTTCCTTGTGCCGTCTTGTTATGCTGCCGCCTTCTTATGCTGCTTTACGGCCGCGCGCGGCAAGCCATGCTTCGGTCAGCTGCTCGAAACGCGAAGCCATGTCGGCGATAGCCTCGTCATCCGACATCTTGCCTGCCAGCCATTGTTCGGCGGCGTTGATGAAGATGGTGCGACCGACGGCAAATCCCTTGACGATCGGCGCATTGGCGGTGGCGGCGAAGGCGGCGACCAGCTCATTCTGCGGCGCTTCCAGGCCGAGCAGCACGACACCCCGACACCATGGATCGTTCTTGACGATTACCGCCTCGATCTTCGCCCAGGCGCTTGCCGAAGCCTGCGGCTCTAGCTTCCACCAATCGGGCTTGATGCCCAGCGCGTAAAGCTCCTCCAGCGCGCGCGGAATGGTGGCGTCGTCCAGCTTGCCGTGCTTGCCGGCGATGATCTCGACCAGCAACTCGCGCCCGACTTTCCGCGCCGCTTCGAACAGGGCCCGCAGCTTCTGCTGCTGCTCCCTCTTCAGCGCCTCGGGATCATCCGGGTGATAGAAGCACAGGCATTTGATGCAGTGATCGACCGGCCATTCGGTGAGCTGCGAGCCGATGTCCTGCGAGAACTCGAAGCGCAGCGGCCGCGAGCCCGGCAGCTCGACCGGACGGCCGAGCCAGGCAAAGGGATGGCGGGCGAATTCGAACATGGCGTCGCGACCATATTTCTCGTCGATCAGCATGCCGTAGCCGTCGCGCCCGGCGGCGACCTTCGCGGCCGCCTTGACGGTCAGCACCTTGAAATCCGGGATGCGCGAGGCGTCGGCGCCGACTTTTGCCGCGACGTCTTCCAGCTGGACGCGATGATCGCAGGCAAGCGCCATCAGCGAAGGGAGGTCGCGCCGGCGCGTGGTGGCCCAATGGATGTGGTTGATCGCCTCGTCCTTGCGCAGCGCCAGATGCTTGCTGCCGTTCTTCAAGAAGAACTGCAGCTCTTCGAAGGTCGGATATTCCGGCGCGCAGAGCAGGCGCGACACGGCGAAGGCGCCGCAGGCATTGGCCCAGGTCGCCGCGGTGGCAAAGCTTTCGCCGCCGAGCCAGCCGCGCAGGAAGCCCGACATGAAGGCGTCGCCGGCGCCGAGCACGTTGTAGATTTCGATCGGAAAGCCCTTGCCGACGATGCCGTCCTCGAGGTCGTCGCTGATCGGCCCGTCATAGACGATGCAGCCCTTGGCGCCGCGCTTCAAGACGATGGTAGCGGACGACAGAGAACGAATCGTCTTCAGCGCGCTCAGGCAATCGTCGGCGCCGGAGGCGATCATGATCTCCTCCTCGGTGCCGACGATGAGATCGCAATCGGGCAGCACCGTCTTCAGCTGCGCCGAGACGCGGTCCGACTTGACGTAGCGCTCAAAGCCTTCGGCATGGCCGGCGAGCCCCCAGAGGTTCGGGCGATAGTCGATGTCGAAGACAACCTTGCCGCCCTTGGCCTTCATGAGGCGGATCGCCTTGCGCTGGGCGGCATCGGTATTGGGGCGGGAGAAATGCGTGCCGGTGACGACGACGGCCCGGGCCGACGCGATGAAAGCCTCGTCTATGTCTTCTTCCGCGAGCGCCATGTCGGCGCAATCGGAACGATAGAAGATCATCGGCGAGACGCCTTCGTCCTCGACGGACAGCAGCACCAGCGCGGTCAGCCGTTCCCTGTCGGTTTTCAAGCCGTCGACCGAGACGCCCTCACGCCCGAGCTGCTCGCGGATGAAGCGGCCCATCTGCTCGTCGCCGACGCGAGTGAGCAGCGCCGAGCGCAGGCCGAGTCGTGCCGTGCCGACGGAAATATTGGCCGGGCAACCGCCGACCGACTTGGCGAAAGAGGTGATGTCCTCCAGCCGCGAGCCGATCTGCTGGCCGTACAGATCGACCGACGCGCGGCCGATCGTGATGACGTCGAGCGGCGGATATTTCGCTTCCACGGCTTCGCCCATTCGAACCTCCCATCGGCCTTGTTGTGCAGAGCAGCGTCGTTTTGGGCAGCACACGCGAACGGCATCGTGGCGCCGTCAATATGAAATAATAATTCCAATCCATAGTCAATATGGAATGAGCATTCCCGGACGGAAAAACGCCGTGGGCGAGGCCGTTCAGCCCTTACGCTTGCGGCCGGAGTCGCGACGCTTCTCGCCGACGGCAACCGTCAGCGCCATCGCCAATGCCATCGTCGCCGAGATCGAGCGGAAACCGCCGAAATCGGCCTCGGCAACTTCGAACCATACCTTGGCGAACTGGGCGAGCGGCGAGAACGAGCTGTCGGTGATGGCCACGATCGGCACGCCCTGCTCGGCGATCGCGCGCGTCTCTTCGATGGTTGCGGGCGCGTAAGGCGAGAAGCTGATGGCGATAACGGCGTCGCGCGGCGTGGCGAAGCCGATCATCTCGGCGTTCAGGCCCGCGGCCGATTCCACCAGCTGATTGCGGATCTTGAGCTTGCCCAGCGCATAGGCGATGTAGGAGGCGACCGGATAGGAGCGGCGCTTGGCCAACACGTAGATTGTTTCGGCTTTCGCCAGGAGCGCGACCGCCTCTTCGAAATGCGCATCGTTCAACGAGCGCGAAATGTCGCTCAGCGACGTGCTGGCGGCGGCGACGAAGCCGTCGAAGATCGCCCGGTGGCCGGCGCCTTCCTCGGCCTTGGCGCGCAGCGCCGCAAGCCTTTCATCGTAGGAGGAATTGCGCTCGCGCAGGCGCTCGCGAAAAACCTGCTGCAGGCTGGTGAAGCCGTCGAAGCCGAGCTGCTGGGCGAAACGGATCAGCGTCGAGGGCTGGACGCCGGCCGAGGCGGCGATGCTCGCGGCCGTGCCGAAGGCGATGTCGTCGGGATTGTCGAGCGCATAGGCGGCGATCTGCGCGATACGCTTGGGCAAGTTCGCGCGCCGCTCCAAGATCGTTGCGCGCAACGTCCCGAAATCGCGAGGCACCCGTTCGTCCATCGTCGCTCCGCCCACGGCCATATTGAAAGTTCCCTCTCCTGCCTCATCATACCGAGTTCGCGCAAGAACACCATAAAAAATGATTTGGACGTTCCATTCTCACGTGAAATGGACTAATTCATCCATACGGAATCCCTCTTCAGTGGAGACAGTCTAAATGGTCGGAGTGGGCCTCATCGGCACGGGCTTCATGGGCAAGTGCCACGCCATCGCCTGGAACGCGGTCGGCACCGTCTTTCCCGATGTCGAGAAGCCGAAGCTGGTGCATCTGGGCGAGGTCAATGACGAGCTCGCAAAGCGCAAGGCCGGCGAGTTCGGCTTCGCCAAGGGATCCGGCGATTGGCGCGCCGTGATCAACGACCCGGAGGTCGATGTCGTCTCGCTGACCACGCCTAACCAGTTCCATCCGGAAATGGCGATCGCCATCCTCAAAGCCGGCAAGCACCTATGGTGCGAGAAGCCGATGGCGCCGAGCTTCGCCGAGGCCGAGGCCATGGCGAAGGCGGCAACGAAATCCGGCCAGGCCGCCGTACTCGGCTACAACTACATCCAGAACCCGGCAATCCGTCACATCGGCGCGCTGCTCGACGAAAAGATCATCGGCGACGTCAATCTCGTGCGCATCGAGATGGACGAGGATTTCATGGCCGACCCGGAGGCGCTGTTCTTCTGGAAGCACGAGGCCGCCTCGGGTTATGGCGCGCTCGACGATTTCGCCGTCCATCCGCTGTCGCTGATCAAGGTGTTGTTCGGCCGCGTTGCCCGCGTGATGTGCGACATGGCCAAACCCTATGCCGACCGGAAACTCGCTTCCGGCGGCCGCCGCGCGGTCGAGACCTACGATATCGCCAGCGTGCTGATGCACCTCGAAAACGGCGTCGCCGGCACGCTGCTGGTCAACCGATCGGCCTGGGGCCGCAAGGGCCGCATCGCCATCCAGATTTTCGGCTCGAAGGGCTCGATCCTCTACGACCAGGAGCGGATGAACGAGTTTCAGCTCTACCTGACCGCCGACCGGCCGACCGAGCAGGGCTACCGCACCATTCTGGTGGCGCCGCACCACAAGCCATACGATTCCTTCCTCCCAGCGCCCGGCCACGGCCTCGGCTTCAACGACCTCAAGATGATCGAATGCCGGGAACTGCTGATGCGGATCGCCGGCAAGCCGGCGCGCGTCATCGATTTCGACGAAGGGCTGGAGATCGAGCGCACCGTGCACGCCATGGCGCGCTCCTTCCAGGAACAGCGTTGGATGGATGTGAGGTAAGGAGGCCGACGGGTCGGCGTCTACTCAGTTGCCGGCGGCCGAGGCGTTGATCTCCCAGCCGTCCACCCAGATCTGCCGCAGGCGGTCGCCCTCGCCCTTGAACCATAGGCCAGCCAGCCGGCAGTCCTCGATCCGGTCGCTGCGGAAATTGCGGATGGCCTGGCGCAACTCGCACCAGGCGACGATGTTGGCGGTCTCTGCATAGTAGATCAGCGCGATCGGGCGGATGATGCGCTGTGTGTCGCGGCCGGCTTCGTCGCGATAGGCAAGATCGAGCTTCTCTTCGTCGCGGATGGCGCAGCGCACCAGGGCAAGATCGACCGTCGGCGCCGAAGGCGCGGCGAACCCCCAGGCATGCAGGGCGTTGGCGTCGAGCGTCTGGCGCAAGGGTGGCGGCACGGCGCCGGCGATCTTGGCGCCGACACGCTTTGCCGCCTGCTTGAGCTCGTCATCGCCGGTGCGCTCGAGCAGAGCCAGGGACAGCACGATCGCCTCCATCTCCTCGGTCGAAAACATCAGCGGCGGCAGATCGAAGCCGGGGCGCAGGATATAGCCGATGCCGCGCCCGCCCTCGATCGGCACGCGCATCGCCTGAAGCGCGGCTATGTCGCGATAGACCGAGCGCACCGTCACTTCCAGCTGTTCCGCGATCGTCGCCGCCGTCACCGGCTTTCGGGCCAGCCGCAGGATCTGGATGATCTCGAACAGGCGCGACGCCTTGCGCATTTCCTCACCGGCCGAAACGCAACTGACACACCCCCGTCAGTTGGGATGATCTATAGGGCCGCCTACCGGCTTGAAAATCAACAGAATCCTTTCGCGCCATAGCCGGCGAGCGACCGGCAACTGACATGACTTATAGCGAAAACCTCTGGCTTTTCTTCATCCTGCTGTTCGGCATCATCGCCGTGCCGGGCATGGACATGCTGTTCGTGCTGGCCAACGCGCTGACCGGCGGCGGCAATCGGGGCCTTGCCGCGACCGCCGGCATCATGCTGGGCGGCGCGGTGCATACGCTGAACGGCGCGGTCGGCGTCGGCCTGCTCATGCATTTCGTGCCGATCCTGTTCAAGCCGCTGCTGATCGTCGGCGCCGCCTATATGGCCTATATCGGGATTTCGCTGATGCGCAGCTCCATCACCGTGGGCGATGATGGGCCTGCCGGCAGCCGCTCCGCCTGGAAGGCTTTTCGGCAAGGGTTGGTCACCTGCCTGATCAACCCGAAAGCCTACCTGTTCATCATTGCCGTCTATCCACAGTTCCTCAAGTCCGCTTACGGTCCGATCTGGATGCAGGCGACCGTTATGGGGCTGCTGACGGTCGCCACCCAGGCAGGAATCTATGGCGGGCTCGCCGTCACCGCCGGCCGCAGCCGGGCGCTGCTGGTCGACAATCCGCGAGCGACCGCTTTTGCCGGGCGCGCGGCCGGGCTGCTTTTGTTTGCGGTCTCGGTATTCACCGCATGGGAGGGGCTGAGGGCGGCGTGATCGCCGCCCTCTCCGACGCGCCGCTCAGGCAGCGCCCTGCCGGGTTGCGAGCATCTCGCGCTTCACCGACCGGCGCCATTCGACGGCGCCGGCGAGGCCGTGCAGCACCGTCTCGGTGGTCGCCCAGTCGATGCAGCCATCGGTGATGCTCTGCCCGTAGGTGAGCGGCTTGCCCGGCACGACGTCCTGACGGCCGGCGACGAGATTGCTCTCGATCATGACGCCGATGATGCGCTCGTCGCCTGCCGCGACCTGGCCGGCCACGTCATGCGCGACTTTCGGCTGGTTCTCCGGCCGCTTGCCGCTGTTGGCGTGGCTGACGTCGATCATCAGGCGCGGCGCGACACCGATACGGCCAAGCTCCGCGGCGGCGGCATCGACGTTTGCCGCATCGTAGTTCGGCACCACGCCGCCACGCAGGATGACATGGCAGTCCTCATTGCCGGTCGTCGCGGCGATCGCGCTGCGGCCGCCCTTGGTCACCGCCATGAAATGATGCGGCTGGGCGGCCGACTTCACCGCTTCGCCGGCGATTCTCAAATTGCCGTCGGTGCCGTTCTTGAAGCCGACCGGGCAGGAGAGGCCCGAGGCCAGCTCGCGATGGATCTGGCTTTCGGTCGTGCGCGCGCCGATGGCGCCCCATGCGACGAGGTCGGCGATGTATTGCGGCGTCGTCATGTCGAGGAATTCGGTCGCCGCCGGTAGGCCGAGATTGTTGACGGCCGACAGCACATTGCGCGCCATGCGCAGCCCCTTGTCGATGTTGAAGCTGCCGTCGAGGTCGGGATCGTTGATCAGGCCCTTCCAGCCGACCGTGGTGCGCGGCTTCTCAAAATAGACGCGCATGACGATCTCGAGCCGGTCGGCCAGGGCCTCGCGCAGCGCCGCCAGACGGCTGGCATAGTCCACGGCGGCGACCGGATCGTGGATGGAACAAGGGCCGACGATGACAACCAGTCGATCGTCGGCCCCGGTCAAGATGGAATGGATGGCGTTGCGCGAAGCGGCAACGGTGCGCGTCGCCGTGAGTGAGCGCGGTATCTCGCGCATCACCTCGTCCGGCGTGCTCAGGACTTTGAGTTCCTTGACCCGAAGGTCGTCTGTGGTGGTCAACACGGCTTCTGCTCCTGGTTAGGAGACCTGCCGGCTGAAACGAAAAAGCCGCCAGGTCTGGCGGCTTTTCGGATTTAGATGCTGCAATCTTCAGATCGAGCGCAATCCTCCCGCCGCCAGCGAGCTGTCGTAGTAAAAGTACCAAAACGAGGCGGTCAGGTGGATCATGCGGCTCATATAGTCGATGCCGGGGCGCTTGTCACCTGGGGAGACGCTACTCGCCAATCACACCGGCTATGTTCTGATCGTAGTCGACCAGCGAGCCGGTCATGACGCCGGCCTGGGGACTGAGCATATAGGTGATCAGCCGGGCGAGCTGCGCCGGCTTGACCAACTGGCCCATCGGCTGCGCGGCCTCGGCCTTCGCCAACCAGTCGTCCGGCGCGTCGTGCCATTTCTTCTGCACGATCGCTTCGCCCTCGGTGTCCATCCAGCCGGGCAACACTGCGTTGCAGCGGATGCGGTTGCGCCGATAGGAGCTGGCGACATTCTTGGTCAGCGTCATCAGCGCGCCCTTGCTGGTGGAATAGGGCGTCAGGAAGGACTGGCCGGCATGCGCCGACATCGACAAGACGTTGACGATCGAGCCTGGCGCCTTGCGCTCCAAAAGATGCGCGACCAGGCCCTGCATTAGGAAGAAGGGCCCGCGCACATTGGTGTCGAAGATCTGGTCGAACAGCTCTTCTGATGTCTCGACCAGCGAGCCGCGCGCCGAGGTAGCGGCGGCGTTGACCTGCGCGTTTAGCGTGCCGAAATGGGCAATCGCCGTTGCGACGGCGCGCTTGCAATCGGCGACCTTGGCGACGTCGGCGCTGATGAAGATGGCGTCGACGCCGCTCTTCTTGAGCGCGGCTACCGCCTTGTCGCCCTTCTCCTGCGAGCGGCCGATGAGCGCCAGCGCGCGGCAGCCTTCATCGGCGAGCGCCTCCGCGACAGCGAAGCCGATGCCCTGCGCGCCACCAGTGACGATGGCGCGCGTTTCTGAATTGCGACCGGCCAAACCGTTCATCGCTCTGCTCCTATAATCGAGTTCGAACGTTCAATCGACGCGGACAGTCTTGCCGGTCTTGGCCGACTGCAAGGCCGCGTCGGCTAGTTTCAAAGCGACCAATCCATCCTTGCCGCTCGGCGAGGCCTTCTTGCCCGCGGTCGCAGCGGCGATGAAAGCCGCGATCTCGTTGGCATAGGCGTCGATGTAGCGGGTCATGAAGAAGTCGTGCAGCGGCGGGCGCGTGTAGCCCTTGTCGTTGGCGAGTTCGATCGACACCGGACGCTGGTTCTCGGCCGCGACCATGCCCTTGGAGCCATGCACCTCGATACGCTGGTCGTAGCCATAAGTGGCGCGGCGCGAGTTGGAGATGACGGCCTGCTTGCCCGAGGCGGTTTCCAGGATGGCGCTGACCGAGTCGAAATCGCCTGCATCGCCGATCTTCTTGTCGACCAGCACCGACGCGTGGGCGCTGACGGCCACCGGCTCCTCGCCGAGCAGGAAGCGCGCCATGTCAAAGTCGTGGATGGTCATATCGCGAAAGATGCCGCCGGAGCGGGCGATGTAGTCGAGCGGCGGCGCGCCCGGATCGCGCGACGTGATGGTGACCATCTCGACATCGCCGATGGCGCCGTCGTCGATCGCCTTTCGGACCGCGGCGAAATGCGGGTCGAAGCGGCGGTTGAAGCCGACCATCAGCGTGGCGTTGGCCTTCTCGACCACGGCCAGGCACTGCTCGACGCGCTTGACGTCGAGGTCGATCGGCTTCTCGCAGAAGATCGCCTTGCCGGCCTTGGCGAAGCGCTCGATGAGATCGGCATGGGTATCGGTCGGCGTGCAGATGATGACGGCGTCGATGTCCTTGGCCTGCTCGATGGCATCGATCGTGCGCACCTCGGCGCCGTAGGCGGAGGCGAGTTCAGTCGCCGCTTTCTCGAAGGCATCGGCCACGGCCACCAGTCTGGCCTGCGGGTTGGAACCAACGGCGCGGGCATGCACCTTGCCGATACGGCCGGCGCCGAGAAGAGCGAAGCGGAGAGTCATGGAATGTCCTTTGAGGTGGTTCAGAAAGCTGTCCGCGCCTTGCGGCGCGGAATGATTGATATCCCGTCGTGGCGCCTCCTCAGGCGGCCTGGAGCTCTGCCTGTCCGGTCTTGGCACCGGTGATGTAGGCGACGATGTCGTTGCCGTCGGTGTCCTGCTTGCGCAAATTGGCGACGATCTTGCCGCGCCGGAAGACGACGATGCGGTCGCAAAGGTCGAAGACCTGGCGCATGTTGTGGCTGATCAGGATCAGCGGCTCGCCATTTGCCTTGAGCGTGCGGATGATGTTTTCGACCTGCGCCGTCTCCTGCACGCCGAGCGCCGCCGTCGGCTCGTCCATGATGATGAGCTTGGAGGCGAAGGTCGCGGTCCTGGCGATCGCCACGCACTGGCGCTGGCCGCCCGACATATGGCGGATGGTGCTGGACAGGTTGGGGATTTTCACCGCCGTGCGGATCAGCGCCGCCTCGGTCGCCTTGCGCATGGCCTTGCGGTCGAGGATTGAGAAGGGGCCGAGGTTGAACAGCACCTTCTCGCGGCCGAGAAACAGGTTCGACGGCACGTCGAGGTCGTCGGCCAGAGCCAGGTTCTGGAACACCGTCTCGATGCCCGCCTCGCGCGCCTCGATCGGCCCGGCGAAGTTCACTTCCTTGCCGTCGAA
>NZ_JARTVO010000035.1:0-36615 GCF_029625675.1 Mesorhizobium sp. WSM4884
TCCACATGGCAGCCTAAAGTCAAAAACGCCTATCAGTCGCCTCGCCCTGATCGAGGACAACCTGTTGAAGCTCCACATCTAGGGCATGCGAAAATAGAAAATAACGGGCAAAAAGATGCGCCTTTTCCGACTCCGAGCCTAGATGGTTGAAAGCCTCGAAGTACTCCTTCGTCCGCTCGAGGAGATCTCCCGCATAAAGCGCCAACGGCTGTGACACGGTGACCCTCGGGCGCGCCTTGACCTTCGGCGTCTCAGGTCCACTCTTGGCCATCTCAGATTATCGGCTTAATTCCGGTGCCGGTATGCGACAAAGCCGAACAGAGTAGCCGCTGCGACGTTGAAGATTGCCCACAGCTCGCGCGGCAAATGAACCGGCATGAACGGGTTGAAGATCGCTGCCGCTCCAAACAGCGCCCAAGCCAGGGTGCGATTTTCAGGGCCTGATCGCCACACCATGGCTCCGCAGTAGATCCCGGCGAAAAAGACCACCACGCGGAGGAATTGGTAATAGCCGTACGGCCATGGCGCTACCGCCAGCAGCGAGGCAATAGCTACACAGATGCAGACCAACCGGACCGTTCCGGCCGGCGTCGAAAAGCATTATTTTCAGCAAACTTGATCCTCAAACGCCCAGCACGGTTGTTAGTGGAGTTTCGGCGCCCGCCATATATTTGAAAAGCCAGATTGCCCAAGTGATCGGCCAAATGAACGCCAACATCGCATCCAGGCTCAAGTTAATCAGGATTTTTACGACCACTGATGCATGGCCCTGCCATGTGTCGACGACATTCATCACGTAGGTGATCGGCCCGCCCAGCATGAAGAGGAGGCCCAGCGGAGCTGACATGATGTTCTTCAGCATGTTTGTGTCCCTCAGAAAGGCGTGACCTTCAGTGACAGTGATACGCGCCGGTCTTATGGTTGGTATGGCAACCGTTGGCATCAGTGCCGCCACTGTGTGCAAACGCGCCGGTCGCGCAAGCGATTATTGCAGCGGCCATAGCCGCGAGAAATGTTGTTTTCATTTTATTGCCCTCCCAAAGTATTTCAGACAGAGCACTATTGCCGGTCGGGCACAAGCTGCTCGTGGCACTGTGAACACAAATAGGATAGATGCTCCTCTGTGCAGGCCAAGATCGGGCGAGGAGAATACTTTGGATGGATTGCGATTGATGCACGTCCCGTTGGCGATCCTGCTGACATGGCCAAGGGTGGCGACGGCAAATGAATGCCTCTCGAAGTACACCAAGACCGACGTCTGCGCCTACGCAAAAAAAATGCAAACCGAAATGGCTCCAGCATTGCCCATGCTGATCAGTTCGAACATCTCCGTTCGGAGCATCATCGCAATCGGGCCAAGGATCGTTTTCAACGCCACCTGGGCTCAGACCGATGCGGAAGTAGACGCCAAATTGTTGGCTGCTGGCGTCTCGCGGCCGGTCTATGTCCAGAAGATCGATGAAATGACCAAAAACTATGTCTGTCGTGCGGAGGAACTATCTGCCTTCGTTCGCCTGGGCGGTGAGATCCAGTACACGTATACGACTGTGGATAATTTCCCAGTCGCGAACCCGCTCGTAGCACTCTGTCCTTAGAGCATCGCAGCACGGCTCATGACATGACTAGTCGCGGCCGATCAACCAGTTGATCAGCAGCCATGATCATTTGTTGGAACTCAATTGAGCCTGATCCGCACTAGCAAGTGGATAGAAGTGAATGTGCGGTTGCCCTTTAGCTCTACTATGCATAGAAACCACTCTGCCGGGGGGCGTAAAGTTGGGGTTGTGAGTGCGTGGGCTCTAAATTCGAAAAACTAAATAAGTTGCGTGACTCACTGCGAGAATCCAACCACGATTTTCGGGCGAGCACTCAGCTATTCAACAGCCTGGACCCTGCCAAGATCGACGGCGACCTGGATGTCATTAACCGCGGAAAGCAGCGCGGCGAGGTGAACCAACCCCCGAAAACGGCAAAGAATCTCGACGATGTCGAACATGCCATCGTGGAACGCGTTGAGGATGAGAAGAAGGCTGCGCATCACACTCTTGAGGACAACCTGCAACTCCTTGGAGGTCGTCTTGCCGGCCTCGATTTCGAGGAACAATTCGGTCTAATCCGTCAGACGAATGCCGCTAGCGTTTCGGACTTCAAAGCCTCGGTCGCCGTGGGCCTCGATGAACTTCACGGCCTGAGAAGGGCCCTGAACGACGCCGAAAAAGAGCATGCATGGTTTAAGGAGAAGCACGGTCTCGTTCGTGCCGCGCGTGTGCAGCACGGTGCCGCTCACATTTTCCGGCTATCGCTTCTGCTATTTCTGTTTCTGGTCGAGACAGCGATGAACGGCAACTTCCTGGCCAAGGGCAATGAGCAGGGATTTTTTGGTGGCATCCTTGAGGCTGCGGCATTCTCTTTCATCAACATCGGGGCGGCTTTGCTCCTGGCGGTTTTCTGCGCTCGTCTCGTCACCCATCGGTCGTTTTTCGTAAAATTCGTTGGGATCATTTCAATCCTTTTCTATATCGGCTTGGCGATTTCGATAAACTTGGCGCTAGCGCACTACCGTGAGGTCAGCGGCTCGCTCGCTGACGGCGCCGGCGCTGAGGTCATCCGTAATATGCTCGCCAATCCAGCGGGTCTCACGGACATCAAGTCCTGGTTGCTGTTTGCGATCGGCCTGATGTTTTCGCTTTTCGCTTTTATCGACGGCTGGTTCGTGCTCGACCCTTACCCAGGCTACACTGGCGTTGAAAATCGGCTCGTTCGACGGCGCGATGACTACATCGATCGAAAGAAGGAACTGATCGAAGAGCTGCAGGATGTCCGCGACGACCACAACGAAAAAGTGGAGGAAATCGTCAAGCAGCTTGGTAGTCGCCGGCGCGAGCACCGCGCGATTGTCGATCATCGATCGAGGCTTCTGGCTCTTTTTGCGCAGCATCAAGACCAATTGGAGCGAGCCTGCAATCAGCTTTTGTCGATGTATCGGGAAGCCAACATCCAGGCGAGGACCGAGCCGGCGCCCAAGCATTTCGGAACGCCCTACAAACTTGATCGCATCAAGCCATACGTCACCGGCGAGCGGGAGTGGAATGAGGGAGATGTTGGCGCATCAATTCGCCAGGCGCAGGAGGAACTCAACGAGCAGGTTCGTCTGATTGGTCAGGAATGCGAACGGGGAATTGAGCAGTACCGAGATCTTGATAAGCTTCACCCGGACAGCGTGAATGTCTAGGCGAACCCGCAGACGCAAGAAAGGCAATGCGGGTACCATTGCCGCGGCCATTGCCCTTGGTGTGCTATCCGTTGCGATGTTGGCCGGCTTCGGCTGGATGTGGACCAGGTCTGGCAATGGCCATATCGACGCCAACACGAATTGCCCATTGGACGGACCCTCCAGCCTGACCGCCGTCCTCATCGACGCCACTGATCCAATTTCGGCAACGACGATGGCTGATCTCAAGAACGAGTTCCGAAAGACCATTGGGCAGGTCGAGCCGGGTGGGTATGTGAGGATTTATACCCTGAGCTCGGCGCCTGGTGAGCTGACGGTGATGTTCGATGGATGCAATCCCGGTGATGGGTCGACCGTCGATAGTTGGACCAACAATCCTGCGCGGCGTCAAAAGAAGTGGGAAAACGCCTTCGGCGATCCTTTGAACAAACTTCCCGATGAAATCCCGAATGCGGCTTCCGCGAGCCAATCTCCGATCATGGCTGGAATTCAGAAAATCAAGCTGTCGCTCTTCGATAGCAGCTTGGCCAAACAGGGCAGTCCCAAGCGATTGGTGGTCGCCTCTGACATGATCGAGCATACGACGATTTACTCGCAGTACCGATCGGGACTGGATTACCAAAAATACCTCAACAGCGCCGCCGACCGCACATATGGGACGTCGCTGGATGGGGTGGGCATCACAATTCTTTATATCGATCGGGCAAAGAAGCCATTTCAGACCCTGGATCACGCGGAGTTCTGGACACATTGGGTCCAGAACCATCACGGCGAGTTCGAAAAGCTGGTTGGCTTGGATGGGTTAAACTGATGGCGAGAGCGCACGACAAACCTTTGCTGGATCATCCACGTCTGCCGGTCGTGGTTTTCGCGGCATTGACACTCGGCGGGTGTGTATTCATCGCCATTGCAAAACTCTCAGGCGTAAATCCGATCGTCGCGGCGGTAGCACCGGCCTGCCTGATGTTTTTCTATCTCGGGGTTTCGATCTTTGCTGGAAAGCTACAACTGCACGACGAGCAGACCGGCGATAACCTCTACTATATGGGCTTCCTGTTCACCCTGACGAGCCTTGGGGTCTCGCTGTTTCAGTTTGGAACGGAAGGCTCAACCGACACGATCGTCCAAAATTTTGGCATCGCGATCACGTCGACGATCACCGGTATTGCTCTGAGGGTTTTCTACAATCAGATGCGGCGCGATCCCGCGGACATTGAGCGAACGGCGAGGCACGAACTTGCCGACATGACACGGCGTGTAAGAGCCGAGATGGAAAGCGTAACCAGGGAGTTCGCCGACTTTCGTCGTGTCAGCCATCAAATGCTCGAAGAGGGCTTTGCAGAGATTGCCGAGCAAGCGGCACGCAATGGGGAGCACATTCGATCTGCCCTGGACAATATTGCCATGGAATCGATCAAGCCTGTCCAAGAGGCGTCTGCCAAGCTCAGTGACGCGTTGCAGCACAATTTCGGGCAAGTCGAAACCCAGTTTGCTTCGATAGCGAACCGCGTTGGAGCTGCAGCGGATTTGCTGGATAAAGCCAACAGCTCGATGTCCAACTCTGTTGGAAAG
The DNA here is from genome assembly GCF_029625675.1 of Mesorhizobium sp. WSM4884. Classification (NCBI taxonomy): domain Bacteria; kingdom Pseudomonadati; phylum Pseudomonadota; class Alphaproteobacteria; order Hyphomicrobiales; family Phyllobacteriaceae; genus Mesorhizobium; species Mesorhizobium sp. WSM4884. The sequence goes on from NZ_JARTVO010000035.1 coordinate 4,805, forward strand.
CTCGGTAATCAAGCCGACAATATGGCTGCCAAGCTGGAAAAGGTGGTTGTTCCTGATGAGGTGCTGAAGAACGATCTGGCGCCGATGGTCAAGCTCCTGGGTAATGCTGTCGCACAATATGCGATAAAAACCGAAACAGCCTCGCAAGAGCAGCAAACGCGGATGACCGGTCTTGCCGACGCAGTGATCAAGGTGGCGACTGGAGTGGAGAGAGCGGCAGCGGCCGCAGAAAAGACCGCAGAAACTGTCCAAGCGCAGCAGCGTTTGACTGAGGAGTTCATGGCTGTGATGCAGAAACACAGCAATGAAACACGCGGCCTCGTCGCAACCCTTACACAACATAGCCTCCCGGCCGTGCGCACTCCCCAGCCTCTGAGCAATGCGATAGCGAACGATGTCGAGCGAGTGGCGGCACCTTCCACTGTTGCCTCCCCTGTGGAGACGCCAATCAAGGTTTCGGATGACACGGAGGGCGACACCTTCCGATCGTTAAGCAGTCCGGCGGAGGTGGAGAAGGGTGAACCGCCAAAGAGAGCAAGTTGGTGGGGCAGGTGAGTGAGGTTAGCGGAACAGCCATTACGTTTGAGCGCAAGGGCTATGGCCGCGGCCTGATACTCGGCCTGACGATGGCTGAGACGATGCTGCTTCTCGTTTTCTGCCTTTTGCTTGCTGCAGGCGCGCTCATCGCCAAGACAAAGAAAGAGGCTGCGGCAGCGCAGAAGATTGCGCAGTCCCTCAATGAGAACGCTCGCAAGCTTGACGAGGAAAACAAGCGGTTGCTGGCTCAGCTGAATGCCATGGTCAAGCCTGCAAGTCGACGCAATGTACCAGATCAAGAATGGCGTGAATTGGTCCGGGCCAAAGAGGCCGCAGAGGCAATCAAAAAAGTGGGACTGACCCTTGAGGAAGCGGTGAAAAGCGCGCCGGCCGCCAAAGTCCTCTCTGACAACGACGTCGACGTTGATCAGGCCAAAGCCATGATCGAGAAGATGAAGGTTCTGCGCGAGCTCGGCTACGTTGGCACGGGCAAGACGTCCAAGGATCTTGCTGACGCACTGAAGAAGGCAAGGAACGAGGCCTCTGCTGACAAGCCACACGATTGGCCACCGATCATCAGTCTTAGCGAGCTCGATGGCTATAATTTCGATACTGGAAGTGCGGAGCTTTCCGGTGGCTTCAAAACGAAGTTGCGGCAGATGTCGAAGACCATTGCTGGAATTGCAACTTCCTATGGTGTGGACGTCATTGAGGTGATTGGCCACACGGACGAGCAGGCGATGTCCGGTGACTCATCGAATATGGACAGAGGCCTTCAGCCCGTACTGGCGCGCAAGATGGACATTGGCACACTCCATCCTGCCGACAATGCCGGGCTTGGATTAGCGCGAGCGATCTCCGTCACAGGCATCCTGCGCGATATGCCGGAACTGAAAGGCTTCACCATCCTGCCAATGTCCGGCGGCCAGTTGATATTGCCTGGCGACCGGCTCACCGACGGCGCACAGGCCGGCGACGTCAAGGCGAGGAGGCGAATTGAGATCAGGGTCAGGCAACGTTCGCGAGAGACAGATATTGGACTGGTTCCGGTACCAAAGTTGTGAGGCGAACTGCCCTTGGGTTTCGCTCACAGGGCTTGGGGGGGATTGCGGGGATGGGGTTTTACGTTCGAAAATCGATTAGTGCGGGACCTTTCCGCTTTAACTTCTCGTCTGGCGGGGTTGGCGCGTCCGTTGGCGTGCAAGGTCTTCGTATCGGGACTGGCCCACGAGGGCATTATATTCATGCAGGCGTCGGCGGTCTCTACTACCGAGGCACTTTGGGAAAGCGCAGCGCCAAGCAGACGCTGCAACTGTCTGAATTCCCATCTGGGCCAAAGCCCCATCCAACATCCTCACCCGTGGAATATGTCAGCGGTGGCGTCGTGATGAGAGAAATCGAGTCCGCCGATGTGATCGAGATGCGTGATGAGACATTTGCCAATGTGCTTGATGAAATCAATGCGAGGCAATCGCAGACGCGAATGTCGCTCATCCTGGCCGTGCTGTTTGGGATCGCCGGATTGATCGCAGGCGCAATGCTGGGAGGTGGGGTGGCGCTGATCGGTATTGCTGCCTTTTTGCCGGGCATGCTTATTGGCAACTGGTTGGACAGCTACCGCCGGGTGAGCGTGCTCTACTATGATTTGGAGCAGGACGCGGAGGCGGCCTACGGGCGACTTGTCGCCGCCTTTGACACGCTCACACGCTGCGCGGCGAGTTGGCATGTCGCGGCTGGTGGCAAGATAGAGGATCTGACGACTTGGAAGCGCAATGCGGGAGCCACGATGTTGGTCGATAAAAAGTCGACGACGCTCCAAGCTTCCTTGCCGACGGTTGTTCGCAGCAATGTCACACCACCGTCGATACACGTCGGCCGGCAAATCCTTTATTTCATGCCAGACATGATTTTGGTGAAGGACGGAAACCAGTACGGTGCCGTTGGGTATGGAGACCTCAGGACGCAATTTGCCCCCAGCAATTTTATTGAGACCGGCAAAGTTCCATCTGATGCTGAGATCGTGAGCTATACCTGGGCTCATCCCAATAAGAATGGCGGACCCGACAAACGCTTCAGAGATAATCGGCAGATCCCTGTCTGTCGCTACGAAGCCTTGCGGTTTTCTAGCCCATCCGGGCTCAACGAGCTGGTGGAATTTTCCAAGACAAACGTCAGCCAGCCCTTTTGCCAGGCTCTATTGGCACTCGCGCAAATGCACCGAAACGCTGGTGGCCAGTCCGGCTTGCTGAAAGCGCGCTAAGGAATTGGCTTGGTCAGCAAATGCCTTCGCACGGAATTCCGTCGCCGTCCCGGTCCAATTTGGGTCCCCAGCTACAGTTATTGAGATACCAGCGCGCCTCATCGCATGAGGAGATTTGCTTACAATAGCGACGCGGTTGACACGAATAGCTCTGAGCTATTTGGCGACGGCCTGTAAGGCCGTAGGATGTGTCATTACCGGGTTTATTGTTGGCTGCATGTGTTGCTCGCCAATCCCAAGGGGCTGTGAAAGTGCCAACCCAGATGCCAATCTTGGCCCTTTGGGCATCTGCCTGTTGTGACGCGTAACTACCATGGCTGTATCGAGGCCAATCCAGGGCATAACCCTGTTCGACCATCCAAGACGCAATGCTAGCACCGTCCGCCCGCTGACAATCACCAACGAAGCGGTTGTAACGATCCCACGAAACAAAGTTGCACTGGATGGGTCGGGATTGACTGAGGAAGATGTCCAGTGCTTCTGCGGATTTGCGGCCGCATGGGTATTCTTGCCCGCTTGCGTCGCTGCAGTTTTGGCTGCTTTCAGGTGCGTCGATGCCATTGAAACGAATACGCTGTCCGTGGATCTCGATCGTGTCCCCGTCAACGATGGACGCTACGCCGACGATAGGCTTCGGTTTTGACCCGAGTGCGCTTGCTGTATTGGGTCCCGCGATCTGGTTGCCCCACCCTGTAAAGTAGGAGGTGACATAAGCGCCCACTGCTAGCGTGATCACCAGGATCGCGGCTAATGATTTATGTGAAAAGAAACGCTTGCGCATAATTGAAACCCGGCCGCGTCTTGGCCGCGAGCTGCGGCGATGGGAATAGCGATCGCGATTCAATTTTCGATCCTTTGCGAAGCTGCCAAATGTTTTGCTAGCGCGTCTTTGACTTCTTGGCTGCTGCTTTCTTGGGCGCGGCTGCTGTGCGACCGAGGCCAATCGATTTTGCCAATCTGGAGCGATTGGCTGAATAGTTAGGCGCGACCATGGGGTAATCGTTGGAGAGGCCCCATTTTTGGCGATAGGCGTCGGGCGTCAGTCCAAAATGCGTGTTCAAGTGTCTCTTGAGGGACTTGAACTTTTTGCCGTCTTCGAGGCAGACGATGTAGTCTGGAGTGACTGAGCGCTTGGGGTTGACCGCGGGAACTTGGTCGGGTTTTTCCGGTTCGGACGGCTGGCCGATACGCGCTAATGACGAATTGATGCTGGCAATAAGGTCCGGCAATGAGGAGACCGGCACTGAATTCTTGCTCACATAAGCCGCAACGATATCGGCGGTAAGCTCCATCAGCGCGGTGGCCGTATTTTGGATTTCGTCAGTCACTTCATGGCTCCGGACTTCTGCAGTGAAATCCCGATCTATTACTTATCGGCTAAAAAAACCAGTAGAGGGAGGATACTAAATGCCAGGCGCTAATAGTGATGAATGTTAAAGCGCCAATCAGAATGCGGAACCACGAGAGACGGTGGATTGATTGGGCGCGGCGTTTTCTTTGTATGACCAGGAAAGCGGCTTGAGGCTCACAGGCGGATGCATTTAGATTTGGACGAGTAGGACCTACGCATGACATTTTCGAAAGACCCGCCGCCGGAGGTTAAGCCCCAGAAGGATAAGGCAAAGACTGGATCTGAATTGGACCGCGTTCCAAGTGCGGGAGCCATTCGGGTCCGCAACGGACTCTCTGTGTCAGAAAAAGACATTGTGGAGGCGGCTAAATACGGGGGCAGGGAGCGAGAATCCTCGTCGGATAGCGACTAGGCAAAGGGGGCCAAGAATGCAGGCTCTGACCCATATCACACGTCGCAATATTGGACGGTGTCCAGAAGTGATCGCAGTCGTTTCTAATTGAACACGGCTGTTTTTTCTTGCGCGAACGCTCTACGCGGGCTCTAGCTGGTTCTCCTTTCAAAGGGGATGTAAGTCTTGGACGTAAAACAGTCAGTCTTCCAAAGCGATCTCCCTCTAAAGGAGAAACTCGAGCGCGCCAGGATGGAGTTGCTCGATCTTTCCGCCCGCAATCGACTTTTGAATGTGCCGCGGTTTTCCAAGAGCGCGAAGACGATCGATATCGTCGATGAGAAGTCGTCCGAAATTTATCGATTGCTGGTGACCGAAGGAAAGGCTTTTACCTTCCTGGCCGGCAAGCCCGATAGGCCGAAAGCGGGCCAGGATGAAAGCAGCCCTCCAGACGAAGAGATCGACTATTCCCCCGTCGCTCTCGCCCAACCAGAGGACGATGGAGTCGATAACAGAGGGATATCCGCGCGGCACTCGGACACCAAGCTGCAGACGCGTATGACCCCAACTGGGCTGCAGCGGCGGCTCCTTGATCTCTACCATGATGCCCGCACACTCGAGGAAGAGCAGGGCGTCAATATCCTCTTTCTGGCCCTTGGAATGCTGAAGTGGATTGACCCGAACAACAAAGAGAACATCCGTCAGGCCCCCCTCATTTTGGTGCCGGTTCGGCTTGAGCGAGGGGCCGCTGGAGAAAAATTCCGCCTACGAGCCCGGCCGGAAGATCTTACCGCAAACCTCTCCTTGGAACTCTATCTCGACCGCATTCACAAGCTCGCTCTGCCGCGTTTTGAGGTGGGAGATGACTTCGACGTCTCGGCCTATCTCGATGCCGTTGCCGAAGCAATTTCGACCAAAGAGGGTTGGGAGGTGCTTCGCGACGATATGGTGCTCGGCTTCTTCTCGTTTGCGAAGTTCTTGATGTACCGTGATCTGGATCCGGATCTCTGGCCCGATGGCGCAAAGATTATCGAACAACCGAAGATCCGCTCGCTTCTTTCAGATGGTTTCGAAACACGCGAGCCGCTTATGTCGGACGACATAGCGATTGATCCGCACATTGCGCCCGCCGAAATGTTGCATATCGTCGACAGTGACAGTTCTCAGACACTGGCGATCCATGACGTCAGAAAAGGTCGCGACCTCGTTATCCAAGGTCCGCCTGGGACAGGAAAATCGCAGACGATCGCAAACATTATTGGGTCGGCCGTTGCCGACGGAAAGACCGTGCTGTTCGTGGCCGAAAAGATGGCAGCGCTGGAGGTCGTCAAGCGACGGCTTGACACTGCTGGGGTGGGGGACGCCTGCCTTGAGCTGCATAGTAACAAGGCGAACAAGCGCATGATGCTAGAGGAGCTGCGGCGAACCTGGCAACTCGGATCGCCCAGGGGCCAGCTTCCTTCTTCCCTAACTGATCGCTTGCTGGAGGCTCGCGATAAACTCAACGCACATGCTGCACGAATGCACGTTGCGTTCGGAGCGTCCGAACTCACTCCTTATCAGGTTCTCGGCCAGCTAACCCGACTAAGGCAGGTCGGTCAGAAACCAGTGGACATCGAACTTACGGATGCCACAAGCTGGACAACTGACGGCGTTTCGCAACGTCGCAAATTGCTCGATGAGGTCTCTCAGCGGATCAACGAGATCGGCTTGCCGATCCACCACCCGTGGCGGGGAGTTGGCCTGGATGTCGTTCTTCCAACGACCATTGAGAGGCTCGTCCCACGCATCGCGGCGTTGCTGGACCAAGCCAAGGCACTGCACGCCAAACTGGTCGGTATCGCTGAGCGGATCAAGGCCGAGCCTCCGAAAATTCTCAGCGACAGCGGCGAGATAGAAGATCGCGCTGAGCTTCTCGCGTCCGCGCCTGGACTTCCTGCCGAGGCGCTCGTCTCGCCGGTATGGGATGAGCGTCCGAAAGACATTTCATCGCTTCTCTGGTCAGGAACGGATTTCGCCCGCAAGTCCGAGGAACTTTCGGAGCAGTTGGCGGCAACGGCTATCGACACGCCAATTGAAGGTCTCGAGACAGAGCTTGCAAAGCTTCCCTCGGAATTTCCGAAAGATGGTTTCCATCGTGCGCGACAGCTCACCATTCTGCTCCCACGCTTGAGGGAAGAAGCTGAGCGCCTGAATCAGGAACTCGGATCGGCGATATTGCCAGACACGTTGGCAGGCTTGCTCAGGCTGGCCGTGACCGGCGAGCGAGTAGCGGCAGCACCTGACGCAAGTCCGGAGGCCTTCGCAGCCACCGTTTGGGACTCCGGACTTGAGCAGGCAGGCGACCTTGCCGACAGCGTAGCGACGCTTGAGGCTGCCAGAGCCGACCTTCAGGGCAAGGTTGTTGACGCGGCGTGGAGCACCGAGGTGGCCGCGGCGCGGCAGGCGCTCGCCACACACACGGGAATATTGAAAGCATTGAACGGCGACTACCGTCGCGCCACAGCACTTGCGCGGACTATTGTGGTCGACCCTAGCGCGCCTGCGACGCAGATAGTTGGTCTCCTCGACCTTTTGATGAAGGGTCAGGCTGCCGCAGCAAGAGTCCGCGAAGGCGACGCTTTTGGCCGTTCCGCCTTCGGGGCAGATTGGCGTGGGGAGCGATCGGCTTCCGCGCCACTGCTCGCGCTAGTGGAGTGGATGCGGACTCTACGAGGGCTAGGCCCCGAACCTCGGATTATCGCCGGCCGGATGGCGGAACGCTCCGAGGCCGGTGCGCGTGCAGCGCGCGTTCGCAAGGTTATCGAAATCGGTCGGCCAATTATCGAAGGTTTCTGGAACGATCTCGGGCACCTCGCGTCATCCATGCTAGGCGACGTGGCTTCCGCCGAGCGGGCCTCGCTGCAACTGATGGAAGCGAAGGCGAGCACTGTAGCTCAAGCCGATGATGCGTCACGACAGGTTCTGACTGACGTTCCGGATCTAATCACTGAGCGGGTGGAGCTACTGCGCCGACTAGGCAGACTACAAGCACTTGCTCAAGGGATCGATGCGGGAGAGAGCCTTGGCAAGTTCGTATTCGGCTCGTCGTGGCACGGTCGAGGATCCGATTGGGCCGCTCTCACGCAAGCCGAGCTTTGGCTGAAAGAAAATGGCTCGATCCGACATCTGGCTGCGCGGTTGCCTGAAAGAATCGAGATCGCAAACTCGGCACGTTCAGCACGTGAAGCGGCCCAAGCGGCAGCGCGGGAATTGAAGGCGCTTACAGGGGATTTGAAAGCCGATGCTCCCTCCTTGTTTGGAGTAGTCGATTTTCCGGACGTCGCGATAGGCGAGGTCGTTTCTCGGCTGCAGGGTTGGCTCGATCATCAGGAGCAGCTCTCGAAATGGGTTGCCTATGAAGAGCGATCCGAAACGGCCCGAAAGGCTGGACTGGGACAGTTGATAGACGGCCTAGCCAACGGCCAGATTACAACAGGATCGGCTCGATCAGTTTTTGATATGGCCTACTACGAACGAATGTTTCTGGCGATGGCGACCGATGAGCCGGAGCTGGCAAGGTTCGACGGGGAACTGCATTCCAGGGCTGTACGTGACTTCGCAGATCTGGACCGCCAGCGCATCAAGGCCGGCGCCATCGAAGTTGTAACGGCTCATCACCGGAAAATTCCTTCAAGAGACGGCGGAGCTGGACCTGTCGGACTGCTTCGTTCTGAGATGGCGCGCAGACGAGGCCACATGCCCATCCGGCAATTGATGCAGAAGGCAGGCCCTGCCATCCAGGCGCTGAAGCCAGTGTTCATGATGAGCCCGCTTTCGGTGGCGCAATTCCTGTCGCCCGGCCGGATGTCCTTCGATCTGCTCGTGATGGACGAGGCGTCTCAGATCCAGCCCGTGGACGCACTTGGCTCGGTCGCCAGGGCCAGTCAGGTGGTCGTCGTTGGCGACGAACGCCAACTGCCACCCACGACATTCTTCGCGAAGATGACAGGCTCGCAGTCTGAAGATGACGAGGGTGAGGGCGCGCAGGTCGCCGACATTGAAAGCATCCTCGGCCTGTTCACGGCCCGCGGCTTGCCGCAGCGTATGCTGCGCTGGCACTACCGTAGCCGTCACCAATCTCTAATCGCAGTATCGAACAGCCAGTTCTACGAGAACCGGCTTTTCATCGTGCCAAGCCCTTATACCCAAGAGGCAGGTATGGGGTTGCGGTTTCATCATGTGCCGGAGGGGGTCTTCGATTCCGGCGGCACAGGAACCAATCCGGTAGAGGCGAGAGCAGTAGCGGAGGCGATCATCCGTCATGCGAAGGTGAACCCGCAAGAGACTCTAGGCGTTGCAACATTTTCGGTTAGCCAACGCCGCGCGATCCAGGATGAACTCGAAGCGCTGCGGCGACTAAATCCCGACACCGAGGAATTCTTTCACGCTCATCCAAGCGAGCCATTCTTCGTCAAGAACCTCGAAAATGTTCAAGGCGATGAGCGCGACGTGATCATGATCTCGGTGGGGTATGCCAAGAATGCCCAGGGATACATGGCCATGCGTTTCGGCCCTCTTGGCGCGGAAGGCGGCGAGCGTCGGCTCAACGTCCTCATAAGCCGCGCCAAGCGCAGCTGCGAAGTATTCGCGTCCATCACAGACGAGGACATCGACCTGGAGCGTGGCAAAGGGAAAGGCATCTTCGCCTTCAAGCTCTTCTTGCACTACGCGAGAACAGGGCGAATTTCGCTTGCCCAAGTCACGGTTCGCGAAATGGATTCAATCTTTGTAGAACAGGTAGCCAACGCGCTGATCGAAATGGGTTATCAGGTTCATGCTCAAGTGGGCATTGCCGGCTTCTTCATCGACCTCGCAGTTGCGGATCCAGAGAGGCCAGGCCGCTATATTCTTGGCATCGAATGCGATGGCGCAGAATATCACTCATCTCGCTCGGCCAGAGATCGAGACCGGCTTCGGCAGTCGGTTCTGGAAGACCATGGTTGGATCATCCATCGCATCTGGAGCGCTGACTGGTTCCAACGGCCTCGTGAGCAGCTGGAGCGAACCATACTAGCGATTGAGGCCGCCAGAAAAGAACTCGATGAGCGGGCCGAATTGGGGGTCCAGAGAAATCGAGCTGTAGCCGTGCAGGTTGTTACGGTCGACCGAGGCAACGTGACGGAAATCGGTCTCGAAAGCACAAACGGATCCGAGACACCCAATCGAGCCTACGAAGAGGCCGAACTAAAGCGACCGGGATCGTTCGAACTCCACGAGACGCCCAGCGGAATCATGGCCGGACTGGTCGAGCAGGTCGTGGCTACAGAAACGCCAATCCATGTCGACGAAATAGTTTCGCGTATTCGGGACGCCTGGGGTCTGCAGCGGGCCGGTGGCAGGATTCAGGATGCAATCGAGCGGGGGGTAAGCATAGCACAGAGAGGTGGTTCAGTAGCCCGTCGAGGCAACTTCTGCTTCAAGCCAGGTGTTCCTGTTCGTCTCAGGGATCGCAGTGGGGTCGTGTCCGCTGGATTGCGCAAGCCCGAAATGATTGCGCAGGACGAGGTCGCCCAAGGCGCTATGGAAGTCGTGAAATCCAACCTCGGTGCGACAGAGGAAGAAATCGCCACAGGCGTTGCCAGGATGCTGGGCTTCAAAGCCACAAGCGCACAATTAAGGCAGCTGATTTCAGCTGGGGTCGCCGATTTGGTTGCCAAAGGAGTGTTACGGTCCCAAGACGGCTTGTTGGTGGCCGGCGAATCCGCGAGCGAGAAATTAGCTGAAGTGTAACGGGGCGCTGCAGCGCCCTCGTTGCAATTTCTGTCGAAGCTCGGAACACCTCTTTTGCTGGCGGAGGCCGAATGGCATTTCGATTCGTACACACGGCCGATATTCATCTCGACTCGCCGCTTCGTTCGCTGGCGATGCGAAATCCCGATCTTGCCGGGCTGGTGGGCGACGCCAGCCGCCAGGCATTCGTTTCGATAGTGGATCTCTGCCTTGAGGAACGTGTGGCCGCGTTGGTCATTGCTGGCGACCTATACGATGGCGACCAGACTTCAATGAAGACAGCGCGGTTCTTGGGCGCGCAGATGACACGCCTGCACCAGGCCGGCATCATGGTTTTCAAGATCCGCGGTAATCATGACGCCCTGTCGCGGATTTCCAAACAGCTGGTATTTCCCGACACCGTTACCATCTTTGGTGGTCGTGCTCAGTCGGTATTGCAGACAGCCGGCGGTCTGGACGTCGTATTCCATGGTTTGAGCTTTGCGAACCCTAAGGCGCCGGACAGCCTGTTAACCAAATATCCGGCGGCTCGTGAAGGGGCCGTCAACATAGGCATCATGCATACCAGTCTGGCTGGATCGCCAGGTCACGACGTTTACGCGCCCTGCAGCATCGCTGACTTGCACGCCCACGGTTTCGACTATTGGGCCCTCGGCCACATCCATGCTCGCCAAGTCCATCCTGGCGCCAGTGCCGTGGTGATGCCGGGAATACCGCAGGGGAGGGATATCAACGAGGCCGGTGAGAAATCAGTCACCCTGGTGACGGTGCGCCACGACCGTTCGGTGGAGATCGAGGAACGGCTGACCAGCGTTGCGCAGTTCGAACGGGTGAGCGTCGACCTTACCGGAGCGGTGGAGTGGCCCGAGGCCGTCGCGCGTGTTCGCTTCGCACTCGAAGAGATGCGGGCAACCGTCCGATCGCGTCATGCTGTGGCTCGCATTGGCCTGACAGGAACGTCACCACTGATGTGGGCGCTGATCCGCGACAGGGACCTCCTTCTTGCCGAAGCCGAACAGGCTGCGGAACAGCTAGGCCATACGTGGGTGGAGAAGCTCGAGCTTGACCTCGCGCCGCCTCGGACGGAGACCGCCGAGGATATTGCTGATCCGATTTTCGAACTCGAGCAATCAATGCGTGCCGATGCCACCTCGGAGGCCTTCCGCGCTGAGGCGAGGGCGTTCGTCCAAAAGATGGTCGCCGACCTTCCGGCCGACGGGCGGGATTTTGCTGGGACGGACGAAGCCGGGCTGGAACAGTTCCTCGATCAGGTGCTTTCCAAGGGCGCGGACTTGGTGACTGCCCGCCTTAAGGCCGGTGGATCGTCATGAGGTTGCGGCGCCTTGACCTCATTCGTTATGGAAAGTTCACCGATCGTTCGATCGACTTCGGACCCAAACCGGAATCCGGACCTGATCTGCATATCGTGTTTGGCCTGAATGAGGCCGGCAAATCGACTGCGCTTTCGGCCTATCTAGACTTGCTGTTCGGCATCGAGGAACGGAGCCGCTACAACTTCCTGCACGAGTACAGTGCCATGCGCATCGGCGGGGTGCTGGAACTGGCCGGCTCCGAACACACGTTCACGCGTACGAAACAGCGCAGTAATTCGCTATTGAATGCGACGGGCCAACCGGTAAGCGAGGTGGCGATCACGGCGCATCTCGCCGGTCTGTCGCGCGACGCCTACACGACGATGTTCTCACTCGATGACGAGACGTTGGAAGCCGGCGGAAAATCTATCCTGGAGTCGCGGGGCGACCTCGGCAAGCTTCTGTTCACGGCCAGCGCCGGTCTTGGGAACGCAAGTGATACGTTGAACGCCCTCGAGGCCGAAGCAGACGCTCTGTATCGGAAGCAGGCGCATGGAACCGAACTGGCGCTGTTGAAGAAGCGCCTTGTTGACGTAAAGTCGCGCAGGGATGCGATCGACACCCTTGCATCAACCTACGAGGGCCTGGAGGCCGAACGTCTCGATGCAGCGCAGCAGTACGGCCGAACCATCAGCGATCGGGCGGTGCTGGTGGCCAGGCTGGATACCTTTGCTCGTTACGTGCGTGCTGCGCCGATGCTGGCGGATATCCGGCGCAAGATTGCCCGGCTGGATCAGCTGCCGGACATCGCCTCCCCAGCCCGGACATCGACGGGAAGTGTCACCGAACTGATCGATGACGATGCCAGCCTCAGAACGCGGCTGTCCGCAAACATCGACGAGACCGAGCGCCTGGCGGAAAAAGTCACTGCGGTCGACGAGGACGAACCGATCCTGTCGATTTCCGAACGCATTCGCGGGCTGGCGGAGAGCAAGGTGCGCCATACCGCGGCTGGCTTTGACTTGCCCACTCGCAGGATGGAGCTGCAAATCCTCAACAACAGCGTGGCGAGCTGCCTTGCCGCCTTGGGCCGATCTTCCGAGGCGGATCCTGGCGCGCTGCTTCTGCCTGCCGTCACCGTTGGCGTCGTTCGCGCCATGGTCGAGCAGAGGTCCGGGATTGCTACCGGGATGCGTGCCGCTCGCGACGAAGCCGCGGCGGCACTCGATGCGCTGCAGGTGGCAAGGCAGCGGGTCGGCGAGGAAAGGGCGGTGCCCGAACCTGCCAGGGCAAGGCTGGGCTCGGCTTTGTCGAAAGCGCGAGCAAGCGGACACCAGGCAGAGATTAGGACGGCTCGCGAGGCGGAAGATGCGGGAACAATCCGATGGAAGGCGGCGCTCGCGCGCTTGCGTCCATGGAACGGAGATGCCCTCGCTCTCGCCAACGTCGCGGTTCCGAGCGCCGGGCAGATTGCCGCCTGGAAGACGGTAGCGTCAGAACTGGCAAGGAACACCGCCGTACTTGCCGAACGCCTTGCTGAATACGAGGGCAACCATGCCATGCTCGCCGCACGATTGGATGCCCTTCGTGCCTCGGGCGACATTGTCGACGATGAAGCGGCTACCGCCATCCGCCGAGTTCGCGATGATGCGTGGGCAACGCACCGCGCAGCGCTGACCGGTGACACCGCTGACGACTTCGCCGTGGCATTGGCGCGCGATGACATTGCCAGCGCAGGCCGGCTGGCCGGCGCGGCGGATCTGGCTGAGATCCGGGCAACTACGCGCGAGCTGGCCGAGGCCGCGGCCAACCTGTCACGCAACGGCATCCAACGCACACAGCTCGGCAAGGATGTGGATACCCAATTGTTGGAAATCCGCGCGGCCGCCAGGGACCTGCTCGGAGACGCCGTGGAACCTTCGTCTGAGCGCCTGATCGAAAGGATCGAGGATCAGATCGAGGCGCGCAGCGATGCGCTCGCTGCCTGGGAGCAGATCGAACTTGCTCGCTTGAAGGCCGAGCGAGCCGCTGACGCCGGCGAGCAGATACGCTTGGAAATGAGAGCAGTGCTGGGAAGCGTCGGCATTGTATCAGAGTCCAACGACACCCTCGAAGCAATCATGGCCATCGCGGAGCCGTTTCTGGATCGGCAGCGCAAGGTGGACGCCGAGTATGCCGAGGCGCTCAGAATGGTGAGCTCCAAAGAAGAGGATCTAGCGGCACGACGGGTTGCAGTAGGTGTGGCGGAGCGTCGCGAGGAGGAATGGCTGGCCGGCATTACCGAAGCACTCAAGGGAACTTGGCTCGAAAGCGGGCTCTCCGCATCCGGCGTCGGCACTGTGCTCGATCAATTGGCCGAACTTTCAAGAAGCCTGCAGGAACGGGACGACCTGCAGCTGCGTATCGACAAGATGGAGGCCGACAGGGCCAATTTTCTGGTCGAGGTCATCGCCGTTGCGGTTGAAGCCGACGAGCCGACGAAGGATACCGACCCGGAGCAGTTGGCCATCCGCCTTGCCGAGCGCCTAGAGCGTGCCGAGCGGACACGTGAAACGAAGGCAAGCCTCGGCAACGACCTGAAGCGCCTCAAGGAGGCGCGCGACATCCTCGACACTGAGATTTTGGCACACGAACGCCGCAAGAACGAGGTGCTGGGCGTCTTTGGTGTCGCCACTCTGCCCGAGGTAGTCGAACGCGATGAGCTGTTGCGTGAGCGCGATGGCTTGCGCACCACCGTCGCCGAACTTGAGGAACGGATAGTGGCGGAGCTCGCGGTCGACGGATTCGAGCAGGCCCGCTCGATCCTGGACGCGATCGATTTCGACGGCCTCGCGGTCGAGAAGGCTGAGGGTGAGCAGCGGCTTCGCCTGTTCGATGAAACCATCCAGCAACAGCTGATCCGGCAGACGCGCGCGGCCGACAAGCTGGACGCCATCGGCGGTGATAGTGCGGTTGCACGCCTGGATGCTGAACGGCGCACAACCCTGCTGGAAATCGAGGAGAAGGCCGTTCGCTACATAGAGCTGAAGCTTGGCATCATGTCGGCTGGCAATGCTTTGCGGATCTACCGTGAGAGCCATCGCTCCGGCATGATGGCGCGCGCATCAGACGCGTTCAAGCTAATGACGCGTGGCCAGTATTCGGGGCTGACAACCCAGCCTGTAAGAGGTGGTGAGGTTCTCATTGCTGTGCAGGGTGACGGGCAATCCAAGGTCACCGAAGCGCTTTCAAAGGGTGCACGATTTCAGCTGTACCTTGCCCTAAGACTCGCCGGTTATTACGAGTTCGCGCAATTTCGGCCCTCGGTCCCATTCGTCGCCGACGACATCATGGAGACGTTCGACCATATTCGCTCGGAGGAGGTTTTCAGGCTGTTCGGAGCGATGGCAAACACAGGTCAGGTCATCTACCTGACGCACCATAAGCATCTATGTGAAATAGCTGAGGCTGTCGTACCGGGAACGAGGATCCATCAACTCGCACAGTAATTTTCTCCGGAATACGTGAACGAACCAGTGAAGGACGCCGAATTTGACGGCAAGTATGCGCCCAAAGTCAGACGTTCCGGCAAACTTCGCGTTCGTCCAAAAGCGGACATATCGCCCGAGCCATAGACGGCCCCGATGTGCCCATAATGGACGTCCTGCAAATTCATTGTCCTGCCGAATCTGGACTTCGAGAGCTGGCCCTAAACAGCAATTGTATCGCGCCTAGCCGTCCTATCGCCGGGGCGCCAATTGTAAACAACGGCGAACTATACCAATATCGTTACTGGCTTCTTCCGGTGCGACTCGGGAGAACGGGATGGGCAATGAACGCGAAGACGCAAACGGGAAAACACAGCGCCGCTGGCCAATACCTCGGCTATGCGCTTCAACCTGTACGCCTTTGCTTTCACCTGCTCAACGCGCCTAGCGGCGCCTTGGTCTCTCTTGAACATTTAGACGATGTGGCGGTTCACCTGGTCGGCGGCGAAGTCGTTCTTGAGCAAAGCAAGAGCGCACTGAAGCAAAATCCGATATCCGACTGGGCTGCGGACCTGTGGAAGTCTCTGGCCAACTGGCTCAGCTTCATGGCGGCGGGAGAGATCGACCCGGCGACCAGCCATTTCCGGCTATATGTCACACCGGTGAAGGCGGGTGCCTTCGCGATCGCGCTGAACGACGCGAAAACAGATGCCGACGTGGAGGCGCTGGTCGCTAACCTCGCCAAAGCCCACAGCAAGCTGAAAGCTGCACCGGCATGCGACGCCGACGTCCAAGCTTTCCTGAACGCTGATGCGGCTCATTGCGCCGCCTTGGTCAAGAATCTCGCCGTTATCAGCGTCGATGCAGATCCCGTCGATCCGATACGCGCGATCTTCAAGCCGACGGTCTCTCCGCTCATCATCGACCTAGTGTGCGAACGCGCGATCGGCGCTGCGAAGGAGGCGGCGGACAGGCTGATTAGAGCTGGCAAGCCCGCCATCTTGGACGTGGACGCGTTTCAGGCCGAGCAAAGAGCATTTGTTCAGAAGAACAACCTTCCAGGGCTGCTGTCGTCTTTCACCAAGCAACCGCCTGTCGAGGCCATCGAACAATTGATCGCCGACCGTCCCGCCTTCGTCCGCCAACTCGAGCTGATCGAGGTGGGAGACGAAGCGTGCGTCCGGGCTGTTAGCGATTACCTTAGGACGCTCGCCGACATCTCGATCTGGGGCGAAAGCGGGCTAATCTTTGAGAAGAACCTAAGTGACTGGGACGATGATCTTGTCGGTCGCTATGAGCACGTCAGTGCAGAGGTGCACGACATACAGGCCGGACACCCCGCAACGGTTCGTGGTAGAATAGTTTACAGGCGCTGCGCGCAGTTGCAGCCTCCACTCGATGGTCGAGTCGTCCCCGGTCATTTCGTCCACGGATCATTCAACGCCCTTGCCCACGGCCTGCGCCTCGGCTGGCATCCCGACTACCAGACTCTTTTGGAGCCAGCGACTTGATTGAGGCTGGCCGATCGCACCTACCGCTCAGCGACCTCGCCCTTGTCCAGAATCCAGGACTTGGGGCTTTCGCATTGTGGCAATTTGGCCAAGGTTTCCAGGCTGAGGACGAACGTCCAGCGCCGTTCGCCTTGGCGTTTCTCGTGCTGCCAATCGTCCTGCATCGCGCAACGCTCGAAATCGTGACTTCGACAAACCGACCCTCTGGACTGGCGCTCTTCGCGGCCAAGCTCGGGAAGGAACGGGAACAACTCCTCGCCGTCCACGAGCGAGCGCTGCTGCTGCGTACTCTGACATTGCAATCGGCCGCTGTCGGTGTGAGCGGGCGGCTGCTGTCCGTGGATTACAAGGATGCTACTTTAAGAGCAAACGTACCAGAACCGAAACCGAGGAGGC
Source organism: Mesorhizobium sp. WSM4884 (assembly GCF_029625675.1). Classification (NCBI taxonomy): domain Bacteria; kingdom Pseudomonadati; phylum Pseudomonadota; class Alphaproteobacteria; order Hyphomicrobiales; family Phyllobacteriaceae; genus Mesorhizobium; species Mesorhizobium sp. WSM4884. The sequence continues at coordinate 21,803 of NZ_JARTVO010000035.1, forward strand.
TCGTCCTTCCAGAGCGCGTCAAGCACCTCGGACCTGCCTCGGAGAAATTGGGTTTCTGGTTTTCGAACCTGGGGACCGCGCAGGTGGCCAACCTGTTACGGGTGGAGTTCTAGATGTATTTCCAGCTTCGAAAACTGATCCTTTGGCCCCGCAATGGTGCAGCGCCGCGGGTCGTCAAGTTCGAGCCCGGTGTCGTCAACGTCATCAGCGGCGCGTCGAAGACCGGGAAGTCCGCCGTTATCCCTATTGTTGATTACTGTCTGGGCTCGGAGAAATGCGCGATTCCGGTGGGCGTAATCCGCGAGAACTGCAGCTGGTTCGGCATTCTGATCGAGACGCTGGAGGGCGAAAAGCTCTTGGCGCGACGCGAACCGGGGGACCAACAGAGCACAGGCGACATGGTGCTGCTGGAGGGCGCACAGGTCGAAATTCCGGAGACGATCACCGACAAGACCACCAATGTCGACACGGTCAAGCGCGCGATGAACCGCCTGGCAGGACTGACTGACCTCGACTTCGAACCAGGTACAGAGAATGGATTCAAGCAAAGGCCAAGCTTCCGCGACCTCATGGCCTTCACGTTCCAACCTCAGAACGTGATCGCCAATCCCGACGTGATGTTTTTCAAGGCCGATACGACGGAACACCGGGAGAAGCTAAAGACCATCTTCCCGTACGTTCTGGGCGCGGTCACGGCAAAGATTCTCCAGGCGCGGTTTGAGATCGATCGGCTCCAGCGCAACCTCCGCCGGAAGGAGGCTGAGCTACGCGCGATCGTGTCGGCAACTGGCGCTTGGCGGGCGGAGGCGGAGGCGTGGCTGCGTCAGGCAGTCGAACTTGGCCTAGTCGATTCCTCCACTGAAGTGCCGAAGGACTGGAGTGACGTTGTTGACCTGCTTCGGCGCGTGTCGAACAGCAACTCAAGTCTTGCTCGACCAAGCCTGGCCGGCATCGATGTGGTGCTGACGCGTCTGGAAACCCTTCGTGCGTCGGAAACTGAAATCGCCGCGCGACTTACCGAGCATCGTCAGCGCCTGAACGAACTGCGCCGTCTGGTGGAGAGCAGCGAGGCGTACGGCGACGCCATGCGCATCCAACGTGACCGCTTGGACCTTTCCACGTGGCTGAGGGACTTGGCCGACGAGTTCGCCGATCCGTTGGTCGCACTCGGGGACGGCGGCCGCGAGAAGGTCTTGGCCCTTTGCGACAACCTCGGCGGTCTGGAGATCCGACTGCGGACCCACCCTGCGATGTCTAACACGCTTGACAAGGAAATCCTGCGCCAGCGCGGCGCCGCTGAAGCGGTCCTATCTGAGTTGAACGATGTCCGTAGCGAGATAGCGGTGCTGGAACGGGACTCTGACGTCGCCCGAGACGAGGCCAATCGCTTCGATAGGCTTGAGCGCTTCCTCGGTCGATTGGAGCAGGCGTTGCACGTCTACGACCGCGCCGACCAGTCGTCGGATTTGCGGCAGGAACTCACCTCGCTGCAGGCCGATATTGCAACGCTGCAAAAGACGATCTCCGAGGCCGACATCCAGCGCAAGCTATTCAACGCGTTGCACCAAGTCTCCCATCATGCCAATCGGCTGATTCCGCAGCTTGACGCGGAGTGGCCCGAGGCCCCGATTAGGCTGTTGATTGAAGACCTGACCGTCAAGGTGACTAGGGGAACGCGTGAGGACTACCTGTGGGAGATTGGCAGCGGCGCCAATTGGCTCGCGTATCACGTCGCACTAATGCTTGCGCTGCAGCACTACTTCCTGGCCGAACCTCATCACCCAGTCCCTGGTCAGCTGATCTTCGACCAACCTAGCCAAGTCTATTTTCCTAAGCGGGCGGCGGGCGACGAGGGCCCCGACCTCATCGCGTGGAGGGATCAGGACGTGGTCGCCGTCAGGAAGGTCTTTGCGCTCCTAGGCGCTGAGGTCATGGCCGCGAAAGGTCGCCTCCAGATCATCGTGCTGGATCATGCAGATGAGGACGTCTGGGGCAAGCTTCCCGGAGTCAAGTTGATTGAGGAATGGCGTGGACAGGCCCTCGTGCCTCAGGCTTGGATTGCCGCCGCATCTTCCAACGGTGGATAATAATCTGCTGCCAGAGGAGAAGGCATGGCGAACGTGGACGAGATCAACCGTCTGACGGCCCTTGGCTTGAACGTCATCACAGCCATGGATGTCGCGGAAGGAAAACTAGACGAAGCCTTCGAGGTCGCCCGCGCTCAGGAGAAACGCAAGGTCGACATCTGGTGCAAAGGAAGAAAGAACATTCCGGTTGCACTGACTGCGATATGGGACTGCGATCCTGCAAACTTCTATCTCGCGTTCGACGGCGATGATCCCAGCGACCACGCTTCGACGGATTTCATTCTTATCGACGCTGATGTCACTGACGTTGGCGGCAGGCTTACCTACGCCGCCAGCAGGGACAAGGGTCCTTGGCATCAACGTTACAAGAGCAAGAGCTGTGGGATCGCCTACCGATGGCTGCATGGCCGCGGTGTCACACCGCCTTTGCTCGGCGAGTACCAAGGCCAAGTTCACATCGTAGGAGGCATGCACCGCTTCCATCTTGCCAAGCACTATGGGACGACGCGCATGCCATTCCTCGTCCGGAGGGCCGAACTAGCCGCAGTAATGGCGTTGATCCCCTCGGCGACCGACACCGCCAACTCGTAATGGCGGGGACTGCAGAAAAGAAGCGAATGAGTTGCGAACTTACCGGGATCACTCCCCGAAAGCTGACCGACGGCTTCCGGCCCCGTTGCGGCCATTCTTACTCCCGCACTTTGGCTTTTCCAGCGCTAAACCGGCCTTGGGCGATGAATGGAAACGGTCAGATGTTCCCGGTCTGTGCTCGAAAAGTCGCATAAAAGGGCAGACTGGTGTGACGTCCGGAATTATTGGGCCTTTCACGGGTTTACCGGTCCCGAATTATCGGTTGCTGGCGGGCGGGCTATGCGATTGAAAACAGGAGAGTTTTCTGGCTAAGGGTGGGGTTTCAGACTGAGTTTACCAATGCCCTTAATGACGATTAATTCTGGATTGGCATCAGGTGATTGGGTTTGCGCAGAATATAGCCGCCCTTATTGGTAAACCCGCTCACGGTCGACAACGGATTGGTCAACCTAGGACGACAGGATTGGTAAACCGGAGCCGCCCTATCGACGAAGGTCTAGCTTGGCGCATTCACTGTCGCCGGTAGGCAGATATTCGGGCGACAATCGGGACCAGCGTGCGACGCCGCCAAGCGTGAGACACGTCGGCTACGCCGCAAATCGACACGGTTTGACCGGGCGCAATACCGCACCGATCTTCTAATCTCGGCTTAATTCCGGAGAGAGGCAGATAATTCCGGACGCCACACTGATTGGTAACCTAAGGCCACCCACCACGCGGATTGGTAGCCCACAGGAATAGGTTTGGTAACCCTTATCGAGTGAGGGCCGCTCGTACCTTTCGGCGGGTTCGTTTCAGTTCTAAGCCCGGCTTAATTCTGGACAACGACAGATAATTCTGGACGGCACAGTGGAACTCAACGCGTTGTAAGGATGGCATAGAGAAGCAGTAGCCCTCCAGTCTCGCTACTGGAAAAATTCTGGAAAATGGGTCTGCTTGGCTGGACGCAGAACGTTGTGATTATTCAGCCGGCATTTCTGAAGCTTCTCGAACACAAACAGCTTGCCTTCGCGCACGCTATCTTCGAGCGACTTCGCCTTCGCCAGATGCGCCGCAATCGCGCTGGCCAGCATGCAACCTGTTCCGCGCATCGATATAGCAAGGCGCGGCGTGTCGAAGTGGATGGGTTCATGATCGGAGCGTAACAGAATATCGGCCGATCGGGGACCCGACGCGTGCCCACCCTTGATCAGCAGGGCCTGAGGGCCGACGGCCTGCAGTCTTTGTCCTTGTTGGAGCGCACCGTCCTCATCCGAAGCCGGTTCGGAACCAGTAAGGAGCGCCAGTTCAGGAAGGTTGGGCGTGACAATGCAGCAAAGCGGCATCAAATCGCGCTTCATGGCAGCGATAGCGCCTGCTTCCAGAAGTGCGCGGCCTGAGGTGGAGGCCAGCACAGGGTCGAGTACTGCCGGCACTTGCGGAAATTTGCGCAGCACTGCGGCAACGGCAACAATGATCTTGGCAGTCGCCAGCATGCCGATCTTGATTGTGGCTACGTCGTTGGCCTGTAGCGCGGCACACATCTGATTGGCCACCATGCTGGGTGGCGAATGATGGATTTCGATCACGGCGTCGTGCGTTTGCACCGTTAGCGCTGTGACGGCGAGACAGGTGCGCACGCCAACGGCAGAGATCGTCTCGATGTCGCGTGCTATTCCAGCACCCCCGCTGGAATCTGATCCGCCAACGACAAGCACATGCGGTTCTCGTCTCATCGCCATCGGTCCGTCTTTTCGATCCATTCTCGCGTGCGCGCTTCGGGGTCGAAGCTCAACGTGATGTCCGTGACCACTGCGGCGCTGTTGGCGCCGGCCTCAAAGACGCCGTCGAGGCGGTCGGGGTTGAGGCCGCCGATGGCGACCAATGGGATCGGCGCCACCCGCCGCTTCCACTCGCTGATCCGCTCTAGCCCTTGCGGTGCCCACTTCATTTTCTTCAAAGTGGTGGGATAGATCGGACCGAGCGCGACATAGTCGGGCTCGGCAAACATGGCCGTTTCCAGCTCGACATGATCATGCGTGCTCAATCCGAGCCTGACGCCCGCTGCCCGTATCCTCGAGAGGTCGGCCGTTTGCAAATCCTCCTGGCCCAGATGCACGAAATCGCAGCCTTCCTCGATTGCCAGGCGCCAATAATCATTGATGATGAGCTGGCTTTTGTGTTGGACACACCAGGCCTTCGACTTGCGGATCTCCGCGCGCAGCCCGGTTTCATCCATGGTTTTGATGCGAAGCTGAATCAGCTTGACGCCGAGCGGCGCCAACCTTTCGATCCAGGCGGCGCTGTCGACGATCAGGTAGAAGGGATCGAGCTTCATGAAAAAACGGCCCTGCCGACCATCGGTGTCGATGGCACGGCGACGTCGCGCGGTTCGAGCATTCCCGAACTGAACGCCTCACGACCGGCGTCGACCGCCTTACCGAAAGCACGCGCCATGCCGACCGGATCTGCCGCCTTGGCGACCGCTGTGTTCAGGAGCACGGCGTCAAAGCCGAGTTCCATGACGGTGGCCGCGTGCGACGGCCGTCCGAGCCCCGCATCCACAATCAGCGGGACGCCAGGGAAATATCCGCGCATCGAGCGCAGCGCCGTCATGTTGACCGGTCCCAAGGCGGAACCGATCGGTGCGCACCACGGCATCAGGACCTTGCAGCCCGCTTCCAGCAGCCGCTCGGCGACAACGAGATCGTCGGTGGTATAGGGGAATACCGCAAAGCCGTCCTCGCACAGGATGCGGGCGGCTTCAACCAGACCGAACACATCCGGCTGTAGCGTGTCGTGATTGCCGATCACTTCGAGCTTGATCCAGTTGGTGCCGAAGACCTCGCGCGCCATTTTCGCGGTGGTGACGGCTTCCTTGACGGAGAGGCAGCCGGCGGTATTGGGCAGGGTTCTGGCGCCCAGCGAGCGGATCAACGACCAGAATTGTTCGCCGGCCCTACCGCCCGCCATCTCACGCCGCAACGAGACGGTCACCACCGACGTGCCCGATGCCTTGACTGCATCGGCAAGGATGGCCGGCGAAGGATACTGAGCCGTGCCGAGAAGCAGGCGCGACGAAAGCTCGGTTCCATAAAGCTCCAACATGCTAGCCGCCCTGCATGGGCGAGAGGATTTCGATCCGGTCGCCGTCGCTCAACTGGAACTCCGCGCGGTTGGCTTTGTGCACGAGGTCGCTGTTGACGGCGGTGGCGAGCCAATCGCCCTCATAGTCGAGCGCGGCAAGCAACTCGGCCAGCGTGGTGGCGGCAATCTCACGCGCCTCGCCGTTGACCATCAGTTTCATGAGCATGCTCCTTGGTTCTGTCTTGACTGAAAACCAGGTCGGCAGCCTGGCGCGCCATGGCGGGGGCGAGGAGAAAACCGTGACGATAAAGACCGTTGATCGCGATGATCTCACCGTCTGTTTCGACGCGTGGCAAATTGTCGGGAAATGCCGGACGGACACCCACACCGGTTTCAACGATCTCGGCCTCACCAAAGGCCGGATGGAGGGCATGGGCGGCGCCCAGCAGCTCCATCATGGAACGCGCCGTCACCGGTCCGGCGCTCTGGCTTTCAATCATCGTCGCTCCGATCATGAAACGGTGATCGGTGCGCGGCACGGCATAAAGCGGAAAGCGTGGATGAAGCAAACGGACCGGCCGCGACAGCGAGACATCAGGCGTGCGAAGGATCAGCATTTCGCCGCGAACACCGCGCAGCCTGTCATCGGCCGCTGCCATTCCCATGCAGTCTATCTGACGGGCGAATCCCGAAACAGGCCGGGCGTCGCAGCCGAAGTGGAATTTGACACCCATGGTCGCAAGCTTGTCATGAAGTGCCGCCATCGCCGGGCGTGGGTCGAGGTGAGCCTCGTCGGGGAAGAGCAATCCACGCCGGAAGCGGCCGGCGAGGTCGGGTTCCAGGAGCGCAATTTCGTTTTCATCGACGCGCCGATGCCCTGACGTGCGACTGGCGAACCGGTCAAGCTCACCGGCATCACGCGGCGCGGCCACGACCAATGTCCCGGCCCGTGTCACCTGACCCGACAGCACCGCATCCCACCAGTCGGCAGCATCGCGTCCGAGATCCAGCACCGGCTGCTCCGCGCTTTCGCGCTCGCACCATGGCGCCAGCATGCCGCCGGCGAACCACGACGCGTTGCCACCAAGGCCATGCCGCATCTCGGCGACGGTGACCGTCGCGCCGCGGGCGGCGAGTTCGAAAGCGACGGTGAGGCCGGCAACGCCGGCCCCTTTGACGAGCACCCTCATGATGGTTTGGGAGCCTCTGGCACGACCGGTACGCCAGTCTCGTCCGCCTGCATGTAGAGATCGCCGCCCTCCCGGTATTTTGCCGCCATTGCCGCCATGCCTTCCTTCTGGGCCTCGGCACGGATGTCGTGGGAAATGCGCATGGAGCAGAATTTCGGCCCGCACATCGAACAAAAATGTGCCAGCTTGTGCGCCTCCTTGGGCAAGGTCTGGTCGTGGAAGGACCGTGCGGTTTCGGGGTCGAGCGACAGGTTGAACTGGTCCTCCCAGCGGAACTCGAAGCGCGCGCGCGAAAGGGCATCATCCCTGGTTTTCGCTGCCGGATGGCCCTTCGCCAGATCGGCTGCATGGGCGGCTATCTTGTAGGTGATCACGCCAATCTTGACGTCGTTGCGGTCGGGAAGGCCGAGATGCTCTTTCGGCGTGACGTAGCAAAGCATTGCGGTGCCGAACCAGCCTATCATGGCGGCACCTATCCCTGAGGTGATGTGGTCATAGCCCGGCGCGATGTCGGTCGTCAGCGGCCCCAACGTGTAGAACGGCGCCTCACCGCACACTGCGAGCTGCTTGTCCATGTTCTGCTTGATCTTGTGCATGGGGACATGGCCCGGGCCTTCGATCATCACCTGGCAGTCCTTTGCCCAGGCAATCTTGGTGAGTTCTCCAAGTGTTTCCAGTTCGGCGAATTGCGCCGCGTCGTTCGCATCGGCGATTGAACCGGGACGAAGGCCGTCGCCGAGCGAGAAGGAGACGTCATAGGCTCTGGCGATGTCGCAGATCTCCTCGAAATGCTCGTAGAGGAAGCTCTCCCGGTGATGGTGCAGGCACCATTTGGCCATGATCGAGCCGCCGCGCGAGACGATGCCCGTGACCCGGTCGACGGTCAGCGGGATGTAGTGCAGCCGCACGCCGGCGTGGATGGTGAAATAGTCGACGCCTTGCTCGGCCTGCTCGATCAGCGTGTCGCGGTAGACCTCCCAGTTCAGATCCTCGGCGATGCCGTTGACCTTTTCCAGCGCCTGATAGAGCGGCACCGTACCGATCGGCACCGGCGCATTGCGCACGATCCAGTCGCGGATGTTGTGGATGTTGCGGCCGGTCGACAGGTCCATCACCGTGTCCGCGCCCCAGCGGATAGCCCAGACCATTTTTTCGACCTCTTCGGCCATCGACGATGTGACAGCCGAGTTACCGATGTTGGCGTTGATCTTGACCAGAAAATTGCGACCGATGATCATCGGCTCGCTCTCGGGATGATTGATGTTGGCGGGAATGATTGCGCGCCCGCGCGCCACCTCGTCGCGCACGAATTCGGGTGTGACGAAATCTGGGATCGCCGCGCCGAAGGCTTCGCCGTCGCGTTGCAGCTTGCCGCGCATCACCTCGCGGCCGAGATTCTCGCGGATGGCTACGAACTCCATTTCTGGCGTGATGATGCCGGCGCGCGCATAGGCAAGTTGGGTCACCGCCTTGCCCTGCTTGGCCTTGAGCGGCCGATTGCGTATCGGAAATTCCGGTGTCAGGCGCTCGCCGGTGGCGAATCCATTGTCTTCCGGCCGGACGTGGCGGCCGTCATAGGCTTCGACATCGCCACGCGCCGTGACCCATTCGTGGCGAAGCCGGGCAAGGCCTTTTTCGATGCTGGTTTCGACTGATGGATCGGTGTAGGGGCCGGACGGATCGTAGACGGTGACGGGCGGTTCGCCGGCCGTCGGATGGACGGAAATCTCGCGCATCGGCACCCTGATCTGCGGGTAGAGGACGCCGGGCTTGTGGATTTTCCGCGAGGCGGGCAGTGGTCCCGTCGATACGGCGGGGGTGAGGGCATTCATCGTGAGGCTCCTTTGCTCATGCATTGGAGACCCAGTTCTGTGCCGGAAGGATGAAAAGACGCTTCTGTAGACCTGCTGCAACAGGACCTCGGGCGTAAACTCCCGCAAAGCGCTTGCACCGTCCCTACGCCAGTATGAACTGGATCAGGTTCAACGGGTCACTGCGCCGCGAAAGCCAGCAGTATCTCAGCCCCTTGCCGGGACTCCCCTGGTGAATGCCTTAGGTTGAACGGGCTGACGCTATCTTGTCAAGCGCATTCGGGCGCCTTCGGCCGGTGGCGACGACCGGCGGCCAGCCGGGCGGAGAGCTCGCGCATGCATCGGGGACAAGTCACGCCCCGTAGACCGGGGCTGAATGGCCAAAGCCTCATTCGCTTCGTGAAGGATGGAGAAACTGTATTGGCCATGTGCGCGTATCGACCAAGTAGCTCAGGCGGTCACGGATGTGGTTATTCTGGTCGAAGGTGACGAACGGCCTTGGGGGTCACCTCCTTTAGGATTCAGAGGTTGGAAGACGGCTTCTCGCGATCACGGCCATCAGGAAATACCTGTCTTCGGCTCAACCTCGACATGGCGTCCGATCGACCGCAGATATACAGCTATCTCGTTCATGAGATGATCGCGTTCGCCGTAGATTTCAGCAATCCTACGCAGCTGTGGCTCGACGGCCCTCCGTTGCGCTGGCGTGAAATCAGCATCGCCAAAGACGTATCCCAAGTTGCCAATCGCGCAAATTTTGCAGCCGGCGTCCACAACTGCTTGTACGAATGCCGGAATGTCTTTTTCTTGCATGGTCTTCATGTCGAACCTCTCGTGAATGGCGTGCTTGCGCCCCAATCTGCCTTTTCAGCGTGTCCTCTGGGCGGCGCAAGCCCTGAGCGTGACTGTGCACGGGCAACCTCGACTATCCCATCTGCCACGCTCTTTAGAATCGGTGGGGTCTGGTGATCGCAGGCTGGGCCACTCAAAAGCCTGCAAGAAGAAAGTCATGGCGACCATTGCTCAAGATCGCAAGGGTGCGTGCAAGACCTTCCGTTGGCAGTCATGCACGCTCGCTCAGAGATAGTCCGGCCGCGGAAATTCTCCCTTATTCGTAAGAAAGCTCATTGAGCAACTGGGCATTGAGCAACTGGGTCTCACGTCACGGGTCTCGTGTGCTTCACAGCCGAAAAATAGCCGCCGTGGCAATTCTCGAAAAGTGCAGGCTACCTCGTTAAGGACACTGCGGATGATCGTTCGCGCTTGGCAAAAGCGAACGGATTAGTCTATGGCTCTCGGCAGGGGGGCGAGTTATGCGGCGGGTGCGAATCCTTCAAGTAGGCGATATTCACTATCCGGACTGGCATCCTTCCTCTAGCAACATCGATGCCAAGGATAGCAAGTTCGCTCCGAAAATAACGCAGAAGCTACGCGCGTCTTCGCTGCGTGCCGTCTTGACGAAACTTCGGCGGCTGACGACTTCGAAGCCCTTGGATTCGATCGCCTTCATGGGGGATTTCACGAGCCGTGGCGACAAGACCTTCATTGCTTCGGCATTCCAGCATTTCACGTTGCTCTGCCGCGCACAGGGACGCAGTTCAAAGGCGCTTCCGTTGATATTCGTACCGGGAAATCACGATGTGAACCGTGATGACGCGCGCGAACTTGGACCGACTGAGAAATTCAGCGAAATGGCGAGTTTAGCCGCCCGCTTGGGTTGGCAGACCGTTCCCGTGGACCAACCCGTGCACTTCAGACTTCCGACAGGATCCGCAGGCGCAAACTTCATCCTCGTCAACACAGCGATAGGCAGTTGGGAGCTTCAAAACCTTCCCGCGTTCCTTCGTGATCGTCTCGAGGCACTCAGTCCTTCTACAGAGCCTCTAGATCTCGGCTCGCCGGACATCTCGGGACATTCGCCCGCGACACCTCCCAGCGATCCAGACAAGGAGGCGTCCGACGACGAGTATTACGGTCAGATGGACACGCCATACATCTCGCGTGAGATGCTTGCAGGCCTACAGGAATTGCTCCAGCAGCCCGACATGCGTTACGGCATCATAATCGGCCATCACAATCTGCTGCCACAAAAGACTCCGCGCATTACGCCATACGCGGAGATGCTCAACAGCGGATTTGTCAGAACTCAGCTGCTGCAGGGCAACAAGCCTATCGTCTACCTGCATGGACACATACATGCTGATCCGGTCGAGATCGTCAACGATCCAAGGTTTCCGGACGGCAAATTGATCTGCATCTCAGCACCAGAGATACAGTCAGGTTTCAATGAGCTCGTCTTCTTCACGACCGATCAGGGAGAGCTCGTCGGCATCCGACTTATACCCTACCGCACCAATGTCGCCGACGGGACGGTCATGGAAGGCGAACATTGCTTTATTTCGACCATGTCCAACGGCAAGGCCTTTCTGAACAACGACACGTTTGACCTGCTGCGCCGACTGCGCGACCATGCCACCAGGCGCGGGAATGGGTTACTCTTCTGGGACGAGATCACTGAGATTGCTGCCTCCGCCGAGCTCGGGCTAGATCTGGAAGACTCTCTTCTGATGCTCCAAGCGGCGCGCTTCATCGAGATAGACGGCCTCACCAAGGCAAACTCGGCTTGGCGCATTAAGGTAAGGGACGAATAGCGATGGAGAATCCGTTCGGCCCCAACAGGATCGAGTACGAAAGCCGCCCGATACTGTGGTTCAGTCAGAAGTCGGCGTTGATTTCTGCCGCCGCCAAGCCGGTCTTCGTCGCAGGGACGAGAGGCAGCGGCAAGACCAGCATTCTTCGCTCGCTTTCCACAGTCCATATTCTTGAAGACAAAAGTCTCTCGGACCAAGTCGGCAAGCTCGCTTGGTATGGCGTCTTCTTCCAGCTCAATGAGACATTCTCGCCCCTAATCGACAACGCCGTTCTGAACCTCATTCCGGAGCGGATACGCTTCGACACGGCCGCCGTGATCCCGCGGCAATTCGTAATCTTCTCTCACTATCTGGAGCTGAAGATAGTCGAACGCCTGCTCGAGAGCATCGGCCAGCTCAGACGCGACGGCCACTTGAAATACCGGGCCTCCGAAGATAGGGACGTCGCCCTGGCACTGCATCGCGAAGTGCTGCACTTCATACCCCAACCTGCCCGTCTCGACTTCTTCAGCATCGATGAGCTGCGGGGTGGGATAACCCGGTACGTCGACGAATGCTTCAACGCGTTCTTCTTTGCCGCCGATGCCGGAGCGACCGGCTTCAGAGCAACAGACCCTGGCGCGATCATTAACAAGGTCGCGACCGCGATCACTCCACTTTTAAATGGCCCATCTTTCGCCGGTGACAGGGCGCCCTTCTTCAAGATACTGATTGACGACTGTGAAGCACTGACACCGCTCCAACAGCAGTTCCTGAACACCTTGGTGAGAAAGACGCGCGGCAACGTGAAATGGGTCCTCGCCTACATCGGCGGCCTCTACGACACGATCCGGACGATCATACCCGGCCAGTCGCTCTCGAATGCTGACCGGGACGTCGAGAATCTTGATTCAGTCGATCCGAGGGAGTTCGCCACGCTGTGCGAGAACGTGTCGTCGCTTCGGCTGTACTATGCGCTTCCTGACCATCTGCGGAGTGATCTCGAGCGCAACGATGCGCTCAGCGCGTTTTCGCTCAAAAACCGGCTGGGGCGGCTTTCCGTCAATGACATCATCGAGCGGGTTATCATATCGGGTCATTCCGAGGGCAGAGAAGAGCTTGTGGCACTTGCTGATGCAGCACGTGAATTCCTCTCCGTGAATTTGAGGACGGCGGATCAGCAGCAATTCCTTCTTGATCGAAAAGCGCGCCCTTATGCCGAAGGGCTGGCGCTCGCGCTCATGAACCCGGAAATTAAGCGCCGGCCCATGAGCAAGGCGGATGCTTCAAATCTGAAGAGGTCGATCGCCCGGAAACAGGGATGGGCTTTTCTGAAAGCGTGCCAGATGCTGCGTCTGCATGACTACCCGTACGTAGGGCACCAGATCATCACATCATTGAGCGACGTCTGTATACGCGATTTCCTTGATATAATGGGAGAGATCTTCCGCCGCAGTGTTCCGAGTTCCAGTGATCCACGAAAACTGGTGGAATTCATCAACTCGGATTTACAGATTCATCTCGAACAGCAGAGACAGGCTGTGAACGCCGCCTCTCAACGGAAGCTTGATGGACTTCAGGCGCTTTCACATCCGTACGAAGAAGAGAGCGTGCGCATGGTGCGGGCGTTGGGTTACCTGACCGCTCGCCTCCAGACAGAGTTTGCCGAAGAAAATGCTCTAGGAACGACAGAGAGAGGCATTTTCAGGGTTGATCTAAAGGAAATGCGCTCGCTGGTGAACCGACTGGAGCAACCCAGCGGAAAACTGGACGAGGTCCTGCGTCGGGCGGAAAGGGATGGGTTTATCCGGGAGGTCTCCGCCGCCGGCAACTTTGAGGTGGACCGCGCCGACCCCGCATCGAAGGAGATGATGATCAGATTGCATCGGCGATTTGCACCTTACTTCGGGTTCTCCTATCGCGGCCCGTACGAAATCAACACAATCCCTGCGGCGCGGATGGTCGACCTGCTTTTTACCAGGCATCGGCTCCCAGAAGACTGGGCCGACTCGGTGTTTAAGGAGCTCGTCGCGCGGCCCGCACTCAAGACCGAATTCCAGCACTCGCTTTTCGAGAGCGATCTCGAATGACCGCTTCAACTGTCGAGTATCGAGTCTTCGGCCATCTGGCCGTCACCGAGAAGGCGAGAGATGCAGGTACCTGCGAAACGATGGAGGCAGATATCGCGATCGTCGCGCTTGGATGGGAAACGCGTTTCGCCGCGTTCGAAAACCATCTTGACCTGAAGGTCGGCAAGATCGTGGTTCTGGACTTTGCTCTGAAGGAAGCGAACGTCCCAGCCGTCGAAGAAAACCGGCGAAAGCTCATCGCTATGGGTACCCGATGGGGCGTCGAAGTGACTGTGATCACCCTCGAGCCTTCCATCGAGTATCAGAAGAACATCAATCTCCTCGATCACCTGCTCACTCAGATGGCCGCTTCATGTGGCTCATACGAAGGAAGCCTGCGGAAGGTTTTCGTCGAGTGCTCGACGATGCCGCGAATCTACATCCAATGGCTGATTGCGGTGGCATTCAAGAAAATGTCGATTCAGTCTCTCGAATTCGGGTACGCCGAAGGTATCTACGGGAACGCGATCGGCAAAGAGGATTTTTCCAGCGGCTTGGACCGATACGTCACCGTCCCTCATCTTCAAGGCAGCGGAGGAATGGGCGAAGAGAAAGTCCTGCTCGTGGGGATCGGAGGAGATGCCGACGTATTCTACGGATTGATCGATATCGTCAGTCCGGAACGGATCTCGCTCCTCGTCCCAAGAAGCGACAAGAATGCGCATATCGATGCTTTGCTCGATCAACAGGTGGCCAAGGTACGTGAAACCCACCGGCTCGAAGATGGCGAAGTTCGCGACATCCAGGCTTTCGGGCTGATGGCCCACCTCGATGCTTTCGAGACGTATCTCGACGGGTTCGGCTCGCGTGCGGTGGTGAACGTTTTTGTCAGCGGCCCGAAGGTTCAGGCCATCGCTGCTGCCGTGCTCGCCTGCTCCGACAGCCGCGTCCATCTCAAGGCAAGAATTCCCACCTCCTATGCCCATCGTGAAGTCTCAGCGAATGGGCGGTATCATATCTATAGGCTGATTGACCTGACATCCCCTGCCTGCAGCCTTCCCGGGACGTTCTGACACTATCTTGCATTCGAGTAGCATCATGGTCCCAGTAGCCGTTCCGCCAAGCCTTCAGCGCATGTTCGTGTCGCCCGATCCGGTCGATGGGGGGCTAATTCCCACTTGGAAGCTGCTCTACATCAGATCAGGGGGGAATGCAGACTGGCAGAATTCCGTCTAATTAGCGACTAGCTAAAACATATACTCAGGCGAGACTGTTCAGCATAGAAATAGTGAGTCGGCCGTGAACTATCCGCAAGCCATTGATCTGGCCTGTTGATTGAGGCGGATAGCGGCTTTGGAATTGCAGGATT
>NZ_JARTVO010000036.1:0-34400 GCF_029625675.1 Mesorhizobium sp. WSM4884
CCCAGCCAGCATCTTGAATCTGATTTGCAGACCCTTGGGAATCCCCTTCGATTCAAGCCAAAATCATCCCGCTCTAGGTTGGTAGCCAGGCGCATATCGGCGCTTGGATGTTGATCTTCTTCGGTCTCAGGCGGGCAGCGCCACCGTCCTCGGGGATGAATTCCACACCGGCCAACGAGGCCGGCACGTGGTTTCGCGGAGCCTTCCGCTTGGCCCCAGCGGACGCCGCCAGCCAGGCGCGAAGGCACACGGCGGCCGTCGGCGTTACATCGGCCCGCTCCTTGGGGCTCCTGGGGTGTCTACTCGTAGCGATCGTGACGGCGCACCCAGTCCATTCCCTCGGCTTCGTTGCGGCCCTTCGGAGCGAGATCGAGCATATTGTAGGTGCCCATCATCACCTCAACGCCGCGCCCGTAGGTGGAGTAGGTGCGGAAGATATTCCCCGCCTCGTCCTTGAAAAAGGCGCTGACGCCGGGCCATTCCTCGCCAGTCTCCGACCACTCGCCGAAATTATAGTCGATGTGCCTACTGGCGATTACCTCGGGTGTGAAGCTGACGCGGAAATCGTAGTTGAAGTCGTCGCCGAAGGACGACACCCATTTGAACTGCCAGCCCATGCGTTTGCGGTAGCGCTCGATCTCGGCGAGCGGCGCGCGCGAGACGGCGATCATGGTGACGTCGTGGTTCGCCAGATGCATGTTCATGCCGTCGGTGTGATCGGCCATGAAGGAGCAACTCCGGCAGCCTTCCTTCCATCCCGGCGCGAACATGAAATGTTGCACCAGGAGTTGCGATCGGCCGTCGAAGAGGTCGGCGAGCGAGCATGGGCCATCCAGCGTGTCGAACACGTATTCCTTGTCGATGCGCACCCATGGCAGGGCGAGTCGCTCCCGGGCGACCTTGTCGCGAAGGCGAGTGAGTTCCTTCTCCGCTTTCAGGAGGTCCCGGCGGGCGGTTAGCCAGTCATCGCGTGAAACAACAGCGTGTCGCATTGTCAGTCTCCTTCAGTCTGGAGGTTCAGTGCTGCGGTGAAAGAAGCTCATTGGTGGACGTTTCTCGCGCCATTCCGCTGCTTCGCCTAACCCCGCCTCGCAGCCAGCCGCAGCCAGGGCGCGAGGTGAAAGGCGGCCATCAGCAGATACATCGGCACCATGCCGCTGAGCGCGGACGTTCCGGGGCCGGACATGCACATCATGTCATGGCCGTCATGGGCCGCGGTGAGCAGCGCCATGGCCGCGAAGGTCGGCGCCGCTGCGAGGCACAGCCAGTCGGCGAGGCCGAAGGTCAGGCTGGTCGGGCGAGGCGCGATGTCGGGATTGTCGATGCTCATCTTTTCCACCTTTCGACGTGGCAGGATTCTTTGGGAAAGATCGGCTCCGGCGGCGCGGGCGACGCCGCCGGAGTCGCTTCACGCTCAGGCGTTCTTGTTGCGGAACGCCGCTTCGCCGGCATCCGACACCTCGACCCATCTCTGGTCGGGGGCGGCGCCTTCCTCGTAGTTGTCGTGCCAGTTCCACCACTTGTAGGTCTGGGTCTGCGGATAGCCCTTGGGCGAGTCTTCCCACACCTCCTGGCGGCCGAGCGGCGTGACGTCGAGATAGCTCCAAACCGTGCCGAACGCCTCGTCGCCGCGGTTGTTGACGAAATAGGTGCGGTAGATGCGGTCGCCGTCGTGGATGAAGACGTTGTGGCCATGCCATTGGTCGACGCCGAAATCCTTATCCCAGCTGTCGGTGATGGTGTACCAGGGCATCTTCCAGTCCATCCGCTTCTTCAGCCGCTGAATGTCCCACTGCGGCGCACGCGAGGCATAGGCAAGCGTCGTGTCGCGGGCGTTGAGATGCGCGAGGTTGCCGACCATGTCGGCGCCGAGCGAGCAGCCGCGGCAGGCGTGCTCCGGCCAGCCGTAGACACCCGGCTCGAAGAAGGCGCGGTAGATGATGAGCTGCCGGCGGCCTTCGAACAGGTCGAGCAGGCTCGCTTTGCCGTTCGGGCCTTCGAACACATAGTCCTTCTCGACGAGCATCCACGGCATGCGGCGGCGTTCGGCGGCTAAAGCGTCGCGGGCGCGGGTGAGGGCTTTTTCCTTCACCAGCATCTCGTCATACGCGCCTTCCCAGGCTTCTGGCGAAACGACCGGTGGTGTGTGCATTTGCTGGGTCATTGCTCTTGTCCCGTTCTTTCGGTTGGTTGAGGGTGACGCGGACAGACATAGGCCGGACGGCGTGATGGTGAGAGTTACAAGTGTGACGCGATTTGATCCGGCGACCCCTAAGGCGAGCATTGCATGGACTCGCTGATCAATGCCGCCGGACGCGCGCTTGCCGCGGGCGATCCGCTCGGCGCCTTGAAACGCGTCGCGCTGCGCGACGACGCGCCGGCGCTGGCGCTGCGCGGCATCGCGATGGCGCAGCTTGGCGACTTCGCCAAGGCCAAGGCGCTGCTGAAGAGCGCGGCCCGCGCCTTCAGCCCGAAAGAGGCGGTGGCGCGGGCCCGCTGTGTGGTCGCCGAGGCCGAGATCGCCCTCGTCTCTCGCGACCTCGGCTGGCCGGAGAAGGCGTTGCGAACCGCGCGTACGACGCTTCAGGCGCATGGCGATAGGGTCAACGCCGCTTATGCCGGCAGCCTCGAGGCGCGTCGGCTGATCCTGATCGGCCGTCTCGACGAGGCCGAGCGTCTGCTTGCCGGCTTCGATCCGGCGCCGCTGCCGCCGGTCGCGCGCGTCGCGCATGAGCTCGCGGCGGCGGGCATCGCGGTCAGGCGTTTGCGGACGAAAGCTGCGCGCGCCGCGCTCGGCCGGGCGGCGCTTGCGGCCTACGAAGCCAACATCCCGGCGCTGAGGGCGGAGGTCGAAACCGCGTCGCTGGTGCTGAACACGCCCGTCGCGCGGCTCATATCGAAGGGCTTGGAAAAGCCGCTCCAACTCGACGAGGTCGAAGCGCTGCTCGCATCCGGCGCGCTCGTCATCGACGCCTGCCGCAATGTCGTGCGGCAGGCCGATACGGCGGTCTCGCTGGCGACGCGGCCCGTGCTGTTTGCATTGGCGCGCACGCTTGCCGAAGCGTGGCCCGCGGATGCGCCGCGGGAGGTGCTGCTGAGGCGCGCCTTCAGGGCCAGGCACGCGGACGAATCGCATCGCGCTCGGCTCAGGGTCGAGATGGGACGGCTGCGCGCTGAACTCATCGAGCAGGCTGAAATCAACGCGACCGCGGCCGGCTTTGCGCTGGCGCCGCTGGAGGCCGCCGAAGTCGTGGTGCTCGCTCCGCCTGTCGAGGAGGAGCATGGGGCAGTGCTCGCCTTCCTGGCCGACGGCGAGTCGTGGTCGAGCTCGGCGCTGGCGATCGCGCTCGGCGCCAGCCCGCGCACCGTGCAGCGCGCGCTGGAAGAGCTTTCGACGGCAAACAAAGTGCAAGCGGTCGGGCGCGGCAGGGCGCGCCGCTGGATGACGCCGCCGATGACTGCATTCCCGACTGTCTTGTTACTCCCGGGTCCGCTGCCGAGCGACTAGTCTGCTGCCATTGTTCAGATGGAGATCGAAAATGAAACGAGCCGCCGCCGAGATCCTGCGGGAATATGGACCCTTTCCGGACGCCGAGCGCATCAACGGCGTCACCTATGACGGCAAGAACGTCTGGTTCGCCACCGGCGACAAGCTGAAGGCGCTTGATCCGGACAGCGGCGCGATCGTGCGATCGATCGACGTCGCCTCGCATGCGGGGACCGCCTTCGACGGCGAGCACCTCTACCAGATCGGCGAGGACCGCATCCACAAGGTCGATCCGAAAACCGGCAAGGTCGTCGCCACCATCCCGGCTCCCGGCAATGGTGGTGACTCGGGCATGGCCTGGGCCGAAGGGTCGCTCTGGGTCGGCGAATACAGGGCGCACAAGATCCACCAGATCGATCCCGAAACGGGCAAGGTGATCCGTACCATCGAATCGAAACGCGTCGTCACCGGCGTCACCTGGGTCGACGGCGAGCTCTGGCACGCCACCTGGGAAGGCGAGGAGGGCGACCTCTTGCGCATCGATCCCGAGACGGGCGACGTGCTGCAGGAGGTGGCGATGCCCTCCGGCGTGTCGGGACTGGAATCCGACGGTGGCGGCTGCTTCTTCTGCGGTGGCGGCAGCAGCGGCAAGATCAGGGCCGTGCGCCGGCCGTGACATGGCCGGCAGGTGGCCGGCAGGACTGCGCCGACGAACCAGGCGGCGTCAGGCCGCCTCGCGCGCCGGCCGCGCAACCCCCTTGTTCGAGATATGGCCGGCAGCCGGCCTGTCGATATGCGCCCATGCCGGCCGCTCGAACAGGAAGTTTCCGAAACCGGTGCGCTTGACGATGAAATAGAGAACGACCGGGCTGATGGTCGAAACGAGCAGCACCGCGAGGCTGAGCCAGCCCGTATCGGTCAGAAGGCCGCTCGCAAGCGCCGCGCCGCGGAAGATCGACATCGGGATGGTGAAGGCGACATAGACGACCAGCGAATGCTCGCCGAGCCACCGCAGCCATTCCATCGCGGCGAATTTCGACAGGAAGCCGCCGGCGACGCAGAGCGCCACCGCGCCGGCGACGGCGAGGACAAGATGCAGCGGCGGCCATGCCGCCAGGCCCATCTGCATGCCGACCGGCTGAACGGCATAACCCGGCGAATAGACGAGCAGGCCGTTGACGACCGCCCACACGGCCAGGCCCGCGACGGCGACGGCCGGGCGCGCTTGCGTCCACTCGACGAGCCGAAACACCAGCGGCGCCACGGCGAAGCCGAGATAGAAGAACACGAAATAGGCCGTGAACTGCTGCAGCGCATAGCTGTCCGGCTTCGGCGCCCACATCTGCAGCCCGGCGGCAGCCGCAATGACGATCCAGTGCGGCGCGCCGAGTTCGCGCAAGATGCGTGCGACGAGGCCGAACATCGCCAGCATGTAGATGAACCACAGCACGCCATAGGGCTGGACGACGGCCATTGCGAGATCGTGCAGCATGCCGGCCGGATCGCGGCTGAAGATGCCGATCTTCAACCCGATCGAGATGATCGCCCACAACACGTAGAAATAGAGATAATGGACGACGCGCCGGTCGATATAGCGCCGCCACGGCCGCTCGATCACCTGCGACAGGAACAGGCCGGAAATCAGAAAAAACTCCGGCATCCGGAACGGCGTCGCAAAGCCGATGACATAATGGAGGAAGCCGACGCCGCCGGTATATTCGCCGGTGTTGTAGGCCGAGTACATCATCACCACCAGGATGATCGAAAGACCCTTTGCCGTGTCCACCCACGGCATGCGTGTCGAGTTGTTCATGAACGACCCCGAGAAAGGCACCCGGCGCCATAGTACCGGAAGGGTGCTTCCCTGGCAGCACGAAGCTTCGGATATCGTAAACGCGGATTTTCCTTGCGGCGGGCTAGCCGTCGCCACGTGCCGGGGTTGATGCTGTCTTCTCCCGCATCGCCAGCGCCACGATCGCGCCCGACAGGAAGGTCAGCGCCGCAATCGCTGCGATCGCCGCGACGAAGCCGAAAAAGTCGGCGATGAGGCCCGCCGACAGCGCTCCGATCGCGTAGCCGAGGTCGCGCCAGAAGCGGTAAACGCTGAGCGAGCGCGCCCGCCATGAGGGGTGCGCAGCGTCCGACACCGCCGCGATCAGACTGGGATAGACCATCGCCGTGCCGAGGCCGAGCAAAAGGCTCGCCAGCAGCCACCAGCCGAAATCGCGCGTCATGGCGGTAAGCAGGAGCCCCGCCGCCTGCACCCACATGCCCGCGACGATCAGGCCCTTGCGGCCCCAGCGGTCGCTCAATGGTCCGGTTGCGACCTGGAGGACGCCCCAAACCGCAGGATAGACCGCCTTGAGCATGCCGATTCGCTCGACGCCCACCCCATTGGCGACGAAGAACAGGGGAAAAAGGCCCCAGCTCATGCCGTCGTTCAAATTGTTCACCAAGCCGGCCTGCGAGGCCGCGAACAGGTTGCGGTCGCCAAACGAGGTCAGCATGAAGATCTCGCGGAAGCCGAGTGGCGAAGCGGCTTTCGGATGGTTGGCCAGTTCCAGCCGCACATGCTCGCGCGTGTCCCGCACCAAAAGGATCGACAGCGCGGCGCCAAGGATCACATAGCCGACGCCGAGATAGATCGGCACCGGGCGCAGCCCGTAGCGGCTCGCCAGATAGCCGGTGAGGAACGCGGTGACCCCGACGGCCAGGTAGCCTGCGAACTCGTTGAGGCCGACCGCAAGCCCGCGCGATTTCGGCCCCACGAGGTCGACCTTCATGATGACGGTCATCGACCAGGCGAGCCCCTGGTTGATGCCGAGCAGCGCATTGGCGGCGACGATCCAGCCCCAGCTCGGCGCCCAGATGATGATGAAGGGCACCGGCAGGCCGAACAGCCAGCCGAGGATCAGCACCCGCTTGCGGCCCCACGTATCTGCAAGTTGGCCGGAGACGAGGTTGGCGCAGGCCTTGACCACGCCGAAGCTGACGATGAAGGAGGTGACGAGCGTCGTGGAGGCGACGCCGAATTCCTCCGCGCCGATCAGCGGCACCACGGTCCGCTCGATGCCGACCATGCCGCCGACGAAGGCATTGATCAGCACCAGGAGCGCGAACTGCTTCCAGTTGGCCTTGAGGCCGAGCGCGACGCCGGGCGCGGCTGCGCTCAAGATCTCGCCCCGGCGTTCGCGGCCCGGGTGCGGGCGGCGTCCGGCGGCGGGGAAGGGATGTCGGCGGTCATGGCGGCGACGAACTGATCCTCGTCCTCGATGCGGAAGGCCTTGTTGAAGCGCCGCTCGAAGCCGATGGTCGATGTCGGCTTGCCGCTCAGCGAGCGGCCGCAGACCGAGCCGGAATAGGCGCCCGGCAGCACTTCGATGTGGTCGGGCAATTCCTTCAGCCGGCGCACGCTGGCATAGAGCGCGCGCGCCCCATCCTCGGCGCTGGATGCAAGTTCGGTGCGGCCGAGATCGCCGACCATCAGTGTGTGTCCGGTGAGCACGAACCAGGGCTCGGCCGACCGCGTCCGGTCGGTGACCAAAAGACTTAGATGCTCCGGCGTGTGGCCCGGTGTATGCATGACGGTCGCCGTCACATTGCCGAGCTCGAGCACCTCGCCGTCCTTCACGCGGCGGAACGGGAAGCCTGCCTCGGCGCCTTCGAACAGCACGTATGCGGCGCCGGTCGCTTCGGCGAGCGCCCGTCCGGCCGAGATGTGGTCGGCATGGATATGGGTGTCGACGACATAGAGGATGCGCATGCCGGTCGCGCGCGCCGCCTCGAGATAAGGCGCAATGTCGCCGACCGGATCGACGACGGCCGCCGAAGCCTTGCCGCCGCAGCCGAACAGATAGGAGGCGGCAACCGGGTCGGTATGCAGGAACTGCCTGAGAATCATCGCTTTTCCTCCGAACGGCCGACTGCGTGGGGTGGACTGCCGGCTTGACAGCAATGGTCGAAAGCGTCATTCAATTATTTAATTGAATGACGATGCGTCGCTGAAAGGACGATGTCAATCCGCAATCCGAAACAGGCGCTCTACGAGCAGTTCGCGATCGTCGCCAAGGCGCTCGGCCACCCGCTGCGCCTGGAAATGATCGAGCATCTCGCACAAGGGGCGCGCAGCGTCGAGGCTCTCGCCGGGAAGCTCGGCCAGCCGATAGCCAACGTCTCCCAGCATCTGCAGGCACTGCGTCGAGCCGGCATCGTCTCGGCCGTACGCGATGGCAAGTTCGTCCGCTATGCGCTTGCGGATGAGAGCGTGCTTTCCGCCTTTGCGTCTGTGCGCGCCGTTGCCGAGCGGCATCTCGCTGAAGTCGACCGCATCGTGCGCGGCTATTTCGAGGCGCGAGACGGCATGCGGCCCGTCGGGCGCGAGGAACTCCAGGCGCTGATGCGCGATGGGCTGGTGACGCTGATCGATGTCCGCCCGCCGGACGAGTTCGCACTTGGTCATGTGCCCGGTGCGATCAATGTCCCACTCGGCGAAATCAAGGTCTGGTCCCAAAGCGCCGATACGAGCCGGGAAATCGTCGCCTACTGCCGCGGTCCCTGGTGCGTGATGTCCTTCGAGGCGGTGGCCGCGTTGCGCTCGCACGGCCATTCCGCGCGTCGTCTCGAGGACGGAATGCCCGAGTGGAAGGCGGCCGGCCTGCCGGTGGAAATAACCGCCTGATCAGCGCTCGGGAAGCCCCGCCTGCTTCAAGGCTTCGACCACCCGGTCTGCCCATTCCGGGGTGTTGCGGAAGACAGGCAGCGACCGGTATCGCTCGATCGTGAAGCCCGGCTGGGCGGCGAGCAGCTTCTGCGAGGCCCAGCGGGCGGTCTCCATGTCGCCGCTCATCGCTGCCCAGGCGGTGAGGTACCGATAGGACATGATTATGTCGGGATGGGCGGCGATCACCTCGCGGGCGATCGCGACGGCCTGGGTGAGAGAACCTGTCTTGGCCATGGCGGTGGCCATTCCCAGTCTCATGTTGAATGCGAAAGGATCCATCGGGCTCAGCATCATCGCCCGCTGGAACCGTTCCGGCGCGTGGGCTGCGTCGTCCTTGTAAATCGCGATCCAGCCATGGCGTGCCCATGCCCAAGCATTGTTCGGATCGAGCTTGAGCGCCTTTTCGATGAAGGTGGCGGCGCGCTCTTGGTCGCCGCACATGCTCAATGCCGAGCCGGCGGCGGCCAGAGCGGTAGGATCGTCGCCGATCGAGCCCGCGGCCTCGACCGCCGCGCGCGCCCTTTCCAACTCGCTTTGCGGTTGCTCGGCCCACAGATATGCGGCATTCGAGGCGTGGCACCAAGCCAGGAGCGCGTGGGCACGGCCATAGGCCGGATCGACCGCGATCGCCTTCTTGAGCAGCTCTATGGCCTGGTCGTTGGTGTCCTTGCGGCGGCCCCAAATGTTCGGATAGGCGCGCATGACGAAATCATAGGCCCGCAGGCTGGTCGGCGGCTTGCGCTTGGCCAGCTCGATCTCGGCACCGCGGATGGCTGGATGGATGGCGCCAGCTACCTGCGCAGCGATCCTGTCCTGGAACTCGAAAACGTCCTCGACTGCGCCCTCGTAGCGCTCGGACCATAGCTGCGCCCGCGTCTCGGCATCGACCAGCTGCACGGAAATGCGCAGCCGGTCGCCGCCCCGCCGAACCGTGCCTTCGACCACATAGTTGACGCCGAGTTCCCTGCCGACCTCGCGCACGTCGACGAAGCGTCCCTTGTAGGTGAAGGCGGACTGGCGCGCGATGACGAAGAAGTCCCGGATTCGCGAAAGTGCGGCGGTGATCTCCTCGACGACGCCGTCGGCGAAATACTCGTCGTCCGCTCCGCCGAGATTGTCGAAGGCCATCACCGCCACCGAGGGCTGGTCATGCTGCCTGGCCGCCGCCGTGGAGATAGGCTGATGCGGCTCGTGCGCCGACGAGGACAGCCGATTTCCACCGCGTGTTTGCAGCGCCGCCGCCAATGCGTTGGTCTGTGCCTCGGGCTCGACGTCCAGGTGCTTCCTCAGCAGCGCGCGGCAGGATTCGAACTGGCGCAGGGCCGCGTTTTCGTGGCCCCTGGCGGCGTGGACCCGCATCAATGCCCGATGTGCCGCCTCCGCGGTCGGATCCGAGGCGAGCAGCCTTTCGGCGAGCCGCTCGCAGGCCGCGTCATCCTCGGTTTCGGCTTCAGGCAGCGCGAGGCTCAGGCGTTCCACCAGTTGCAGCGCTTTCTGCCGGTACCGGACCTGATGCGGACCGAACCATTCATCCAGACCGTTCGGAATGGCTTCGCCCGCAAGCACGTCACCACGATAGAGCTCGGCGGCGAAGGCGAGGTCCGCCGCGCCGCCTTCGGCGAACTTGCGCTCGAAGAGCCAGATATCCGCTTCGTCCGGGCCGGCCGTCAGCGCTACCGCTTCTTGATCTCCCTCGACGGAAATGGCCGCACTGCCGGCGGCAGGAAACCATCGTCGGATATCCGCAAGAGCCTGGCGCAGGCTGTTGCGCGACTGCGCGTCGCCTCGTCCCGGCCAAAACCCTTCGGCAAGCCGTTCGCGGTGGTGGCCGCGGCGCCCCGCCAGGACGAGAGCGGCAAAGAGAAGCCCGGATTTGCGCATCGCGAAGTGGACGGGCTGGCCATCTGCGGAAGTCACCTCGAGACCGCCAAGCAACCGGATGCGCACGACTGCCCTCCGAATTTCGAACGCACCGGCACAATAGCATCTTCGCTGGTTGATTTAACGCGGATTTAACGGCGATCCGATGGCCTTTCCTCGACGGTTCACGCTTGGCTGAACAAGCGCAAATCGCCTCCGTGACACGCTCCGGCATTAGTCTGGAACGGGAGAGCGAAATGGCTCACACGGAAACTCACGCGAAGACCCGCGCATCGAACCAGCGGCTACTCGGAGCAACGTCGAAAAGCGTGGCGGCAGCGCTCGCTGCCTTCACGGCCTGGCGGCGGGCCGTTGCAGGACGCAGGGCGTTGGCAGACCTGACGCCCCATGAGTTGAGGGACATCGGTTGTCTGGAACGCTCTGCGCCGAAGTTCGTCGTCAGGGTCGGGGTCGGCCTCATGACGGACCTGATATCCATGAGATGAGGCGGATCCAGATCAACGTATGCGCGACGCAGCGTCCCGACGCCGGTTTCGGCATCGGCGTCGGAAGTGGGTTGCGAGGGCTCGAGGCGCCGTGCCGGCAGGATCGAACCTGCCACGACATCGACAAGCTGGTATATTCCTCGACGCTTTCTAGCCTACGGCTCGAACGAAGCGACCGCCACGAGCTGCTCGCGCAGCCAGGCATTGCCGGCGTCGCGGTCCAATCGGCGATGCCAGTACATTGTGACGTCCATCGCCGGCGATTCCATGGGCGGCATGAAAATATCCAGTTCGAGGTGCTCGGCCACCAGGCGCGCAAAGTGAACCGGGATGCTGCCGAGCAGATCGCTGTTCGCCACGGCAAGCGCAACGGCCTGGAAATGCGGAACGGTGATGGCGACCTTGCGCGACAGGCCGAGCTTCTGGAGCGCCGGATCGATGGTACCGGACCTGCTTCCGTCGGCCGAGCGCAACACCTGCGGGATGGCGCAGAAAACGTCGGCTGGAAGGGCCGCCCCTGGCCGGATCTCGCTTGCGCTGATCAAGGGATGCCCGCGCCGAGCGATGCAGACAAGCCAGGAACGGAACAGCCTCTGGCTGGCGATCCACTCCGGGGTCTCCAACGCCCTGTCCAGGACGATGTCGGCCTTACCGTCGCTCAGCAGGCCGAAAACGTCGGCCGATGGGTAGTCCATCATCTGGAGGACGATCGAAGGCGCGGTCGGCGTGACCCTCGCCGCCAGCTTCGGCATCAGCAATGTCGAGAAATAGTCCGAGCCAATCAGCATGAAGGATCGCGTCGACGTCCTGGGGTCAAAGGCAGCGCTTGCCGCAAGGGCCTCTTCGATCTGCACCAGCGCCTGGCGCACCGGTTCCTTCAGCTGGAGCGCGCGCGGTGTCGGCATCATGCGGTTGCCGTCGCGCACGAAAAGCTCGTCACCGAGGATGGCGCGCAGGCGCCCGAGCGCCGAGCTGACCGCCGGCTGCGACAGGCCGACCCGTTCGCCGGCACGTACCGTGCTCAGCTCCAGCATCATGGCATCGAATACGCGCAGCAGGTTGAGATCGAACGCGGCTAAATTCACGGCGCCAATATCCCGAATACGATCATTCGATTTCCGCCAGTCGGATCATTGCCCTAACGATGCAAACGGCGCTGCAGCACCGAACCTAGCTGACCGCACATGGAAAGGGAAACGCGATGAACATCGCCACAGGCTCGGCGCGCGCCGTCAAATGGATGGACACGGTCTACAGGATCAATGTCGGCAGATACCAGAGCGGCGGCATCGTCGGTGTCTTCGAATCGACCGTGCCTTCGCGGGGCGGCCCGCCGGTTCACGTGCACCACAATGAGGACGAGGTGATCCATGTGATCGAAGGGGAATACGAATTCTGGCTCGATGGTCAGGTCATGGCGGTGCGGCCAGGCGCGTCGATCTTCCTGCCCCGCGGCGCGCCGCACACGTTCCGCGTCGTGAGTGCCGGGCCGGGCCGCAATCTTACGATCCTGACGCCGGGCGGGCTGGAGGAATTCTTCGTAGAGGCGGCCGCGCGCGAACTGCGCATTCCTAACCAAATAGCGGAAGTGGCGGAACTTGCAGGCCGCTATGGGATCGAGTTCCGTG
The DNA here is from genome assembly GCF_029625675.1 of Mesorhizobium sp. WSM4884. Lineage (NCBI taxonomy): Bacteria > Pseudomonadati > Pseudomonadota > Alphaproteobacteria > Hyphomicrobiales > Phyllobacteriaceae > Mesorhizobium > Mesorhizobium sp. WSM4884. Next base: position 12,202 of record NZ_JARTVO010000036.1, read on the forward strand.
GACCGGCCAAGTGGGTCGACTAGGGCCTGTTGATATTCGGTTGAGGCCGGTCTGCAAACGACGGTTTCCCGCGCTTCCGGCCTTTGCCGGCCGAAGCGTTAATTACAGCGCAGTGTCCCGGTGGTGTGGCTGCTGAAACTCCGATCCCCTCATTCCTTCGCGCGGGTCCAACTGCGTGCAAGGGGGCGGTCATCAGTGAACAGGAGAAGTCCGGCCGCACGCGGCGCCGGGACCACCGCATCAGCCGACGTGCTTGGCGAGAAACTCGCGCATGGCTGCCCCGATCTCGCGGGCGTGGGTCTCCAGTGCGAAGTGACCGCTGTCGACGAAACGAACGTCGGCCGATGGCACGTCCCGCTTGAACGCCTCGGCGCCAGCCGGAATGAAGAACGGATCCTTCTCACCCCAGATGGCCAGGACGGGCGGCTGATACTGGCGCAGATAGGCCTGAATCGTGTCGTAGAGCGCGACGTTGGACTGATAGTCGAGCAAGAGGTCGAGCTGGATCTCGTCGTTGCCCGGCCGCGACAGATAGAAGTCATCCAGATTCCGGCCGTCGGGCGAGATCAGGCTGGGGTCTGCAACGCCGTGGGTATACTGGAACAGCGTCGTCTGCGGGGTCAGGAAACCGCGCAGGGCGTCGCGGTTGGCCTGGGTAGGCTCTTTCCAGTAAGCCTGGACCGGCGCGAACGCGTCCGAAACGCCCTCCAGATATGTGTTGCCGTTCTGCGTGACGATCGCGGTGATCCGGTCGGGGTCTTTCACCGCCAGCCGGAAGCCGATCGGCGCGCCATAGTCGAACACGTACAACGCGAACTTGTCGATACCGATCACTTCCGTGAAGCGGCCGATCACGTTCGAGAGGTTTTCGAACTTGTAAGCGAACTGATCGCGCGCCGGCTGCTCGGTCATACCGAAGCCCGGAAGATCGGGTGCCACGACATGATAACGGCCCGCTAGCTCTGGGATCAGATCCCTGAACATGTGGCTCGCGCTTGGGAAGCCGTGGAGCAGAAGCAGGGTTGGGCGGCCGGCGTCGCCGGCTTCCCGGTAGAAGACATTGAGGCCGTCTACGTCGACGGTCCTGAACTGAACGTACATGGAGGTCTCCTTCGTCGAAGGCATCCGGTCCATTGACAGCCCGGATGTCTTCGCCGGTGGTTGGTTTCGGGGAAATCAGGCCGCTTTGCGGGCCGCGACACGTGGAAAGTCGATCTCGGTACCGAAGGCTACGTTGATCGTGTTGGTGAAGACGTTGAGCGCCACATGCGCAATGATCTCGACCAGTTCGGCGTTCGAATAGCCGGCGCGCTTGACCGCATCGATGTCGATGTCGCCAACGTGTCCGCGCTCCCGCACGAGCTTGGCGGCGAAGCGCACGGCTGCGGCCGCCGTGACATCGTTCGACGCTCCGTTGCGGTTGGCGGCGATCTCCGCGTCGTCCAGCTTCGCGAGGTTGCTGGCGAGGTAGGTGTGTGCCGACAGGCAATAGTCGCAGCCATTCAGCTCGGCGACGGCCAACGCGATACGCTCACGCGTCGGCGCAGGCAGCGCGCCTTTGCCGAGAGCGCCGGAGAAGGCGAGATAAGCCTCCAGCGCCGCTGGGCTGTTGGCAATGATCCGGAACAGGTTCGGCACCGTGCCGAGTTGCTTCTTGACGCCGGCGAGCAGCGGCTGCGCCGCGCCGGGCGTCTCTTCCAATGTGGGGGTGGGAATGCGGGACATGATTTTCACTCCTTGGGGGAAGGCGCCCAATTGGCGTTTCGAGGAGCGTAAGTATTCCCTTCCGAAAAATGGTAGAAGACACTATCTTTGAAAGCTAGACTTCGGCAATACGAGAGGGAAAATGGATCGATTTGAGGCGATGCGCACCCTTGTCGCTGCGGTCGACGGCGGCAGTCTGTCTGCCGCGTCCCGAATGTTGAGCATTCCGCTACCGACCGTCAGCCGCAGAGTGGCGGACCTCGAAGCGCTCCTCGGATCGCAATTGGTGGTGCGAACCAGCCGCAAGCTCCTGCCGACCGAGGCTGGTGCGGCCTATGTCGCCTCGGCGCGCCGTGTACTGGAAGAATTGGCTGAGGCTGAACGGGCGGCAGCCGGCGAATACCGCACGCCGCGTGGTGAGCTTCTGGTCACTGCGCCGATCATGTTTGGCAAGATGCACGTCGCGCCAATCGTCCATGAGTTTCTCAGTGCCTACCCTGAGGTCACGGTTCGTCTTGTCCTGTCCGACAAGGTTATGGATTTGGCCGAGTCCCACATCGATGTCGCGGTCAGGATAGGGAAGCTGCCAGACAGCGCACTGCTTGCACGCCGCGTCGGCGAGGTGCGGTGGGTGACCTGCGCGAGTTCTGCTTATCTGGAGCGACGCGGCGTGCCCGTCTCTCCGAACGAGTTGCCGGATCATGAGTGCATCGCCTTCGAGGGGCTCGAACCTTGGCGGGATTGGTCCTTCGCCAGTGCCAATGGCGAGAAGACAGTCATCATCCGCCCGCGATATTCGGTAAATACGGCGGACGCGGTGATCGCCGGCGCTGTCGCTGGCCTGGGGATCGCTTGTGTCATGTCGTACCAGGCGGCTGAGAGCATCCGTGCGGGCGCACTCCGCTCGATCCTTGATGCGTGGGCGCCGGCGTCAATGCCCGTACAGATCGTGCACGCCGCCCGGCAGCATCAGCCGCTCAAGTTGCGGGCTTTTCTCGAGTTCGTCGCGCCGCGCCTGCAGCGGCGTTTGGATTCGATTGGAAAGGTGTTTCAAGCGGAAAGAGCAGGATGAGCCAGACGGATTTCAAAGCGTTAAGGCGCGATACCTGCGGGCGGCAAACTGGACGGCGAGGAAGGACCAATGACTGACATGGGGCGCAACATTGCCGTTCCTTGCGCGAGACCGATCGGATACGGATCAAGGCCACCTTGGCCGGTGGAGGACTGGTGCCGGCGGTGGGCTCGCCTGATCGCAGGCGAGCCGTGATAAAGCTGCCGTAAGCCCCCAGGAAAGGTGTGAGCGGCTTTCCGTCCGGAATCGCGCAAAAAACAAAGAGATAGAGCGGTTCGCCGTTTTCGTGAAACAGTGAAACGCTCTAGTCTTTCGCGCGCTCGACATAGGAGCCGTCGGCGGTCATCACCACCACGCGCGTGCCGGCGGTGATGTGCGGCGGGACGGCCGTGCGCACGCCGTTGGAAAGCACGGCTGGCTTGTAGGACGAAGACGCCGTCTGGCCCTTGGTGACCGGCTCGGTGTCGACCACTTCGAAGACGGCGCGCTGCGGCAGCGTCAGCGAGATCGGCACGCCGTTGAACTGCGCCAGTTGCACGGCCATGCCTTCCTGCAGGTAGGGGGCCATGTCGCCGACCACGCCTTCCGAGGCCACGACCTGGTCGTAGCTTTCCGGATTCATGAAATGGAAGCCTTCGCCGTCGGAATAGAGGAAAGTATGCTCGCGCTCCTCGACATAGGCGCGCTCGACCATCTCGGTCGTGCGGTAGCGCTCCGAAACCTTCACCCCGTCGCCGATGCGGCGCATGTCGAGCTGCGTCACCGGCGTGCCCTTGCCAGGGTGGATGTTTTCGGCAAAGAGGATGACATAGAGCTTGCCGTCCTTATCGACGACGTTGCCTTTGCGTAAGGAACTGGCGATGACCTTGACCACGGTATTCGATCCCATTCGAGTTTTTCGGCCGGCAAGCGTCGATTGCCACGAGGCGGCGACGGCGGCCATCGCGTGCGCCCTAGCGCATCTTGCGCCGAACCGCCAGCCTTCCACGCGATTTTCCTGCCCATGACCGCCGCTTCGCCCTGGTGGATGCCGCATATTCATGCCGATCGCCGGCCAAGGCTGATGGCGCGCAACGCCATCGCGAATGCCCTGCGCGGCTGGTTCGCGGAGCGCGATTTCGTCGAGGTGACGACGGCCGCACTGCAGGTCTCGCCTGGAAACGAGGCGCATCTTGCGGCCTTCGCCACCGAGGCGGTCGCGCCCGACGCGTCGCGCCAGCCGCTCTATCTTCACACCTCGCCGGAATTCGCGTGCAAGAAGCTGCTTGCCGCCGGTGAGAAGCGCATCTTCAGCCTCGGCGCGGTCTGGCGCAACCGCGAGCGCGGCCCGCTGCACCACCCCGAATTCACCATGCTCGAATGGTACCGCGTCGGCGATGCAGTTGAGAGCCTGATGGCCGACTGCGCCGAATTCCTGGCGCTCGCCGCTGAAAAGGCCGGCGCCAAAAGCTTCCGCTTTCGCGGCCGCGAGGCCGATCCTTTCGCCGAGCCGGAGCGGCTGAGCGTGGCCGAAGCCTTCCTGGCATATGCCGGCATCGACCTGCTGGCGACTGTCGCGGCAGACGGCAGCACCGATCGCGACGCGCTCCACGCGGCGCTAGTCCGTGCCGGTTTGCGCACGGCGCCCGACGACAACTGGGCCGACCTGTTCAGCCGGGTGATGGTGGAAAAGGTCGAGCCGGCGCTGGGGCAGGGGCGGGCGACGATCCTCTACGGCTATCCGGTGTCCGAAGCCGCCCTTGCCCGGCCGAGCGCTGCGGACCCTCGCGTTGCAGAGCGCTTCGAGCTTTATTGCTGCGGCGTGGAGCTCGCCAACGCTTTCGGCGAGCTCACCGACCCGGCCGAGCAGCGCCGCCGCTTCGTCGCCGAGATGGACGAGAAGGAGCGCGTCTATGGCGAGCGCTATCCGCTCGACGAGGATTTTCTCGCCGCCCTTGCCGTGATGCCTGAGGCCAGCGGCTCGGCGCTGGGATTCGACCGGCTGGTGATGCTGGCGACGGGAGCGACCCGAATCGAGGATGTGATCTGGGCGCCGGTGGCGGAGTCCTGATTGCCTGCCGCATCGTGCTTAGTGCGCGAACACCTGCTCCAGAGAGCGGAATCCCTTGAATTCCAGGGCATTGCCCGAAGGATCGCGGATGAACAGCGTCGCCTGCTCGCCGGGCTCGCCCTTGAAGCGCACCATCGGCCGTTCCAGCCAGTCTATGTCGGAGCGGGCTTCCAGCCGCGCGGCAAGCCGCTCCCATTCGTCCATTAGAAGCACCGCGCCGAAATGCGGGATCGGCACCGCCACACCGTCGACCTTGCCGTCACGCGCCGCCTCCGTCGCCTGCGGCCGCAAATGCGCCGACATCTGGTGGCCATAGAGGTCGAAATCGACCCAGGTGGCGGACGAGCGGCCGATCGCGCAGCCCAGCACCTCGCCATAGAAAGCGCGGGTTTCGTCGAGATCACGGACCGGGAAGGCGAGGTGGAAAGGCGTCATGCGAGAACTCCGGACAGGCAAGGGTGCCGCGGGCGGCTGTGTCTGCCGCTTTGGGGCGATTTGGTCGCGGCATCCTGATTGGCCTTCGCCCATTGCACAAGCGCCCATTGCACAAGCGGGTATGGAACAATAGATGGTGCATCAGCATCCTATTGGCACGTCAGCACCCAGACGGTGCTGCAGCGTCTGCCCTCCAGGACAGCTTGAACAGACAGGACCAAACGCATGACCGACACGCTGGACGCAGCGAAACTGACCGACCGCGTGGCGGCGCTTGTCGAGGCGGCCAAACGCGCCGGAGCGGACGCCGCCGACGCGGTCGCGGTGCGAGGCCGTTCGGCCGGCGTGTCGGTGCGGCTGGGCAAGGTCGAAGGCACCGAATCGTCGGAAAGCGAGGATGTCTCGCTGCGCGTCTTCGTCGGCCAGCGCGTGGCGAGCGTTTCCGCCACCGCTGCCTCCGACCCGAAGGCGCTCGCCGAGCGCGCCGTCGCCATGGCGAAAGTCTCGCCCGAGGATCCTTACCAAGGCCTCGCCGATCCGGCGCTGCTTGCCCGCAACTTGCGCGATCTCGACCTCTTCGATCCGACCGAGGTGTCGGCCGATCAGTTGAAGGAAGCGGCGCTTGCGGCGGAGGCGGCGGCCCTTGCCGTCAAGGGCGTCACCAATTCCGCCGGCAGCGGCGCCAGCGCCGGGCTCGGCGGCCTGGTGCTCGCCACCTCGCATGGCTTCCTCGGCCAGTATGTCGCCTCGCGCTTCTCGCGATCGACCAGCGTCATTGCCGGCGAGGGCACGGCGATGGAGCGCGACTATGAATTTTCCTCCCGCCAGCATTTCGCCGATCTCGACGCGCCGGAAGACATCGGTCGCAAGGCCGGTGAACGCACGGTGCGCCGCCTCGGCGCCCGCAAGGCGGCGACCGGCCCGGTCGATGTCGTGTTCGATCCGCGCGTGGCGCGCGGCATTGCCGGCCATCTCGCCGGCGCCATCAACGGCGCCGCGGTGGCGCGCAAGACCAGCTTCCTGCGCGACATGATGGGAAGGCAGGTAGCCGCGGCCGCGATCACCGTCACCGACGAGCCGCTGCGGCGTCGCGGCCAGGCCTCGCGCCCCTTCGATGGTGAAGGCGTCGAAGGCGAGAAGCTTTTGATGGTCGACAAGGGCGTGCTCAACCACTGGTTTCTGTCGACCTCGGCCGCGCGCGAGCTCGGCCTCGTCACCAACGGTCGCGGTTCGCGCAGCGGCTCTTCGGTCTCGCCGTCCTCGACCAATCTCGCCATCGAGCCCGGCGAGCGCACGCCGGAGGAGTTGATCGCCTCGCTGAAGCGCGGCTTCTACGTCACCGAGGTCTTCGGCCAGGGCGTCGACATGGTGACCGGCGAGTACAGCCGCGGTGCCTCCGGCTTCTGGATCGAGAACGGCGCGCTCGCCTATCCGGTGGCCGAGGTGACGATTGCTTCGAACCTGAAGACCATGTTCCTCAACATGGTGCCGGCAAGCGACCTCGATCGCAATTTCGGCACTGCGGCGCCGACACTTTTGATCGAGGGGATGACCCTTGCCGGTGCTTGACCAGCTTGCCATGAGCGAGGCGCGCGACGACCTTGCATTGCTGCGCGACGCCGCCCGCGAAGCCGGGGCGATCGCGATGCGCTATTTCGGCAACAACCCGCAGGTGTGGATGAAGGGCGGCACCTCGCCGGTCAGCGAGGCCGACCATGCCGCGGACGCCTATCTGCGCGAGACCCTGCTCAAAGCGCGGCCGGATTACGGCTGGCTGTCGGAGGAGACCGCCGACGATCATGCCAGGCTTTCGGCCCGCCGCACCTTCGTCGTCGACCCGATCGATGGCACGCGGGGCTTTCTCGACGGCCTGCATTCCTGGTGCGTCAGCGTCGCCGTGGTCGAGGACGGCCGCTCGCTGGCCGGCGTGCTCGAATGCCCGGCCAAGGACGAAACCTACTGGGCGCTGCCCGGCGAGGGTGCTTTTCTCAATGGCGAGCGCATCCATGCGCGCGCCCCGGGCGAGACCGTTGATATAGGCGGGCCCAAGCCACTGGTCGACCGCATGCCCGAGGCCTGGCAGGGCCGGATGCGCCGTATAGCCTATATCCCTTCTCTCGCCTACCGGCTGGCGATGATCGCCAACGGCAAGATCGACGCGACCTTCGTCAAGCCCAATGCGCATGATTGGGACATCGCCGCCGCCGACCTCATCCTCGCCGAGGCGGGCGGCGCCTTGCTCGACCGCGGCGGACAGCCGCCGCGTTACGCCGGCAAGGTTATCAACCACGGCGCGCTCGCCGCCGGCAGCGGCGAACTGCTGGACGTCCTTGCCGGCGTCATCGCCGGAACTGACGAAGGGTGAGTCGGCCCACAGTTCCAAAATCGACCGCTTTGGTCTAAACGTTTCACAAAACTCATGAATCTGCGAAGGATCGGCATGGCCGTGGAAGACGGAAAGAAGCAGCTTTTGCACCTGGTGTTCGGCGGCGAGCTGAAAAAGCTGGGTGGAACCGAGTTTCGGGACCTGGATGCGCTCGACATCGTCGGCATCTACCCCGACTATCAATCCGCGCACGCCGCATGGAAGGCGAAGGCGCAGGCCAGCGTCGACAATGCCCATATGCGCTATTTCGTTGTTCACCTGCATCGGTTGCTCGACCCAGAGACGAAGGCAACCGGTTGACATCTATGGAGCATGAAGCGGTGAAAGGGGCGGCCGGGCGCGCCGCCAGGCGAGGCGGGACGCGCACGTTGTGGCGCCGCATCCGCGAGCCGCTCGCCCAGTCGCGATTCGTCAAGAATTTCATCGCCAGCCTGTTCGCCTGGTTCGTGCGCCTGATTCGCATCACCAGCCCGCTGGTCAAGGGATCGACGCAGGTTGCCGGCGGTGCCTATGCGCATCTCGAGCCCGGCATCATCGCGCTGTGGCATGGCCAGCATCTGCTGACGCCCGCCTACTATCCCAAGGGCCGGCCGCTGGTCGCCATGGTTTCGCGCAGCGCCGATGCCGAGCTCAACGCGCTGATGATCGAGAAATTCGGCATCGAGGCGGTGCGCGGCTCGGGCGGCCGCGACAGTTCGAGGCATCTCGACAAAGGTGGAGCCAAAGCCTTGATCGCGCTAAAGAAATCGCTGGTCGCCGGCAAGAACGTCGCCATGATCGCCGACATTCCGCACGGCACGCCGCGCGACGCCGGGCTAGGCATCGTGCTGCTGGCCAGGCTGTCCGGCCGGCCTATCCTGCCTTCGGCAATCGCCACCAGCCGCCGCAAGGTGCTGGAAAAAAGCTGGGACAAGACAGCCATCAACCTGCCTTTCGGCCGCTCCGCGGTCATCGTCGGAACACCCGTCTTCGTGCCGGCCGACGCCGACGACGCCGAGATGGAGCGCAAGCGCCAGGAGGTCACTGCCTCGCTCAATGCAGCGACCGCCGAGGCCTACCGCCTCGTGGACGGCGCCAAATGAGCGAGCGCTGGGCGCGTGCTGCCCTGACGGCCTACCGCTATGCGGGGGCCGTCGCCTATCCTCTGATCGGGCCCTATGTCGCCTGGCGCGCCTCGCGCGGCAAGGAAGATCGCGTCCGCCGCCGCGAGCGCTACGGCGTCGCCGGCCGGCCGCGCCCGGAAGGCCCGGTGATCTGGATCCATGCCGCCAGCGTCGGCGAGACGATCGCCGTCGTGCCGCTGGTCGAATGCATCCTCGACTATGGCGTCAACGTCGTGCTGACGACCGGCACCGTGACCTCGGCGAAGGTCGCCGACGAGCGGCTCGGCAGCCGCATCATCCACCAGTATGTGCCGCTCGACCTCAAGCCCGCGGTCAGCCGCTTCCTCGATCACTGGCAGCCGGAACTGGCCATCATCGCCGAATCGGAGATCTGGCCGATGACCATCCTGGAGCTTGGCGCGCGCAACGTGCCGCAGGTCCTGGTCAACGGCCGGCTGTCGGACCGTTCCTTCCGGTCGTGGAAGAAGCGCTCCAGCGTCGCCGAGGCGCTGTTCGAGAACCTTGCCCATGTCGTTGCCCAGTCCGATGTCGACGGTGAGCGTTTCCGGGCACTGGGCGCCCGTCCCGTCACCGTCTCCGGCAATCTCAAGGTGGACACCAACCCGCCGCCGGTCGACGAGCGGGCGCTGGCGACGCTGCAGCGTCAGATCGGCGGGCGGCCGACCTGGGCGGCGATCTCGACCCATGACGGCGAGGAGGTCGTCGCGGCGGAAGTTCATGCGACCTTGCACAAGCGCCACCATGGCCTCTTGACCATCGTCGTGCCGCGCCATCCCGACCGCGCCGACGCGCTTGCCGCGCAGATTTCCGGCATGGGACTGACGGTGGCGAGGCGCAGCAAGGGCGACCGTATCTCGCCCGACGCCGATATCCTGCTCGGCGACACCATCGGCGAGATGGGGCTCTATCTCAGGCTGACCGAGATCGCCTTCGTCGGCCGCTCGCTGACCTCGCAAGGCGGCCAGAATCCGCTGGAGCCGGCGATGCTCGATACGGCCGTGCTTGCCGGCCGCAACGTGCAGAACTTTCGCGAAACCTATCAACGCCTGCTCGACCGCGGCGGCGCCAAGCTGGTGCGCGACCGCGACATGCTGGCCGGAGCCGTCAATTTCCTTTTGACCAATGAAGCCGCACGCCACGAGATGATGGCGGCGGGCGCCGCGACCGTCGACGAGATGCGCGGCGCGCTCGCCCGCACGCTGAAATCGCTCGAGCCCTACATCCAGCCGCTGGTCGTCAAGGCGCGCCTGAAAGGCGCCAACGGGCGTTAGCGCATGACCCCAAAAATCGGACCCGATTTTTGGCAAGGATCATGCGCAGGAATAGGGCGCGTGGGGCTGGCGCCATGACCAGCGAAGCGCCCCCCTTCTGGTGGCAAAAGCCGGACTGGCGGGCGCTGGCATTGTCGCCGGCGTCGGCTGTCTACGGAATGGTGGCTGGCCGCCGCATGCGCCATGCGCCGCGCGAGAAGGTCGCTGCACCCGTGCTCTGCGTCGGCAATCTCACCGTCGGCGGCAGCGGCAAGACGCCGGTCGCCATCGCGCTGGCGAAACAGGCAAAGCGCATGCAGCTCACGCCGGGCTTCCTGTCGCGCGGCCATGGCGGCTCCTTCGCCAAGCCGCATGTCGTCGATGCGCACTACGACGCCGCCAAGCATGTCGGCGACGAGCCACTGCTGCTTGCCGAACATGCCCCGGTGGCGGTGACGGCCAACCGCGCCGCCGGCGCCAAGCTGCTGCTGGAAGAGCATGGCTGCGATTTCCTGATCATGGATGACGGCTTCCAGTCGGCGCGCATCCACATCGACTACGCGCTGGTCGTGGTCGATGCGCGCTTCGGCATCGGCAACGGCCGCGTCATTCCGGGCGGGCCGCTCAGGGCCAAGGTCGTCGACCAACTGGTCTTTACCAGTGGGCTGCTGAAGATGGGCGAGGGGAGTGGCGCCGATACGGTGGTGCGCCAGGCGGCGCGCGCCGGCCGTCCGATCTTCCTGGCGCATGTCGAGCCGGCGAACCCATCGCGCTTTGCCGGCGGCCGCTTTCTTGCCTTTGCCGGCATCGGTCATCCCGAGAAATTCTTCGACACGCTGCGCGGTGTCGGCGGCGAGGTGGCGCTTTCGCGCGCCTTCCCCGACCATCATTTCTACGCCGCGGACGAGCTCGCCGACCTTGCTGCGCTTGCCAAACGCGAAAGGCTGCGCCTCGTCACCACCGCCAAGGACGCCGCGCGGCTCCGCCATGGCGCCGCACCCGCCGGCTTCCTCGACCAACTCGACGTGCTGGAGATCGACGCCGTGTTCGAGATCGAGCATGTGCCCGAGCGCATCATCGGCGAGACGCTGGATGCCTGGCGGTTGCGGAAGTTGAGGGGATGACGAAGGTGAGGGCCTACCGCCGGCTTCTCATCTCAGGATGCATCTCGATCTCGCGCCGCAGCGACGCGGCGGCGCTCACATAAGGCTCTTGCCTGGCGACGCTCCAATATTTGAGCTCGTCCAGCGGAATGCTCTCGCCGGTCACCGCGCAGCGCACGAACGCGCCGGGGCTGGTCACCTGGAAGTCGCCGTCGAGATAGCGGATGCGCGCTTCCTTGCCGCCGGGGCCTTCAAAACGGTTCATCATGAAATGACGCTTGGGTTCATATGGGTTCAATCGCCACAAATCGTGGGCAAGGTCAAGCTTGGCGCAACGCTCATGTAATATTGCTGCAGGGCACAATGGTAGACAGGAAGCGCCATGGACATCGCCAATGCCAGCAAGGCGTCTCTGCTGAGGGAGGCGCTCACCCCGCAGCCGGTGCCGTCGGCCATGCCCGATCCGGCGACAGCAGCGCTGGTCAAGGCGCTCGTCCAGCCGCCGGCGCCCGAAACGGTGCAGTCGGCTCAGTTCGCCGCGCAGGCGCTGAACGGTTCCTTGGCCAAGCCGCCCGCGCAAGCGTCGCAGCGCTTGTCCTCAGCCGAGATCGAAAGTGCCTATAGAGCCGTCATGGAGCCGGATGCCGGCACGGATGACGCGTCGGCAAGGGCTCAGGCGCGCAGGCCGGCGGCCGACGCCGACCAGCCATCGGTGACCCGGGCGCAGCCGCCGGCCGAAGACAGCGCGGCAAGGGCCGCACCAACGCCGCCACCGTCTTCATTCTCGCCGGCCCTCGCTTCAGCGGTGCTGGTCGCGGCCAACACCAACGCGCCGCAACCATGGGGCGCGGCAGCCCGCCCGGCGCCGCGATCCGAACCCGGCCAGACGCCGCTGTGGGCGATATCGGTCGTGACGGCCGTCGTCTCGGCCGCGACCACGACGATCGTGCTGATGCTGCTTCGCTGATTGAAGGACGTGACTCGTTATCGCGTGACCAAGATGCAGATTGCGAGCCTTGCTTATTGGCCTGCCTTTTCGATCTGCCTCGCTTTTCGGCGGATGCGGCCCAAAGTGTCCAGAACTCTCAAGCGCTTCAGCGGGACGCCATCATACTCCGTACAAGATCGCCGGCCGTTGCGGTCTACAACGGTCAGCATTGCGCGACGCCTGCCTCCTTTGGCATCAAACGCAGCTAGGAAGCTCTGGAAGTCAGTCGCCTCTGCACCGTTCTTTTTGCAGAAGATAGGAAAGGCTTGCCCGAATATGGCTGCAGCACCTTTCAATTGGTGGGAAGGGCGGCCCCCAATAATACTCCCACTTAGGAAGTCGATCTCGATTACTCCGCCAGGACTGGTCGCAGCCTCTTCAAACACGTCAGTAGGGCAGTAGCCGACAACAAAGCCCAAGCCACTCGCCATTGAGTCGGCGAAGTTGTGAGCGATTGCGCAAAGGCGTTCATGCTTCATGGTTGGAGGATAACAACTTCGTGGTAAGCTTTCCACCCGTACCGGTCATTCCGCATTTATGAGTTCACGGCTTAGTTGTCGTCCTGCAGGAAGGCTTCGAGCTTCTCGCGCGCCAGGCCCGCCTGTTCGCCGATGCGCCCGGCGAGATCGGCGGCGACCGCGCGTGGCCGGCCGACCGGGCGATCGAGCCAGTAGGACACCGGATTGAGCGCGACGCGATCGTCGACGGCGACGATTCGGCCGGACTTGAGCTGGTCCTTGGTCAGCGGCGGCCGCGCCAGCGCGATGCCCAGCCCGTGCGCCGCCGCGTCGAGCACCAGATTGTAGTCCTCGAAGCGCCGGTCCTGCGGGCGAGGGCGGTAGTCCACATCCTGAGCGGCGAACCAGGCACGCCAGGCGGTGGCGTCGGAATCATTGATCAGCGGGAATTTGAGCAGCCGGGCAGGGTCGCCCTGGCCGATCTCCTTCGCCAGTTCCGGCGATGCGATCGGAAAAATATGCTCCTCGAAGAGCTGCACCGAGACGCGGCCCGGAATGCGGCCGCGCCCGCAGCGCACCGAAAGGTCGATGCCTTCGTCGGCAAGGTCGGCCTGGCGGTTGTCGACATCGAGCACGATGCGCAGCCGCGTCGGGTTGTTTTCGAGCGCCGCCATGCGCGGCATCAGCCAGAGACCGCTGACCGAAGGGATCGAGGCCAGCCGCACCACCGCGGTGCCGCGCGGCTCGACCCAGCGGTCGGAGTTGACCGAGATCAGCGCGAAGGCTTCGGTGGTTCTAAGATGCAGCCGGTTGCCTTCATTGGTCAGCGTCACGCCGCGCGCGTTGCGTTCGAACACCTTGAGGCCGAGCCAGTCCTCAAGCTTGGCGACCTGGCGGCTCACCGCGCCATGGGTGAGGTTGAGCTTTTCGGCCGCCGCCGAGAAGCTTCCGGTGCGCGCCGCCGCATCGAAGGCGCGCAAGGTTTCCAGCGGCAGCATCTGGTTCGAGTTGTGATCCATGCTCACAGCTGATCCTCGAATTGCTCGTTTGTCAATCGGCCGGCGATGGGGTTTTCTCATCCCATGGCACTGGAAGACGAGGATACGGCGATGAGCGCTTACACCGGCACGTTGAATGAGACACAGCGCATGGACACCACCGCTGCCATCGCGGTGGCGCTGACCGTGGTCGGCTGGGCTTCGGCCTTCCCGGCGATCCGCGCCGGCCTCGCCGCCTTCCAGCCGCTGGAGTTGGGGGCGTTGCGCTTTGCCATCGCGGCCGTGCCGGCGGCCATCTTCCTCGCCGTCAAGCGCCCGGCTCTGCCCCGGGTCGAAGAACTCTGGCGCTTCGGCTTCGGTGGCGCCATCTTCGTCGCGCTCTACACAGCCATGCTCAATTTCGGCGAGCTGACCGTCTCTGCGGGCGCTGCCGGCTTCATCATCAATGTCAGCCCGATCTTCACTGCGATCATGGCCATGGCGCTGCTTGGCGAGCGGTTTTCCGGAATGGCCTGGGTCGGCACGGTGATCTCGTTCACCGGTATCGGCATCATCGCGGTGGCGGACGGGCACGGCCTGCATTTCAACGCCGGCGCTCTCCTCGTGCTGGGCTCGGCCCTTTGCTCGGCCGTCAACACCATCGTCCAGAAGCCGCTCTTTGCCCGCCATCATCCGCTGACGATTGCCGCTTCCAACATGGTGCTCGGCGCGCTCTGCCTGTCGCCCTTCCTGCCGGAAGCGTTTTCGCAGGCCGCGGTTGCCGACACCGCCGGCCTCGGCGCCGTCATCTATCTCGGCATCGTGCCCTCGATGATCGCTTACGCCGCCTGGGCGACCGCGCTGTCGCGCCTGCCGGCCGCGCGCGCCTCGAACTTCCTTTATCTCGTCTCGCCGACCTCCGCTTTGATCGGCTTCTTCTGGCTGGGCGAGGTGCCGTCGCTGCTCGGCATCCTCGGCGGCGCGCTGGCGCTGGGTGGCGTGATCGTGGTCAATTTGAAACGATAAGTCAGAGGGTTGAAGCTGTTTCCCGACTCAAGAAAAGAGCCGCTTCGAGCGGCTCTTTTCTTGCCCCCACCCGGACCTTCGGTCCGACCTCCCCACAAGGGGAGGTAGGGCGCCGCGCCCTTATCCTCCCTCTCGTGGGGAGGGTCGCCGTGAAGCGGCGGGGTGGGGGTCTGCGCCCTATGCGATTATTCACCGCCGCCCAAACAGCCTTTCAATGTCAGCCAGTTTCAGCTCGATGTAAGTCGGGCGGCCGTGATTGCAGGTGCCTGAGCCAGGCGTCGCCTCCATCTGGCGCAGCAGCGCGTTCATCTCCTCGGCCTTGAGCAGTCGGCCCGAGCGCACCGAGCCGTGACAGGCCATGGTCGCGGCGATTTTGTCCAGCCGCTCTTTCAGCGTCTCGACCGTGTCGTTGTCGGCGATTTCGTCGGCAAGGTCGCGCACCAATTGCTGCACATTGGTCTCGCCGAGCATCGACGGCGTCTCGCGCACCGCCACCGCGCCGGGGCCGAAGCGCTCAAGGCCGAGGCCGAATTTGGCGAGCGTCTCAGAATGCATGGCCAGCCGTTCGGCATCGTCTTCGGGCAGGTCGACGATCTCCGGCAGGAGCAGCATCTGCGAAGGCACGGCGCGCGAGTGCAGCGCGTTCTTCAGCGCCTCGTAGACCAGCCGCTCATGCGCCGCATGCTGGTCGACGATGACGAGCGAATCCCTGGTCTGGGCGACGATGTAGTTCTCGTGCACCTGCGCCCGCGCCGCGCCGAGAACCATGCCGAGCAGCGCTTCGGCCGGCTCGGCCACGCCCGCTCGCGCGTCGGCGCTGGCAAGCGGCCCGGTGTCGAAGGCCGCCTGGTCGTTTTCGCCGAAGCCACCTCCGTACGGCTGCGTTTCGCCCATGTCGAGCGGCCGCTGCGGCGAGCGCGCCAAATTCGAACCATGGTCGAAACCCATCGAGCCCGAGGCATGAAAGGCCGCTCCGTAGCTGCGGTGGCCGCTGGTCGGGCCTGGATGCGCGTATGGCGCCGCGCCCGGCCGGAACGCCGCCATCATGCCGGCGGCGCCCGTGGTTGCCGCCCGGATGCCGGCGCCGGCCAAAGCCTCGCGGATGGCGCCGACGATCAGCCCGCGCACCAGGCCCGGGTCGCGGAAGCGCACATCGGCCTTGGCCGGATGGACGTTGACGTCGACGGTCGCGGGATCGAGCGTCAGGAACAGTACCGTGACCGCATGCCGATCGCGCGGCAGGACGTCGGCGAAGGCGCCGCGGATCGCGCCGGCGATCAGCTTGTCGCGCACCGGCCTGCCGTTGACATAGGCATATTGCTGCAACGCGTTGGCTCGCGTGTAGGAAGGGATCGAGACGTGGCCGGCAAGATGCACCCCGTCGCGCATGGCATCGATGGCAATGGCATTGTCGGGGAAATCCTTGCCCATCACCTGCGCGACGCGAGCAAGCCGGCCCTCCGGTGTGTCGCTGGTCGCCGGCAATTCGAGCGTCGAACGGTCGGAGCCGGCAAGCGTGAAGCGCACGGCCGGGAAGGCTATCGCGATCCGTTTCACCACGTCGCTGGTGGCCGAGCTTTCGGCGCGCTCGCCCTTCATGAATTTGAGCCGCGCCGGCGTGGCGAAGAAGAGGTCGCGCACCTCGACCGTCGTGCCGCGGTTCGCGGCCGCCGGCTTGACGGCTGAAACCCGGCCGCCGTCGATGCCGATCTCGGCCGCGGCGTCGCCGCTTGCCGTGCGCGAGCGGATCGAAAGTCTGGCCACCGAACCGATCGAGGGCAGCGCCTCGCCGCGAAAACCCAGTGAACGGATGTCGTGGATGTCGTTGGAGAGCTTCGAGGTGCAATGCCGGGCGACCGCCAATGACAGTTCCTTTTCGGGAATGCCCGAGCCGTCGTCGGTGACGCGGATGAGAGAAAGCCCGCCGCCGCTGGTGACGATCTCGACCCTGCTCGCGCCGGCGTCGAGCGCGTTCTCGACCAGTTCCTTCACCACGCTCGCCGGGCGCTCGATCACCTCGCCGGCGGCGATCTGGTTGATCATTGTTTCTGAAAGCTGGCGAATGGGCATGCGCCGATTATAGGCGGATTCGAACCGGGTGGGGGAGGGATTAGTTCACGCCTGCGCCACCAGCCAGTCCCTCACTTTGCGCGCGTTGTCGCTGAGCTCGCGGTTCTTCGGCCAGATGACGTGGAAGCCGATGCCGGTCCGCATCACATGGTCGGTCACCGGCACCAGCAGGCCCGATGCAACCAGCCGCTCGACCAGATGCCGCCAGCCGAGCGAGATGCCTTGCCCTTCCATCACCGCCTGGATCACCAGTGCATAGTCGTTGATGCGCAACCCGCGCTCGGCATTGCGCAGGCTGGTTCCGGCGGACGCGAACCATTCGTCCCAGTTCGGGGCCTCGCGATAGGGCTCCTCGAGATGGATGAGCCTGTGCGTTGCCAGTTCCTCGACGGTTTCCGGCAAGCCGAATTTGGCGAGATAGCTAGGCCCGGCGACGGGGAAGATCTCTTCGTCGGAGAGCGACAGGGAATGATAGTCCGGCCAGTCGCGGGGCATCCCTCCGCGCACCCCGAGCGGAATGCCCTCGGCGATGATGTCGAGGTCGCGGTCAGCAGTCTGGATGCGCAGGTCGACGCCCGGCAGCTCGTCGCGGAACTGCTGCAGCCGCGGCATCATCCAGAACGAGCCGAAGGCGGTCGAGGCGGCTAAAGTCACGTGGCCGCCGGTTGCCTGCAGCCGAAGATCCTCGGCCGATTTGCGGATATGTGACAGGCCGAGCGAAACGTCGGCGTGGAAGCGCTCGCCGGCCTCCGTCAGCAGCACCTGGCGATGGCGGCGCTGGAAGAGCTTCGCGCCGAGCTGTTCTTCCAGCCCGCGCACGGCATAGGAGACGGCCGCCTGCGTCATGCCGAGCTCGCGCCCGGCCGCGGTGAAGCTGGACAGCCGGCCCGCCGCCTCGAAGACGACGAGGCTGCCGGCGGAAGGGAGGAGGTGGCGTAGGTTTCGCATAAGTGTAGCTTATACAAGAGATCAGGATTTTCCAGCGTCACATCCATATTTCGTCTCGCTAACTTGGGCAGGCGGGAAGAAGGAGGATTCATGAACGCACTGGCCGCTGAATTGACTGAACCGACCCATCGTCGCGGCGGCGGCCGCCTTGGGCGCAAGGCGCTGAGGAGCGCCCCGGTTGCGTCCTTTCCGACGCTGGTACGGCAGATCCCCGTCTACGAGATCGTGCCCGACGAGGCGGTGGAACTGATCCACGAAGAGTCGCTCAAGATCCTCGAGGAAGTGGGCTGCGAATTCCGTGACGACGAGGCGATCGCGCTCTGGAAAGCGGCAGGCGCCGACGTCAAGGAAACGCGTGTGCGCATCGATCGCGCGCTGCTGATGGAACTCGTCTCGAAGGTTCCGCCGGAATTCACGCTCAACGCGCGCAATCCCGAGCGCACGGTCCGCGTCGGCGGCAAGAACTCGATCTTCGTGCCGATGTATGGCGCGCCCTATGTGCGCGACCTCGACAACAAGCGGCGCTACGGCACGCTCAACGACCTCAACAATTTCCACAAGCTCGCCTACATGGCGCCGGCGCTGCATTCGTCGAGCTCGATCATCTGCGAGCCGATGGAGATCCCGGTGCCGAAGCGCCACCTCCATATCATTCATTCGGCGCTGAAGCATTCCGACAAGCCGTTCATGGGCATCGTCACGTCGAAGGAGCGGGCCGAGGACACGATGGCGATGGCTGCAATCGTTTTCGGCGAGAAGTTCGTGCGCGACAATCCGGTGCTGGTGGCGATCACCAACTGCAATTCGCCGCTGGTGTGGGACGCCACCATGCTCGACGCCATGCGGGTCTATGCGCGCCACAACCAGCCGCTGATCCTGGCGCCCTTCGCGCTCTGCGGCGCCTCGACCTCGGCTTCGGCCGTAGGCGCGGTGGCGCAGGTCAACGCCGAGGCGCTTGCGGGCGTGGCCTTCACCCAGCTCATCCGTCCCGGCTCGCCGCAGCTTTACGGACAATTCATGGTGACGGTCGACATGAAGACCGGCGCGCCGATGGGCGGCACGCCGGAGGCTGCCCAGATGATGTATCTGATGGGCGCGCTGGCCAGGAAATACAAGCTGCCGTGGCGCACTTCCGGCTTCCATGTCGGCTCCAAGCTCAACGACGCCCAGGCCGGCTACGAGGCGAATATGCTCATGCATGCCGCGATCCTCGCCGGCGCCAATTACATCTGGCACTCGGCCGGCTGGCTGGAGGCGGGCCTCACCTGCGGCTACTCGAAATTCGCCACCGACTGCGAGCAGCTCGTCGGCTGGTACAAATATGCCGGCGGTGTCCCCTTCGACGATTTCAAGGAAGCGATGGCGGCGATCCGCGAGGTCGGTCCGCAAGGGCATTTCCTCGGCACCCAGCACACGCTGGAGCATTTCGAACGCGCCTTCTTCATGCCGAGCATCATGGACTTCAACTCTTTCGAACAATGGACAGCTGAGGGCGCGAAGGATCATGATACGCGCGGCCTCGAAAAGGCGCGCAACATGCTCGCCGACTATCAGGAGCCGAAGCTCGACGAGGGCGTCGCCGAAGGTCTCAAGGATTTGATCGCGCGGCGCGAGGAAAAGCTACCCGATAGCGTTAGTTGACGGAGAACGGGCGTAGACCCGCTGAAACCAATGGGAGAAAGACAATGACAGTTTTCAGAAGCAACGGTGATCGCGTCCCCGCCGCCATCGAGGCGATGGCGGAAGAAGCGCGCGCGGGCCGCGTGGACCGACGCGAATTCCTGGCGCTGGCGAGCGCTTTCGGCGCATCGACGGCTTTCGCCTATGGCATGATCGGCCTCGCCGCGCCGACAAAGGCCCTGGCAGACGAGCCGAAGAAAGGCGGAACGCTGCATGTCGCGATGTCCGTCAAGGCGCAGAAGGATCCGCGCACCTATGACTGGACGGAGATGGCAAATGTCACCCGCACCTGGCTGGAGCCGCTCGTGCGCTACACGCATCAGTTCACTTTCGAGCCAGTCCTGCTCGAAAGCTGGGACGTCAACGACGATGCCACCGAATACACGCTGCATCTGCGCAAGGGCGTGACCTGGAACAATGGCGATGCCTTCAACGCCGACGACGTGGTCTTCAACCTGAACCGCTGGTGCGAGAAGGGGGCTTCCGGCAATTCCATGGCGGCACGCGTCGGCGCGCTGGTCGATGCCAAGACCGGCAAGGCGAAGGACGGCGCCATCACCAAGGTCGACGACCATACGGTCAAGCTGAAGCTTTCCGAAGCCGATATCGCGATCATTCCGGGTTTCACCGACTATCCGGCGCTGATCGTGCATCGCGACTTCGACAAGGATGGTGCCGACCCGATCAAGAAGCCGATCGGTACCGGAGCTTTCGAGCTGGTCTCCTACGCGGTCGGCCAGAAGGCGGTCGTCAAGCGCCGCGAGAACGGCAAGTGGTGGGGCGGCGAAGCGCCGCTCGACGGGGTCGAGTTCATCGACTATGGCACCGACTTCAACGCCACACTGAATGCCTTCGATTCCGGCGAGATCGATCTCGATTTCGAAACGCCGGCCGACTTCATCGACCCGCTCGACAAGATGGATCTGGTGAAATCGGAAGTCGCAACGGCGACCACGCTCGTCGCCCGCACCAACATCACGCACAAGCCCTACGACGACAAACGGGTGCGCAACGCGCTGCAGATGGCCGTCGACAACAACCAGGTCATGCAACTCGGCTATAATGGCCGCGGCACCGTCGGTGAGAACCATCATGTCAGCCCGATCCATCCCGAATACTATCCTCTGCCCAAGAAGGAGCGGGACGCGGCCGGCGCCAAGAAGCTGATGGCCGAAGCCGGCCAGGCCGACTTCGAGCACGAGCTGATCACCGTCGAGGACGAATGGCAGAAGAACACAGGTGACGCGATCGCCGGCCAGTTGCGCGATGCCGGCATCAAGGTGAAGCGCACGGTGCTGCCGGGCTCGACCTTCTGGAACGACTGGACGAAATACCCTTATTCCATGACCATCTGGTACATGCGCCCGCTCGGCGTCCAGGTCCTGGCGCTGGGCTACCGCAGCGGCGAGGCCTGGAATGAGACGGCTTATTCCAACCCGGATTTCGACGCCAAGCTCAAGGAGGCGCTGTCGCAGATCGACGTCGCCAAGCGCAAGGAGGTGATGAAGGACGTCGAGCAGATCCTACAGGACTCCGGCGTCATCATTCAGCCGTTCTGGCAGAAGCTCTACTGCCACATGAACAAGAAGGTGAAGAACTACACAATGCACCAGACCTACGAAATGGACTTCCAGAACGTCTGGCTTGAAGCCTGAGACGGCGGCGCAAGGACTTCATGTGCCGCGAAAAAGCCGATATGCAGGATGCGTGGTGGTGATCCTGCCACCACGCCGCCGAACATCCGGAGATCCTGCATGAGACCGATAGTGCTGGCCGCCGCCATGTCGATTGCCTTGCCCGCCGCGGCACTCGCCGGGACGGCGTCCAAGGCCGTGAAGTTCTTCTATGTGCCTGAAGTGAAGTTCGAGGCGGACGCGAAATACCGCGACCGCTTCACCGAGCCGGTCACCAAGCTCTTCGAGGCCAACGACAAGGCGCAGAAGGAGAAGCCCGACGAGGTATCCTGCATCGATTTCGACCCGGGCCTCGACGCCCAGGATTTCGATCAGAAGACCGTGTCGAAGACGCTGAAGCTCACCGAGGCCGTCAATGGCGACACCGCCGAGGTGACGGCAAACTTCAATCTTTTCCCGGAAGGCGATGACTCCAAACGCGAAATGGTGTGGTCGCTGAAGAAAGTGGACGGCAAGTGGAAGATCGCCGACATCACCTCCAAGACCAGCAGTTGGACGCTCAGCGCGCTGGGATGCGGCGCCTCGACGGAGTGATACCATGCTTCGCCGCCTCGCCCTCGCGCTGGCAAGCCTATCGATGCTGGCCGCGGGGCTGAACGGCGCCTCGGCGCAGGGGCTGTTCGGTTCGCCGCCGAAGGCCTCTTCCAGCGACAACGCGCCTGCGGTCGACAAGTCGCCGCCGGCACCTGCCGCTCCCATCCTGCCCGGATCGCCAACGGCGGTGGTAAGGCCCTTCTATGAGCATCTCGGGCTGGAATTGGACCCGGCTCAGCGCAAGAACTTCATCGATCCCGCGAAGAGCGTGCTCGACAAGAGCGATGCGCTGCGCGCCTCGGGCCAGGGCGAATGCCTCGATCCCAACATGGCGCTCGACAATGCCGATTACGACAAGCTCGCCATCGACAATAGCCTGCGCACCATCGAGGCCGTCAATGGCGACGATGCCAAGGTGGTCGTGGCCTTCGTCGTCGAAGGCCACCAGCATCGTCTGGAATGGAAGCTGAAGAAGGTCGGCGGCGACTGGAAGATCTCCGACTTTCTGTCGGTCACCGGCGAATGGGCGCTAAGCCAGTACCAGTGCGAATGACGGTGCTTAAAAATCAGCAACAGCGATCCTTCGCGCCCCCCTCTGGCCTGCCGGCCATCCCCCCCGCTTGGGGCAGGGGAATCGCACATGAGTAGAAAAGGACTCTTGTGCGGTATGTGGAAATCGATTCTGAGAGACCTCTGGATG
>NZ_JARTVO010000037.1:0-28641 GCF_029625675.1 Mesorhizobium sp. WSM4884
TCCACATGGCAGCCTAAAGTCAAAAACGCCTATCAGTCGCCTCGCCCTGATCGAGGACAACCTGTTGAAGCTCCACAACTAGGTCGTCCAGCATCACAGTGAACCGCGTACGTAGTATTTTGTCGTAGGCGGCATTCTGGATAGCCGGATACGGGCTCTTCACCCGCTGCACCACCGATTGCGGGATGATGTCGCGAGAAACATTCACGGATTTCGTGAAAAAAGTGTACCCGCCGAAGAGCCCTACTCGCGGGGGCGGTGCAGCACCACCTCGGTGTCACTGCTCGTGTTCATGCGATGGACTAGGCCGGCCAGCTGTTGACGCAGCTCGCGGTAGTTGTAAGTCTCACCCGTGTAGACGAGCACCAAGTCAGGTCGGCCATCCCCCTGGAGCATCCTCGGCTGGCGGCCGCCCTGGATATCGATGATTGCCAGGCGGTGGTGTCCCAGCGCCGCAGGCCCGCCGATCCAAGTCCCCTCGTCGTCCGGACCGTGGTTCGCTATGGTGGCCGTCATATCGGCAAGCTCCCTTCGCGCATCGGGACCTCCGAGGTCTCGATTGAAGTCGATCCATTCACAGATGCCGCACAGGTTATGTCGCCGCATTTGGGCGAAGCAGATATAAGGCCAGTGGGAAACCATCGAGGCAAA
Source organism: Mesorhizobium sp. WSM4884 (assembly GCF_029625675.1). Classification (NCBI taxonomy): domain Bacteria; kingdom Pseudomonadati; phylum Pseudomonadota; class Alphaproteobacteria; order Hyphomicrobiales; family Phyllobacteriaceae; genus Mesorhizobium; species Mesorhizobium sp. WSM4884. Next base: position 652 of record NZ_JARTVO010000037.1, read on the forward strand.
GTGACGGATCTAGCCCAGCTACGATCCGCATCCGACATTGTCGGACATCGGACAGCACCGCGATTCGCTGCATAGGAAGCCTGGAGTCGCGATTTCCCCTGGGGGAATCAGCGCATGAAAGGAGAGCTGGGTCGTGTCTGCCGAAATGAGAAATTGCTCCCCCTTATTGCATCACCGAGGAATGTTACCCAGCGCGATAGACGGACATGCCCTATCTCCCCCCGTTGCAGCTGAGGGAGATAGGGGCCAGCTCTTCATTCAACCCTCATGGAGGATGATCAGCCCAGCCATTTCCATGCGCCGGCCTTCACAAGCCGTGCACCATTCAGGTTCTTTTCCTTGAAGCGCGACGATCCTTGTCAGACGTCGCAACACTTGCTGCCGAGAGCACGAGCTCTTCCTCGAGCATGCCTTGATCTGCGCCTCGAACGGCTCGCACATGCTGGGTTTCAACGACTTCGCAGAGGTTGATATTCTGCAGTGACTTCGTCTCGCTGCTGCACGGCATTGACGCTGGGAGCCATGCTCGCGTGGCGCAATTGTGCTGAAGCCGGTGCCCACGGCAACGTTTCTTAACCCGCCCCAGATCCTGGCGTTTGGCTATTTCCGACATTCGTGTCCGGCTTCGGACAAAGGCCGGGTTTGCCGAACGGAGTCGCACCCAATTTCCAGTGCTGCTTGAGCAATAATATCGACCGGCATTACTGCACAACACGAAAGTTGCTGCAAAAACCGAAGTGAACCCAAGGCATCGGGTCAATTGGCATGGCGCTTGCGACTCGGTCGATAGAACGCAGTCAAAATCACGGTTGCAGACCATGCCTACCTCTCAAAGCTCGATAAAGCACGCGAGCAAAATTCCCCGTCTCCGCGGAAGCTCGTCGCCGTTAAACGTGCCTGCTCGGGGGCGGTCTTGCACAAGACCGGTCCGAGGCAACCACGCCAAGGCGCGAGGCTGCCGGAACTGTCGACCGAAGTCGATGCCGCTTCAGTTTAACCGAAAAATGCACCGTACCACTTTGGCCTGGAAGCAAATCAATGACCTATAGAAAGAACGTTCCTCTCGTGACCTTTCGCACGCGTGTTCGCGATGAGTCGATCGGGGGGCCAAATCCTTATCAGTGGGAGAACAAGACCTCCGACGATTATTTCGGGGGCAAGCGCATCATCCTGTTCTCGCTGCCTGGCGCCTTCACCCCGACCTGCTCGACCTTCCAACTGCCCGATTTCGAAAAACTCTATGATCAATTTCTGGAACTGCGAATTGACGCGATCTACTGCGTCTCGGTCAACGATGCTTTCGTCATGAATGCGTGGGGAAAGTCCTTGGGGCTGCAGAAGATCGAGCTGATCCCAGACGGGTCGGGCGAGTTCACGCGCAAAATGGGCATGCTGGTCGCGAAGGACAATCTGGGCTTTGGCATGCGCTCCTGGCGATACGCCGCTCTGATCGACGATGGCGTGGTGGAGCAGTGGTTCGAGGAGGAAGGCTTCTGTGACAACTGCGAGACGGACCCCTATGGCGTTTCATCCCCGCAAAACGTTCTCGACAAATTGAAGGCGGCGGCATGACCCAGAAGTGGAAAGTCTCACACAACCCAAGCACACACTAGAGCCTCCTCGGCAGATCACGGTTCAACATGCATCTCTCAGCAAGCCTGCTTCAACGCCAGAAGCAACGTATGGTCTTATCGCCTCAAGCCATTGAAGCTATTCGCTTGCTGCGATTGACGCATACTGAACTCCATCAGCTCGTGCAGCAGGCACTCGAGAAGAACCCCGTTTTGAAGCCTGACCCGTTTGACGACGATTCGCCGCTGCCAGGGGTGGATCAGCGGAGCAGTCAAAGCAGAAGCGAAATCGGCGAATCGCCCATTGGCGGGCCGTCTGGCGGGCGCGGGCAATGGAAGTCGCAACGCAGTAGCGGCAACGATCGACCTGCCGTCGAGGAGTTTACCGCCCACACCGAAACATTGCACGACCATGTCGCCCGCCAGGTCGCCCTCAACCCGTTCACCCCCCAGGAGCGGCTGATTGCCGGACAGCTCGCCGCTCATCTGGAGGACACTGGCTATCTTCAGGTAAACCTTTTCGATCTGGCCAGGACGTTAAACGTTCGGCAAGCTGATGTGGAACGGGTCATCGGAATCTTGCAGCAATTTGATCCGCCGGGCATTTTTGCGCGAACTCTCAGCGAATGCCTGGAGATTCAGCTGCGCCAGCAAGACCGGTTCGACCCGGCTATGGCAGCTTTGGTCGCCAATCTCGAGATGCTTGCACGGGGGGATTTTCAGGGATTGAAGCAGCGTTGCGGAGTCGACGAGGAGGATCTCCTCGACATGAGGAACGAAATCCGCGCGCTCGATCCCAAGCCTGGAGACCGGTTCCAGTCCGGGACGCCGGAAACCATCGTACCGGACGTCTGGGTAATGCCCAAGTCCGAAGGTGGATGGCGGGTGGAGCTTGATCCGGCCACGCTGCCCAAAGTGTTGATCAACCACACCTATGTCGCCGAAATCTCGCAGCTGACCAAGCAAAATCCGGAAGGCAAAGCGTTTCTCGACAATTGCCAGGAAAAAGGGAACTGGCTGATCAGCAGTCTCAAGCAGCGCGCTAAGACGATCCTTAAGGTTGCGACCGAAATCGTGCGCCAGCAGGATGCCTTTTTTACACACGGCGCCGCCCATCTGCGGCCTCTCTGTCTCAAAAATGTCGCTGACGAGATCGGCATGCACGAGTCGACGGTAAGCCGGGTGACTTCGAACAGGTACATGTTGACTCCGCGCGGGGTGTTCGAGCTGAAGTATTTTTTCGCTGCGCCAATCGCATCCTGCGAGGGCGGCGATGCGCACTCCGCCAAAGCTGTCTGCCATCGGATCAAGGCAATCATAGCCGAAGAATCGCTCGACAAGGTACATTCCGACGAAGACATCGTTGCTCAACTCAAGGAGACCGGCATCGATGTCGCTCGCCGTACCGTCACCAAATATCGCGAGGCGATGAACATCCCTTCCTCCATACGACGGCGCCGCGATAAGCGTTTGTCCGCAGCTGCGATCAAGCGAAGTGACTAACCGACATTCGTGGTCGGCGAGAGGCGACTCTCAACTTCCTCCGGGCCGAAGCAGCTTTCGAAGTCATGGCATTCCCCGCAACTGGGTGCTGTGCATGACGAAAAGCCTTCGGCCTCACACAGCTTGCGGTAAAAGTACTTTTTCCATTTCATGTTTTCTGTGTTGCCTGCCGCCAGCGCGGGAAAATGTCTGGCAAGCAGGCGGCTGAGCTCAGCGCGATTTGAGAGGCCAAGATCCCGCCAAAGATGGTCCATGCGCATCGCACGCCGGGCGATGATCTTGGCCAAGCGGGCGCTCGCCGGGTCGGCCGGCGCAGCATGCGCTAGCAGCAGCCGGCGTAGCAGTTCCTCTTCCAGTTCCGGCTCGGGCTCGCTCAACTCCTCCAAAGCGAATACGCTGCTGGAGGTAGACGGGAAAGTTGCGGCCAAGACATCACGCAATTCGACAGACGAAAGGCCTGTCCCCTCCGTCGCCAACACCTCGCCCGCCTGGACCTCCTCAAGCGAACGTGAATGTACGCAGGGCAGCACATGCTGATCGAAGCTCCTCCCTAGCTCGGACCCACGCCATTGCGCGCTGGATAGGCAGCCATCATCGTAACGGCCGGCTTCAGCTTCCGGCATGACAAAGCGCCTTGTTGACCGCAGGGATGATCTTGTCGCCCCAGAGCTCGATCTGGCGCAGCATCGTCTTTTGGTCGAAGTCGCCCAATTGAGTCTGAACTGCGATCTGGTCCGGTTTCAAGATATCGATCTCTTCCAGCAGGCGATCAATCACGCGATTTACGCTGCCAATCGGCAAATTTTTGCGCATGGTCTCGAAGGACAGATCCTGCTGGGTCGGTGTCTCCTGCAGCAGGTAGCCATCGTGGCTCTGTTGGCGACGCTGATGCAGGGCTTCAGAAAGCCGGCGCTGGAAGCGGGCATTGTCGAGATAGCTGTTGATCTCCAACTCGTCGTGGCTGGCATAGCAGCAGCGCAGCAGCGATATCTTGACGTCGGTGACGTTCTTTTCCTCGGATGCCGCCGCCCTCTCGACTGATTCACGCAGTGTGGTCAAAGTCTCTAAGCCGTCGTGGAAGGCTGTGACAAAAAAATTGTGCCCCTCGCGGTAGGCCCGAGCCATCCGTGCGGCTCCGCCAGCGATCCAGATAGGCGGCGTCGGCTGCTGGACTGTGCGGACCGAAATCGCTGTTGGGGGGATCTTCTCATACTGGCCGTCGTGTTCGAAGACGTTTTGGTTGAGGCCCTTGAGAATGATGTCCAGGTATTCCGAAAAGACGGCCGGCGCCTCATCGATGTCCACGCCGAACCGTTCGAACTCGAACTGCTGGTATCCCAAGCCTACGCCGAGCTCGAGACGGCCGTTCGCAACGATGTCGGCGAAGCCGATCTCGGACAGCAGGCGCTGCGGTTGGTAAAGCGGCAGCACGCAGACGGCAGTGCCCAGGCGAATCGTGCTTGTCAAGCCGCCGCAGTGCGCCACCATCATCAGCGGGGATGGTATGAGGCTGTAATTGTTGAAGTGGTGCTCAGCAAACCACGCGGTGTTGAACCCAGCCTGCTCCGAAGCGACGGCCTGTTCGATGGAGTTGCGGATGACGCTTTCTGAGGATTGGTGATAGCCACGCTGGGCGGCCAGAATGAAAGTGGCAAATTCCATGATTTCTCCTCGTTATAGACACGTCAGCCGACCGGGAATGTGCTCGGCATGCGCATGCTTGGATCTCAAGCACCTCAGGTGCGTCGTGGAGCCGAGGCTTCATAATGCTCGGCCGGTCGCCCTGCGAAGGCCTGGCAATTAACCTGCGGCCTCCGCAAAACATTCGTCATAGAGCTCGCTGGCGTTTCCCGCATCACCGAACGAGGTCCAGCCGCCGTCCACGTAGAGGATCGAGCCGTTGATGTATGAGGCGTCAGACGAAGCAAGGAAGAACGATGCATCTGCGACGTCTTCTGGCCGTCCCATCCTGCCCATGGGGATGCGTCGTCCGATTGCTGTCAGGTCGATGCGGCCGGCTTTGGCCAACTGAGCAAGTGCGGGCGTGCGGATGTGGCCAGGAGCGACGGTGGCTGTCCGAATTCCGACCGGCCCGAGTTCGGCCGCCATGCAACGGGTCAGCATATCCATCCCCGCCTTGGAGGCGCCGTAGGCATGGCGCGGCGCGAACGGCAGAAAGCTGTCGATCGACCCGAGATTGAGGATCACGCCGCCCGGGCGCATAGCCTTGATCGCTTCGCGCGCGCAGGTGAAGGCGCCGGTAAGGTTGACATCCAGGACGTGTTCGAGCTGTTTCGACAGTTGCTCGATCGCAGGCACAATCCTGTCGGCGGTATCAGCACTATTGACCAGAACATCGATATACCCGAAGCGTCCCCTCAGTTCTTCGAACATCGACACCACATCGCTCTCGACGGCCACGTCCAGCGATTTCGCCAGATGCTTGCCGGGGAGCGATGTAGCCAGCTCTGCCGCTGCAGTGCCATCTTTATCAGCAATCACGACGGTGTCGCCGTTCGCGGCAAAGCGGCGAGCGACGGCCGCGCCAATGCTTTTTGCGCCACCGGTGACGAGCACGATTCGCGCATCTGTGCATTCGGCCGGACAGGAGAGCTCGGCTTGGAGCGCACCATCCACCGGCGGGTGAGCATCCCCCGGCTGGTTGAATGACATCCAGCCTCCGTCGACTGCCAGCACCGAGCCGGTGATGTAGCGCGCCTGCGTGCTGCTCAGAAAACGCACGACCCTGGCGATCTCGTCGGGGCGAGCCAAGCGCCCCATCGGCACGCGGCGGCGTATCGCCGCGAGGTCCATTTTGCCAGCGCGTGCCAGTTCTGTGACCATTGGGGTGCGGACGGAGCCCGGCGCCACCGCCGTGACGCGGATTCCTCGCATAGCCCACTCGCATGCAAGGGACTTTGTCAACGAGATCACGCCAGCTTTCGAGGCTGCGTAGGCGTTGCGCCTGGGATTGCCGACCACGCCCGCCATCGAAGCCACATTGACGATCGCACCGCCCGGCTTCATGCGCCGCGCCGCTTCCCGGGCCATAACGAATGGCCCAATAAGGTTCACTGTCACGCCGCGTCGGAAGGTATCGACAGCGGTGTCGATGATCCTATCCATCGTGGGTCCAACCGCCGCATTGTTGATGAGGACATCGATTTGCGCGAACCGTGCTTCGACCTGGCCGAAAAGTGAGAGCATGTCCTTCTCTCGCGACACATCGCACTCCAGACCGACGTGCGGCGACCCGAGATCCCGAGCCAGTTCAACCACACCACTGCCCGGAAGGTCCACCGCAACTACAGTGTCTCCGTCCGCGGCAAGGATATCGACCAGGGCACGGCCGATCCCGCCCGCAGCGCCTGTGATGATTACGGTGCGTGCTGCCAGTTTCACGAGAGCTTCTCCACGATGACCGCTTGTGATCTCAGCCCATCAACCTTGGGCGGAATGAAGGGCCGAGCCAAATCGTTGCAGTGACCGCCAGTCGCGGCCCCACACAGATGTCGTTCCCGTAGGGCGCTCATCCTCCATTCCTACCCACTTATGCAGCTCCCAGTTGGGGACCCTCGACGCCATCTTGGTCGGTGGGGATGTGACCCTTGAGCAACTGGTAGATGGGATCGTCTGGATGTGGTGCTCCAATCGGCTGTCGCCGGCCGAACCTATCTGCCTCAAGAATCGCTGGCGGGATTTGCTCCTCAACCCAATCGTAGACGACTGTCCGTTCCGCAATTCGCCACTCGTCCTGCCTCTTCTGAAACAGATCGCAGTAACGGCCGCAAAGCAGCGTCTGACGTATTTCTTGGTCTGTATCCGGTCCGCGTTGCAGCGCGGTGAAATAGCTCTCGACCGCGGCCTCTGCTGAACTGATGAAGTCGATCAGGCTGTTCGTGATTTGATGGATGTTACGGTGCCCCGGCAGACCGAGAGCAAATTGGATGAAGTCCTCTGCCGGTCCGCAATAGGGACCGTGCCTGTCATACGCTTCGGGCCAGTATGCGCTACGCAGCGCCGCCTCATCGGCGCGGTCTATCCCGCGGCAGTACCGATACAGGCAGTTGCGGATCGCCTCTCGGTCACGCAGTTCGGTAATTTTCGCGTGGTCGACAGGGTCTGTCGCGAATTGTATGATTGTTTTGTCCTTCCCGATGCCAGTCTGCACTTTGCGTGTGTCTCTCTCTACAACTGAGTTAGCGGGGGGCTCGTCAACTTCCAGAGCTTGTTCGGGGCAGGCTCGTACCCCTTTTGAGGCAAGCAGTTGCTCCCCATCGGCAACATCAATATCACCGGGCAAGATGTAGCCGGCGTCATCAAGCTTGAAGACTCTCGGCGCCCGCGCCCAGCAGCGCGCATGACCCTGGCATCTGGCTTTATGTACGACGACACGCATAGCGAACTCCAATGTCGTTGGCTGAAACTTCAGGACCATTCCAGGATCAGATTCTCGATCCCGAACACATGGCCGCCGAAGGTGATAGGTTCAGTCCCTGTCTTGATCCGAAAGGCTGGGATGCGCGCCAGCCACTCCTCCAGGCCAATGACAATCTCCCGCCGGGCAAGGTGTGAGCCAAGACAACGATGGGGACCATAGCCAAAGGCAGCGTGCCGGTTGTCCTCGCGCGCCAGATCGATCTCATTCGGGCATTCGAATTCCGCCGGGTCACGATTGGCAATCATCGTGGCACAGGAAACATAATCTCCCTTGCGGATCGGCGCGCCTTTGAAGTCGACATCCTTCGTTGCCACTCGGATCATCTGAATGGTCGAATAGGCGCGCAGCAATTCTTCCGCAGCGACGGCAATCCGGTCAGGTTCGCTTCGTAGCAATTCCTGATCTTTGGGGTTGCGCGCGAGATGGGCCAAGTCGAAGCATATGGCTGCTGAGACCGTGTCGAGTCCCGCGACGAACACAAGCACGCCGATGCCACGGACTTCTTCGTCACTGAGCAGACGACCCTCGACCTTTGCCTTCACGATGAAGGTCATGAAATCATCGACCGGCTCCTTGCGGCGCTCGGTGGCAAGTTCGTCGATGAAGGCCACGATCGTCCGGGCTGCGGGTGGTCGTTGCTCCTTATCGCCGTGGAGCAGATCTCTAGCCCAGCCGACAAATGTTTCTAGTCCGTTGTCCGAAAGCCCAATAAAGCGAAGGAAGATATTGACCGCGAACGGAACTGCAAAATCCTTCATGATGTCGCAGCTCGTGCCTGATGCGGCGATCCTGTCGATCAGCTTGATCGCTCGTTCCCGGACAGCCGGCTCCAATGCCATTACCCGCTTTGGCGAAAGCAGCGGATTGAGCAGTGAGCGAAAAACACCGTGGAATGGCGGATCGAGCTCAAGCGGGATCATCGGCCAGCTCTCGCCGAGCACAGAGGCGAAGATGCTGCGATGGCTGGAAAACGTTTCGGTGTCCTGCAGCACCCGGCGCTGGTCGCTCGCGCGAGTGATGACCCAGGTACCCCGACCGTCGCGCGTGTTGCTGGTTGAATAAAAGATCGGAGGCCCGGCATGAACGCAAGCAACCGCTGCATGCGGATCCCCGTTAGCCGTCGGCAACATGCCGGGCGACGTAAACAGGTTGAAGTCCCTCACCATTTCGGGCGGGACATGATCTGGAACCGGCCGCGATTTAACCGCGCCAGAATCGAGAGACCGTTCATGAGATGCTGTCGGCATTTGCATGCAATCGTCGGTGCAAGCTCCGTGCCGAATTCGTCTTTCGATAATCCTTGCCGTTTGCTGGGCAACAGGTGGCGCCTGCGCTGACTTGCTGGTCGGGATTGCAACATTCTTGTCCAGCGTCGGACACAGAATGTAGAATGCTAGACAGCGACTTGGAGCAACTCAACTGGTGGGATCGCTAGCCGATCATGTGCCCGGGGAGCATCCAGTTCGAAAGCTTGCGCTAAGCGGCTTGGTGACTTGGCCGAGGTCACCAGGTGGAAACGACCAACACTTGGGGTGAGCCTAGTGGCGCTCCCCTCGATGATGTCTGGCGGGGTGGTTAGCCGCCTCCGTAGGACAAGATCAGTCTACACGAATGGACTATAGCCTCTCCTCGCATGCCTCATTGGCCGTCCTTCAGAGCCGGCCACACGAGCTTTTGTCTTTCAGCAGGGCGTTTTTCTCGCCAGCTACAGAGCCACACCGACGCCATTAATGAGCGTCCAGTCGACGGGTTGGATGGCCCTGTCCATCTTGCCCAGCACCTTGGCTTAGCATTTGCCGGTGCGGCGGAAGCCTTCAAGACGCAGTTCTTGACCTTCTCCAGATCAGCCTCGGATGGATATCGGCAAGGGTTCAGCTCGTCCTTTTGAACTTGCGCATCTTCGTGTTGGCCAACCCCAGGCCGCCCGACATATTTGCGGTCTATCCGGCACCTCAACTTCGAACAACCTTGCGGCAAGCTCTTGGGATAGCCCACGCTCGTGCCTCCACCACCCGCTCAGCAGAGCCAGATTTGTCGTTGATGGCACGGAACTTGCGGAGTCATTCGCAGATGCGTCACGGACCGAGAGTGTCGTCCCATGAATTCGATCACCAAAAAGGCCGCCCGACGTTGCTGGGACCGCCTGCAATTACCTTATCCCAGAATTGGGAGCAACGGCTTCAAAAGGGATAACTCATCACCTCAATTTTGTCGATCGCGCGGCCATCGAACCGCAGCCATCGATCAGACTTCCGCCTCGTTGCACTCATTGCGACCGCCTTGGTGCTTGCGACAACCGCTCAATTCTGGCTGCCAGGATAACCACATATGGCGACGGAACTTCCTGCTTCAAAGCAATATAGAGATCGTCGATCATCCCCCCATCAAGGCCTCGATCGAGGACACCGCGTTCGGCTTGCTTGGTTCGCAGTGAACAGACCGCACTTCGACGAATGCGATCGATGCGACCGCGCCGAGAACTCTCCCGCATTGTCGACGGTTGGGTCCGTCGGCCCTCCGATGAGGCCTCGGATGCGTCGGGCTCCGAGGCCTCGACTGATGCCGACTGGCCGCCGCCGGAAGGTCTCGCGGCTTTGATCCCCGGCGATGTAGCCACCCCTGCTGCAACAGCTCCTAGCCGGAGAACTCATTCATGACCGAATCGGCGACAGATTTAGTGGACGCGGCTTTGTTCGACCGAGATCGGCTTGACCCAGAAAGTCCCTATCAACGTTCTGGCCCTGCATGGGGTGCCATCATTTCGCTTTCCTTCGGCACCTTCGGGCTTGTGACGGCAGAGTTTCTGCCCGCCAGCGTTCTGACACCGCTCGCGCATGATCTCCGTATCACCACGGGCACGGCTGGACAGGCGCTAACAGCGGCCGCAATCGTCGCGGCGATCTCGGCACCGATAATCGCCATCGTGACAAAGCGTCTGGACCGCAGGGTCGTCATCTGGGCGATGACGCTCCTGCTGATCCTGTCGAACGTTCTGGCGGAGGTTGCGGGGTCGCTGCCGGTTTTGCTGGCGGCACGCGTCGTCCTTGGCATATCGCTTGGTGGTTTTTGGTCAATTTCGGCAGCGTTGGCGATGCGGCTGGTTCCAAGTCACCTCATGCCGCGCGCCATGTCGGTCATCCTCACCGGCGTTTCTGTCGCCTCCGTCTGCGCGGCTCCAATCGGCGCTTATGTCGGTGACATTTGGGGATGGCGAGCCTCGTTCAAGGTCGCCGCAATCGTGAGTGCCGTTGCGCTGCTCGTGCAACTCGTAACCATTCCGCCACTGCCTCCGATCGAAGTGCGCAGATTCCGCAGTCCGCTGGATGTCGCGAAGAATCCGGCGATGAAGGTTGCGGTGCTAGTCGTGCTATTGGTCGCTTCCGGCCATTTTGCCAGCTTCGCCTACATCCGCGCCTTTCTCGAGAGCGTTCCTGCGCTCGACAAGAAGTCAATCCCGCTCGTGTTCCTTGCTTTTGGCACGGCCGGCGTCTTCGGCAATTTAGCCGGCGCATTCCTCACCAAACACAGTCTCAAGGCGGTCGCGGCCCTGCCGCCCCTGCTCATTGCCGTAGCCGCTGTCTCGCTCCTGACCATGAGAGCATCGGCCTTGACCTCGGCAATTGCAGTTGCCGTATGGGGCTTTGCTTTTGGCGCGGTCCCGGTCGGATTGCAGACATGGATGGTGCTACGCGCCGCTCCGAAACAGGCCGAGAGCGCTGGTGTACTGATGGTCATAACCTTCCAAGTGGCCATCGCAGCCGGCACAACTTGCGGTGGCCTATTGGTGGATCACACGGGTATTGCCAGTGTCTTTGTCTACAGCGCGGTTGCCACGTTCCTCGCTGTCTTGACAGTATTTTTGCTCGGCCCGAACCGCAAAACCTGACCGCCTGGTGGGGAGTGACGGTCGGCGGCGTTCACGCTATTGTCACCTCTGAGCTCGGCCCAAAGGCCGCGGCTTCGTCGTAACCATGCGGTCGATGGGGCAGCGCCAAATTGCTTCCTGCTCATCGCGTTGCGATAATACAGCGCGCTTATTGCGTCATCGTGTCCCCGGTCTCGGCTTCAATGCCCGGCTACTGGCTGCGGAGGCAGATGGGCGCCGGCGTCCCACCGACGACGATCGGTCTTTTCTCATGTAGCTGTCGGGGAAACGAGGCAGGTTTTCCGCCAGAACCCGCCAGTCGTCGCGCTCGCGTTCGCCTTCCTTGCGCGCACCGAACAACTGGATGATGATCTTGCCGTCGGACCCATATGCTTCGAGCGAGGTGACGTGACTGTCATTGGTCGGCTTGCGCACGGCCCAAACCTCACGGATTTGGTGGGTCCTGAGATGCAGCCGGAACGTTTCGTCCAGCACATGGATGCACGGCCCGATCTGCTTGACCGACTTGATTAAGCCGGAATGGGTCTGGATAGAACCTCGGTTGCCGACGAAGCACATGATCGGCAATTCGTCTTCGGCCGCACGCTGGAGCACGGCGCCAACTGCGGCATTGTCGAGCAGCCAAGCGTAATCCTGGCCGACCATGCGCAAAGCCTGGCAGCGGCTGAGCTTGAGCGTCTTTAGAAGGTTGACGTCAGTCAGCCGGCTCCAGTACTCGCGTAGGTCGTCCACCGTGCCGGCCCAGTCCGCAGTCCTCGCGCCCAGGTCGGCTACTCTCGCCTTAAGCGACATGGTCGGCTCCTGGTTGGCGGATACGAGCTCGGCCACCAGCTTTCGATAGGCATGAAGGTTGGAGACCGGCCTGAGATGCACCTTATGCACTGCTGCGCCGGCGGCGTCGAAGAATTGCAAACTGCGCTGGATTCCGCCGCGATGGCGCCTTTCAACAGCGAAACCATACCTCCAAGCCTGCGGGAAGACGCGAAGGTCGAATTCGTCACCAAGGACCATGGCGTGATTGTTGCCGGTTATCACTCTGTTGAAGACGCCAATCTTTTCGTGCACGGCACCTTGATTGCGGGTCAGCGCCGTCACTTCGCCCACGAATTCGAGGCCCGTCAGAAGGTGATTGACGCGCGGGTCGATGCGTGCCGCGCCGAAACCGCAATGGGCCGCGACCAGTTCCGCTTCCGAAATGGCCAATTGGGCGGCGAAATCACGCGCGGGAATGTTCGGACAGACTTCCCACGCACGCCGGATTTCGTTGGGCGACCGCTTCTTGCGCTGATCCATGTTTTTACCCCTGCCCCGTTCTTCTTTTGACGATCGATCGAAAAACGGGCCTCAGGGATGTGCACGGCGGACGCGATCGATCGTCAGGCACATGCCAGTCGAATCCTGTCTCCGGGCGGTCAGCGGCCAATCGCCGGTAGCGAGCGATTGTTGGGTGGTCGGCGCCAATCGGCCGATCGAGCATTCGGGTACCACCGGCGGTGCTGCTTTCCCACCAAGGCGGGTCTGATGGATCATATTGCTTTCCTTCGTTCTTCGATTGCGAGGGCAACCCAAAGGTGAATCGGCCGGCAATTTTGCCGCCGCAACGAAGGCTTCACAAAAATCGTGCCAGTTGCTCCGCGGCAAGCTCTGAACATCTTTGGCTCTGTTCATTGCTTTACGCGTGAGTGCATCGCGAACTCAGGCGCCCTTCCTGTGACGCGGACGCGACAAACCCGACAGTAAGTGTCGGTTGTCGGACGTCTCCCCAGCAATCGAGCATAAGAGACGTCGGGATGTCCTACGGTTTTTGACACGTCTTCCCTTTGGCACGGTCCATGCGAGATGATCCACGAAAACGCCGGACCGAGGAGAAATCGAGCCATGATTACGCTCACCGACAACGCTGTTGCCGCCATCAAGGCCGCTCTTTACCGCGCCAGCGAGCCGGCGGAAGGATTTCGCATCATGGTCCATGCCGGCGGCTGCGCCGGCTTCCAATACTCAATGGGCCTGGAGAGCGTCTCACGTGAGGGCGATGCGATCATCGAGCGAGATGGGCTCAAGGTGTTCATGGATAGAGGCTCCCAACCCCATGCCGCCGGCATGACCGTGGACTTCGTCACTGGGCTCGAAACATCCGGCTTTGTTTTCGATAACCCCAATGCGCGTGAGACGTGCGGCTGCGGCAAGTCCTGCAAATGATTGCGAGGGAACAGGCTATGTTCGACTATAGCGACGCCAAGGAATACTGCGTCGAACCGGTAACCGCCGGCGCTCTGGAACCGGCCGACACGCACTGTCGGCCCGGAACAATTGCGTTCGGTGATGCACCAAATCGCGATCATCGATCGTTGCCGTGGGCAAGCAAACAAAATTGCCCGAAACAGCTGAATTCCCGGCGGATGCCGCCACCAAAGGGCAATGTCGACAGCGACCGGTCAGCCAAGCCATCGCTCCCCCGGCCGCCCACCTTACCAGATACGATATGCGCCAGAGGTTCAATGGCCCGACTACCCTTGAATCATTTCAGCAGTTGAAGGATCACTCCCATGAACCCTGTCTATCTCGACAACAACGCAACGACGCGGGTTGATCCTGCAGTCGTTGGAGCGATGTTGCCTTTCTTTACGGAGCAATTTGGCAATCATTCGTCCATGCACGCCTATGGCGCATCGGTTGCTGAAGCCGTGAGAAAGGCGAGGCAACAGTTGCAAGCCCTCATCGGCGCGGGATTCGAGGACGAGATCATCTTCACCTCGGGCGGGACTGAAAGCGACAGTACAGCCATCCTTTCGGCGCTGGAGGTGATGCCCGACCGAACGGAAATAGTGACTTCCGCGGTTGAACATCCGGCCGTTCTGAAGTTGTGCGCGCACCTTGAGAAGACGCGCGGCGTCAAGGTGCACATTATCCCAGTCGATCACTACGGCCGGCTCGACCTGGACGCCTACAGAACCGCCCTCACCCCACAAGTGGCAATCGTCTCGATAATGTGGGCGAACAATGAGACCGGTACGATCTTTCCCGTGGTTAAGCTTGCCGATCTAGCCAGGGAAGTCGGCGCGCTTTTCCACACTGATGCAGTGCAGGCGGTCGGAAGGCTTCCGATTGAGCTGAAATCGACCGCGATCGACATGCTGTCGCTCTCCGCCCACAAGCTGCATGGTCCAAAGGGGATAGGCGCGCTTTATGTAAGACGTGGCGTGCGCTTCTCCTCCATGATCAAGGGTGGGCACCAAGAGCGCGACCGGCGTGCAGGCACTGAAAACACACCCGGCATAGTCGGACTGGGCATGGCGGCCGAACTCGCCTTGAAATTCATGGACGAGACAAAACGAATAAAATGGTTGCGCGACCGCCTTGAGAACGGGATCATCCAGCGCATCCCAAACACATCCATCAACGGCGATCCGCAAGAGCGATTGCCAAACACTGCAAACATTGGATTCGAAGGTATCGAAGGCGATGCAATTCCAATTGTCCTGAGCCGGCTGGGAATCGCCTGTTCCGCCGGGTCCGCCTGTGCCTCTGGCTCACTGGAACCGAGCCATGTTCTGATCGCTATGAACGCGGCATGTGGGGCAGTCCGCTTCTCCTTGTCGCGTGACAACGGCGAAGATGACGTAGACCGCGTGCTTGAGGTCCTGCCTGCGATCACCGAGAAGCTACGGGCCGTTCCCAGTGCTGGACTGTGCGGGCGAGGTGCAGAACAGCTTCATTCCGGCCCGGGTCCGAGCGGCACAATAGCCGACGAGCCGTGAGGTCTTCCTCAACGTGACGACCCTGCGCAAGGAGAGCAGTTAAACTCGGGGTCGCCTTCACCACTTCAGAAAAGCTTGAGATCGCCAAGTCTCTTGCCCAGCCGCCGTGCCAGAGGTCGGCACGCCGTCAGCAATGTCACCAATGCATCGACACCACAATTTCGCGCCGGGAGAATACAATGAACTGCTCCGCTGATAGCCGCCCGATCGATCGCACCGATATCCTAGCGCGACTGAAGGGCCTGTCGGCCGCGGAGGACTTCTTCGCCTGCCTTGACGTCTCCTACGACCCGAAAGTGATGAATGTCTCGCGGCTCCATATCATGAAGCGCGTGGGCCAATACCTTGCCGAAGAAGATTTCTCCGGTCTGCCTAACCAGGTAATCGCCGCGCGGGTGCGCGCCAAGCTGGAACGCGCCTACGAAGATTTCGCGACTTCCTCGCCGCTCACGCAACGTGTGTTCAAGGTGCTAAGGGACCACGATCCAAACATATGTCCCGCACCTGGCCGCGCCTTCGTCCCGCTCGACTCTGCACTGAAGCGGTTCGGAAAGTAATGAGCCCGACACGGCTGCGACGCGACAATGTCGAGAAGTCGACAAATCCAGTCCTCATGACGCCTCCTCGGAAGCAAACGAAGCCACCTTCTGGAATAGAGGCAGGAAGACGACTTGGCATGAACGATGCAGGCAATGAGGTGAACCGCCAAGCACGAATCCGGACTGGGAGCTTAGAGAAACCGCCAATGCATATCGTAGTCTGCATCAAGCAGGTGCCGGATTCGGCACAGATCCGCGTGCACCCGGTGACGAACACGATCATGCGTCAGGGTGTTCCGACCATCATCAATCCTTACGACCTGTTCGCCCTCGAAGAAGCGCTCAAACTGCGCGACGTTCATGGTGGCGAGGTTACTGTGCTCACAATGGGTCCGCCCATGGCGGAGGACTCGCTGCGAAAGGCGCTCGGTTACGGTGCTGACCGAGCAGTTCTCTTGACGGACCGCTATTTTGCCGGATCCGATACGCTGGCGACTTCCTTTGCTCTTTCGCAAGCAATCGCAAAAATTGGGGAGACTTTCGGCAGGCCGGACATCGTCTTCACCGGCAAGCAGACGATTGACGGCGATACCGCCCAGGTCGGACCGGGCATAGCCAAGCGCCTAGATTTATCGCAACTTACCTATGTCGCGAAGATTGCCTCCATCGATCTCGATACGCGAGAGATCGAAGTCGCTCGTCGCGCCGAAGGCGGCACCCAGTTGCTGAAGAGCAGACTCCCTTGCCTCATTACCATGCTGGAAGACACCAACGAAATCCGCCGGGGCTCGCTCCAGCAGGCTCTGTGCGCGGCGCGCAGCCAAGTCGTGAAGTGGACTGCAGCCGACGCCGGCATTGACGATCTCACCCGGTGCGGTCTGCGTGGCTCGCCTACAGTCGTCAAGCGTGTTTTCGCCCCCACCGCACGGGCAGAAAGGGCGGCGCAGATCGACACCGCGGAAAGGGGCTTGCAGGACATAGCCGATGAACTCATCGCCGATATCTTAACCCGCCGGCCGGCGCTGGAACATGAGCTGGCCTTCAACAGCGGCACGTGACGGCCAGGAGCAGAAAATGTCGACCGCAAGCCAAACTACCCCTCGCATTGCCCCCGGCCGTGCCGGTGTAAAGAAAGAACTTCCCGACCGTTTCAAAGACTACCGGCACGTGTGGGTCTTCCTCGAGCTCGAACGCGGCAATGTGCATCCTGTATCATTCGAACTGCTGGGCGAAGGCCGCAAATTAGCCGACAAGCTTGAAGTCCAGCTCGCGGGCGTCGTGCTGGGACCGCCGGGCGAGATGGTCGAGGACGCTGTTGCCGAGGCCTTCGCTTACGGGGCGGATCTTGTCTACATCGTCGATGCGCCGCCGCTCGCCGACTACCGGAACGAGCCGTTCGCCAAGGCGCTCACGGATCTGGTCAATACCCATAAACCCGAAATCCTCCTTCTCGGCGCGACCACACTGGGCAGGGATCTTGCAGGCTCGGTAGCGACGACCCTGCAGACGGGGCTCACGGCCGACTGCACCGAACTTGATGTAGATTCCGACGGTTCACTCGCCGCGACCCGTCCGACTTTTGGTGGCTCATTGTTGTGTACGATCTATACACTAAATTACCGGCCGCAAATGGCGACGGTGCGACCAAGGGTCATGCCTATGCCGCAACGGGTGGATAAGCCGGTCGGGCGTGTCATGCGGCACAAGCTGTCGCTCGTTGAGGACGATATCGTCACCAAAGTCCTCGGCTTCCTACCGGATAACCAGTCGGCAATGGCAAATCTTGCCTATGCGGATGTCGTGGTTGCGGGAGGCCTCGGTCTCGGAGCGGCGGAGAACCTTCAGCTTGTGAAGAATCTTGCCCGAGCGATCGGCGCCGAGCATGGCTGTTCGCGCCCCTTGGTCCAGAAGGGCTGGATGCCGGCTGATCGACAGATTGGACAAACTGGCAAGACCATTCGACCGAAGCTTTACATCGCGGCCGGAATTTCCGGCGCCATCCAGCACCGAGTTGGGGTCGAGGGGGCCGATCTCATCGTCGCGATCAACACCGATCCGAACGCGCCGATTTTCGAGTTCGCCCACCTCGGGATCGTCACGGATGCAATCCGCTTCCTGCCCGCACTGACGGAAGCCTTCACCCGGCGGCTGTCGCCGCACAGTCGAGACAAGCTTGCGAGTTGAGGGAGAGGACATGATTGAACAATTCGATGCCATTGTGGTCGGAGCCGGCATGTCTGGAAACGCAGCTGCTTACACTTTGGCAAGCCAGGGGCTGAAGGTCCTGCAGTTGGAGCGCGGGGAATATCCGGGCTCTAAGAACGTCCAGGGTGCCATAATGTACGCGAACATGCTGGAGAAGATCATCCCGGACTTCCGGGATGATGCGCCCCTCGAGCGGCACCTGGTCGAACAGCGACTTTGGGTGATGGACGACACGTCTCACACCGGAATTCATTACCGGTCGGACGACTTCAATGAGGCGAAACCCAACCGCTACACGATCATCCGCGCCCAGTTCGACAAATGGTTTTCCCGCAAGGTGCGCGAGGCTGGCGCGACGGTCCTGTGTGAGACGACCGCGACGGAACTCGTCCGTGATGGCAATGGCAAGGTGATCGGCGTCCGCACAGACCGGGCTGGCGGAGTGGTCTTCGCGAATGTGGTCGTTCTCGCAGAAGGGGTGTCGGGATTGCTTGGCACTCGCGCAGGCCTGCGCGAGATGCCGAAGCCGGAGACCGTGGCGATTGCCGTCAAGGAAATGCATTTCTTGCCCGAAGAGGTCATTGGCCAGCGGTTCGGGGTGAAGGGCGATGAAGGCTGCGTAATCGAGGCCGTGGGCACGATCTCTCGCAGCATGGCCGGGCTCGGCTTCCTTTACACCAATAAGGAGTCGATTTCACTCGGCATCGGCTGCCTGGTCTCGGATTTCGCCGCGACGATGGAGAGCCCGTCCGCCCTCCTGGATGCGATGAAAAACCATCCTTCGATCCGGCCGCTGATCGCTGGCTCGGAGGTGAAAGAATATGCCGCCCATCTTATCCCCGAAGGTGGTTACAGGGCCATTCCGCAGCTATTCGGCGACGGTTGGGTCATCGTCGGCGACGCAGCGCAACTGAACAATGCCATTCACCGTGAGGGTTCGAACCTTGCCATGACCTCGGGTCGTGTCGCGGCTGAGGCGATCATCAAAGTCAAAAGCCGCAACGGTCCTATGACCAAAGCGAACCTTGCGCTCTACAAGACGATGCTGGATGACTCCTTTGTGATCAAGGATCTTAAGAAATACAAGGACATGCCAGCCTTACTCCACACCAATTCCAGCAACTTTTTTGACAGCTATCCGCGGTTGATGTCGCATGCCGCTCAGACCTTCATGCGTGTCGACGGCACGCCGAAGATCGAGAAGGAAAAGAACACCACGGCCGCCTTCATCAACGCGCGCTCGCGCTGGGGGTTGGTCAGCGACGCGGTCCGCCTGGCATTGGCATGGCGCTGAAGAGGGTACAAGATGACGATCGCAGTGACGAAGGTTCGTGTCGAGGACAAACTTTACCAGAACCGCTATCTGGTCGATTCCGGCCGCCCCCATATCATAGTGCGACCGCACGACAAGCCAAGCGCGAACTTGCTTGCGTTGACCTACGTCTGTCCGGCGAAATGCTATGAGTTGAATGACAAGGGTCAAGTCGAGATCACCGCCGACGGCTGCATGGAATGCGGCACCTGCCGGATATTGTGCGAGAAAGGCGGCGACATCGAGTGGAACTATCCGCGCGGCGGCTTTGGTGTCCTGTTCAAGTTCGGATGATCAGCCGGTGCCAAGAGCATGCCGGCAGCGAGCAACTGCGGCACACCATGAGCCTCTCCATCCACTTGCAAAGAGCTAGTGAATATTGGGTTTCGCAATTCAAGTTTCCTCGACTTGGTAGGGGTATCCTCAGGCCACGGGGCGCCTGTGCCGGACTTACCACCGGTAACGTGGTCGAGCCCCTTTGGACAATGTCCGGCCATCGTGCCGGATGGCAGCCACAACGGCCGGTGAGCAAATGGAACGGCACAATCCATGATAAAGACGTATGTGCTAGTGCATGGTGCCTGGCATGGCGGATGGTGTTGGCGGGACGTCGCCGCCAATCTTCGCAAGATGGGATGCCACGTGACCACGCCTACCCAGACAGGTGTCGGCGAACGCGCACGTTTGCTGTGCAAGGACATCACGCCCGACACATTCGTGACCGACATCGTCAACCACATTGTAACGGAAGAGCTGAGCGATGTGATCCTTGTCGGTCACAGTCTAGGCGGCATCAGCATCACCGGCGCCGCCGACCGGATACCCGACCATATCAGCCATCTCGTTTATCTCGACGGCGCCATCGTCGAGAGCGGTCAAAGTGTATTCAGCACCATGCCCCCCGACATCGTCGCCGCCCGTCGAAAATTGGTTGCGGAGGAAGGACGGGGTATCTTCATGCCGACTCCGCCGCCAACAGCATTCGGCACTCCCGAGGGACACTCGCTCACGGACTGGGTGCGGCGCCGGATAACACCGCATCCGGCAGGCACCTACGAAAGCGGACTTAAGCTCGAGCACCCGCTCGGCAACGGCAGACCCCGAACCTATGTCGTCTGCACTAATCCACTCCACCCGCCGATGGCGGGAGCGCGAGAATGGGTCGCGAAGCAGGATGGCTGGGCGTGGCAGGAACTCGCCACTGGCCACGACGCAATGATCCTCGCGCCGACGGAAGTTGCTCTCCTTCTTAGCGCTGTCGGCTGAGGAACCAAGTAGGGGGAGCGGCGGCCGATTCTCAGGCCGTGGCCTTGAGCTCTGGTGCAAGGATGTAGGCCCAACGGGTCGTTCCGGTGGCGCCACCGAAACCACTAGGCGGGAGTGGCCTGTCCTGCCGACGTCGCAAGCTTGCGAGCGTTCCGCCGCGGCCGCAGCCCGTAGCGCCGGGCAACCTCCGAGATCACCGCGTCGGCTCCAGGGTCTCGGAGATGACTCCGTGCCTTGTCGTCCATCGACCAATGCCGCCGACCAACAGCGCCGTTGATCACCCTCGAAAACGCCGAGGCTGCCGCTCAGGGTCAATCGTAAGTTCAAGTTCAGACACAAGCCGATCTCCGATCCACCTCAGAATCGGCAGGCCCACAGATCGCGGGTCCTCCTGGAAGGACACAGCGCTTACCCTTGAAATATGGAGAACCATGGCTTTGCGCCGTCGGCAGTTGAGCTGATCTCGCAATGCTATTTCCCCGGCAACGTCCGCGAGCCGGAGAACTGCGTGCTTGGCGTTCTCCTCTGGAAGGAACCAATCTTTCGGAACGTGGCAATGTCATCGACGAGCTCTCACGGGCCAGCACGATGCCGGTTCGGCGCATCGGCGCCCGCCTGAACACGAGATGGCCACTTGCGATTCTAACGATACGGCCGGACGGGGGCTGGGACCGCGGCGGACGAAGCGTGACGGCTGATCGACACAATGGAGAAGGCCGGCTGGGTTCAGGCTAATGCGGCTCGAATTCTCGGCCTCAAGCTGCGACAAGTCGGCTAGGCGATACGCCGGCATAGTATCGAGGTGAAGGAACTTCTAAGAGCCTGATGAGCCAATCGTCAGGCCAGTGGTCTTGCGCGCCCTGTGCGCGACAAGGAGTGCTTCGTGCTTCTGAACGGATTTGGACTTGCACTGTCGCAAGCAGGACAAAATTGTGTCGCGCCGGCCTGACACAATGCGATATCGACCCGAATAGTGAACTGAAGCCGCTTTTTTCAGTTGGTATGGCTCTTGCACCTTGAACCGCGACGTTACCAGCAACGGAGCCGTTTGATGTCCTCACCGACAGTTTCGATTGAGGGGCCGACTAGCACGACATCCGAGGGTCTTCTGGCAGCCGCGAAATCCGGTGGCTGCGCATCGTCTTCCTACGGCTCGTCGCCGACCAGCCCGGGCGAAGAGGATCCGGCTATTTGGGAAAGGATCAAGGATCACCCCTGCTTTTCGGAGGAAGCGCATCATTATTTCGCGCGTATGCATGTGGCGGTCGCGCCGGCTTGCAATGTCCAGTGCAACTATTGCAATCGCAAATACGATTGCGCCAACGAGAGCCGGCCTGGTGTTGTGTCTGAGAAGTTGACGCCCGACCAAGCGCTACGCAA
This sequence comes from Mesorhizobium sp. WSM4884, assembly GCF_029625675.1. Lineage (NCBI taxonomy): Bacteria > Pseudomonadati > Pseudomonadota > Alphaproteobacteria > Hyphomicrobiales > Phyllobacteriaceae > Mesorhizobium > Mesorhizobium sp. WSM4884. The sequence goes on from NZ_JARTVO010000037.1 coordinate 22,513, forward strand.
GGTCATCGCCGTTGCCAACAAAGTTCCGCAGCTTTCGGTTCTTGGCATCGCTGGGCCGGGGGATGCCTGTTACGATTGGGAGAAAACGAAGGCAACGTTCGACCGCGTCATCAGGGAAATCCCCGACATAAAGCTGTGCGTCTCCACTAATGGGCTCGTGCTGCCGGACCATGTCGCCGAGCTTGCCGAAATGAATGTTGATCACGTGACGATCACCATCAACATGGTCGACCCGGAAGTCGGCGCGAAGATCTATCCATGGATCTTTTATGAAAATCGCCGCTACTTCGGCATCGAAGCCGCTCGAATCTTGCACGCGCGGCAGATGCTGGGCCTGGAGATGCTGAGCGCGCGCGGCATCCTCACCAAAATCAACTCGGTGATGATTCCTGGAGTGAACGACCAGCACCTGTTTGAGGTGAACAAAATGGTCAGGGAGCGGGGCGCGTTTCTGCACAACGTGATGCCTCTGATTTCGGACCCGGCGCACGGTACCCACTACGGACTCATCGGGCAGCGCGGCCCAACGGCAACGGAGATGATGGCTCTTCAGGATCGACTTGAAGGTGGCGCCAAGTTGATGCGCCACTGCCGGCAGTGCCGGGCAGATGCTGTCGGCCTGCTCGGTGAAGATCGTGGCCAGGAATTCACGCTGGACGGTATTCCCGACGATGTCGCCTACGATGCTGGCAAGCGTCAGGCCTATCGGCAGGTGGTCGCACACGAGCGCCGTGATCATGAGGCGGCGAGGAGCGAGGCCATCGGTATGGTCAAGGCAACAGACTCCGAAAAGTCGCTTCTGGTTGCGGTGGCCACTAAGGGAGGTGGACGGGTCAACGAACACTTCGGCCACGCGAAGGAATTCCAGGTTTATGAAGTCTCGCCTAGAGGGATCAGCTTGGTCGGGCATCGGAAGGTCGAGCGGTATTGCCTCGGAGGCGGGGGCGAAGACGCCATCCTCGAGGGCGTCATCGCAGCGCTCGAAGGCATACACATAGTGCTATGCGCCAAGATCGGAAATCGCCCGAAGGAACAACTCTCGCGAGTTGGACTGCGCGTAACCGACGCCTATGGCCATGACTACATCGAGACCGCAGTCAGCGCACTTTACGCGGCAGAGTTTGGGATCAGACCACTAGCGGCGACGGCCTGAGCCGTCTCGTCCGATAACCAGGAGTTAGAATGGCTTTAAAGATCATCGCATCCCAATGTACCCAATGCGGGGCCTGCGAGTTCGAATGTCCTTCGGAAGCGATCAAGTTCAAGGGCGACGCCTATGTGATCGATCCAAACAAGTGCACCGAATGCAAGGAGGCCTTCGATACGCAGCAATGCGTGTCGGTCTGTCCGGTACCGAAAACCTGCGTTCCCGCTTGATTCCTACCGAAACGGTCGGGTTCGCCGCACGACGACGCCTGCAACCCGCGACCACAACAAAAGCCTCGAGAAAGGAATGGACAGCATGTGGTCCAGACGCGAACAGGAGGTCGAAATCGGCAGACCGCCACGGTTCATGCAGGGTGAGCGGGTCCGTGCGATACGCCACATAAAAAACGACGGCACCTATCCCGGCAAGGAGATCGGCGAAAACCTCGTGCGGAAGGGCGACGAAGGCTACGTGCGCGACATTGGAACCTTTCTCCAGCAATTCTTCATCTATGCGGTCGAATGGATCGATCGTGGCACGGTCGTCGGCATGCGAGCGCGCGAACTCATTAGCCTCGACAAAGTCGAGGTTCCCTGCGGAGCTGAAGGCATTTCCAACGGGGGAACAGCCGGATGAAAGTAATGATTCGCAGGACCGCTACTGGCTTGTCGGCTTATGTCCCCAAGAAGGATCTCGAAGAGCCGATCACCGAGATTGAGAACGCTGACTTATGGGGCGGGACCGTGACGCTCAGGAACGGTTGGCGGCTCATGCTGCCCGACCTTCCGCGCGACACGCGTTTGCCGATCACCGTCGAGGCGATGAAGATTTCCGACGGGGCCTGATGCCGGTGGGTTCAGTGGCGGAGAGGAAACGCGTATGAACACGATGCTGAGCTGGGACCATCTCGTCGTCGTCCGGGGCAGTTTTGCCAAAAAACTGATTGACCTGCTGAACGGCGCTCTCAAGGCCGATCGAGTGATCCCCTATCTCGGTCCTGGTCTTCTGCAGCTTAACCCACCGGAATCCCCTGTACCTTGCACCCCTGAAGATGTCGCCGCGGCCCTCAACAAGCGGGCGCCTGCCCCTTCCAGGATTCGCACCAATATGTGGTCGGTCGCGCAGTTTATCGAGCAGCGCCGACATCGTCGGACTCTCCAAGCGTGGATGGCGGAGATATTCGCAGCCCCCGCCGAGCCGACCGTTCTTCACGCCTGGCTCGCAACCCTTCAACTGTCTGTCATCATCGACAGCTGGTACGATGGCGCCATGCGAGCAGCCCTTGCAGAGGCCGGCCAAACAGACGTTGTCGAGATACAAGGAACGACGCGCGCGACCGGAATCGGTAACATCTGGACGAGAACTTACGATTTGTCAGGAACAGAACTCGAGGCCGAACAAGTGGCTAGGACGGTGCTCTATGCGCCGCACGGCAGCGTCAGGCCGGCGGCAAACTTCCTCGTGGCTGATTCCGATTACGTCGAAGTCCTAACCGAAATTGATATCCAGACGCCGATCCCGGACGCGGTGAAGCAACGGCGCGTCAACCGGGGTTTTTTCTTCGTGGGCTGCCGCTTCAACGATCAGATGCTGCGCACATATGCCAGACAGCTGATGAAGCGCTCCACTGGCCCACATTTTGCGGTGATCGATTCGGCTACGCTGACCAGAAACGAACGTCGTTTCCTTGCCGAAGGCGCAATCACGGTCATCGACATGCCGATCCGCAACGCCGCGGCTCGCCTCGTCGGGGTCGATGCTAGCCAGGATTAATGGCCGGCGATTGCTGGTGAGTCGCTGCTTGCCTCCAAGGGCGAAAACTCAGTTGGGAATACATTCGTGAGCAGTAATGCTAGTGGCAGCACAACGTAGGCTCTGAATTCGTTGGGCCATGTGAAAGGGTCCGCTGCTGCGGGACGTGAGCACGTTGCGGCGGCATTACGCACATGATCTTGTGACCCCCGTGGCAAAAGAACTGAAGCGCCCGAGTCGCGACAACATATGCAGCGCTCAATGGCTTCGACAAAAATTCGGCACAGTTTCGACAGTTCGCATGCACCTCCAGGGTCAACGAGGTTGATTATGCCTGTTTATGTGGGTCGGCCACGCGAGCAGGAATTCCCACTACCTTTGCCCCGGCGGGAACATCTCGTGTGACCACGCAGCCAGCGCCTACCACTGCATTATCACCAATCGTGACGCCAGGCAGAATGATTGCTCCACCGCCGATCCAGACACGGCTGCCAATGTGAACAGGACGCCCGACCTGCAGGCCGGCCTGCCGCTGCTCGGCATCATGTGGATGATCGGCGGTATAAATCTGCACAGCAGGCCCAATTGCCGTTCCTTGCCCGATTTTGACCTCTACCACGTCAAGAATAACGCAGTTGAAGTTGATGTAGGCATTGGCTCCAATGCGGATATTGAATCCGTAGTCGCAAAAAAAGGGCGGACGGATGACCGTTCCGCGCCCAACCTCTCCCAGCCGCTCGGACAAAAGCTCATGCCAATGCCCCGTGGTCTGCCCCAGCGTATCATTGTACCGCTTGAGCCAAGCCCCGGTTGCCAACAGGTCAGCTTGGATCTCCGGATCCGCCGCATTGTAAAACTCGCCTGCGAGCATCTTTTCTTTTTGGCTACGCATCATAGTCTCCCGTCAGGTCGTGTCCCGTACAGTGATGCAGGAACGCACATCAAACTGCCTCGGCAACTTTGTAACTCGATCTTGCCGGGCGCGCGGTCGGTCACGAGCCGGGGCGACAGTTTCGTCTCGACCAACTTCCAAGAATTTGGATATCGGAGATCAACCGGTCGCAGGGGCCAATACCTGACGAAGTCGGCAACTGTCCAGCGGTCGAACTCACTTTCATGCCCATCTCAGATTGCGTGATATCGAGCGGTAAGCCATCAGCTAATGTATCGACCAGGTCCCGCCAGAGGATTACTCCTTTTTAGTTTGTCAGTCGCAGAGCCCCAGTACGACTGGTGGTAGAAAGCACACGGCCGGAATCTTGGCAGCGCTGTTCACACCCACTTCGTAAGCCTGGCCGATGGGCTCGGCGCCAGAGCACCAATGCTTGACCTGCTCCAGCTCTTGCTCGGCGGGTTGTTTCAGAGACGCTTGATCTCGATACCGCGTTTTCTCAGCACGTAGCCGATCTGGCGCGGGGTCAAACCGAGCAGGCGCGCCGCCTTTGCCTGCACCCAGCCACACTTTTCCATGGCAGCAATGACCGTATCGGCATCGGGCACCCTACCACGAGTCGTGGCAGGGCCTATCGGCGCTTGCCCGTCGCCGACGGGCGGGGCGGCACAGGCGGCGGAAGGCTCGATCGTAGTCGACTTCTCTGACGTCGGCTGTCCGTTCTTCCACAGCGCCGCGGCCAAGCACTGATCCGCGTAACAGGCAAAGTCAGTTCTGAGGATTGATGGACCCGTCGCCAGAACTGCCGTCCGTTGAACGCAGTTTTCGAGCTCTCGGATGTTACCTGGAAATTCGCAGTTCATTAGCACCTCAATCGCTTCGGGAGCGAAGGTCAGCGTGTGATCATTCTCAGTATTGAAATTCTTGAGAAACTGAGCGGCCAAGAGCGGAATATCACCTCGCCTTTCGCGCAATGCCGGCACGCGTAAAGTGACGACGTTGATGCGATAATAGAGGTCTTGCCGGAACTCCTTGCGTTGAACTGCCGTTTCCAAGTCCCTGTTCGTTGCGGCAATCACGCGAACATCAACTTTAATGGTGTGGTTGCTGCCGACGCGCTCAAACTCCTGCTCCTGCAGGACACGCAGCAGCTTAGCCTGGAACGAACCTGATATTTCGCCAATCTCGTCCAGAAACAATGTGCCTTTGTCGGCAGCCTCAAAGCGCCCCTTGCGCAAACTGCTCGCGTCGGTGAAGGCACCCTTCTCATGACCGAACAAGTCAGATTCCAGAAGCGTCTCGGTGAGCGCCGCGCAATTGACCTTGATGAAGGGCTGCTTGGCGCGAGGCGAGAGCTCGTGAATGGCTTTGGCAACCAGCTCCTTGCCGGTTCCGGATTCACCTCGCAACAGGACCGTAGTCTTCGCCTTGGCCACCTTGACAAGGTGCTCACGCAGCTTGCGCAGCGCCTGACTATCGCCAAGCATCTCCTTGCTGATCTTTTTACGTTCCATTTGGCAGCCCATCCCACTCCGCCACCCGCCGGTAGAACTGCACTGGACGGTGAGCTGTGTTGTATTTCGCCATCATCATTCTCGATCTCACCTTTGTTGCTTCGAAATTTCCGGCGCGCGGACCCCCTCGGCAAATGGCAATGGCGCCTGAGCATCGTTGTCTTTCACCAGGACGAGCGTCTTCTCCTCCGTGCGGGCGCCCGCAATATGCGCGCTTGTTTGCGCAGGCCTTTACTCGACCGGTCGCCGTTCTGTCCGGCTTCTGCCGCACCGCAGCCTGCAAACCCATCCTTGACAAGAAAGGAGGGGAGTCAATCGAGCTCTCCTTGCATTCGTGCAAGGAAAATTGTCAGTTTGATAGAATTCTATCAAAACGGCAGAAACGCCCCGCCCCCAATTTGGCTGTACCTGCGGCGTTCAGCTTACGTGACGACATGTGCGGACTTGTCCCAATTGCCGTCCGAGTTGTGCGGGAAACAGTAGCCGCTGCGCTGTTCGCTTCAACCGCGTGATGCCGCTGACAGTAGAGGCGGCGGCTCGTCGAGCGAGGCTTCATTGTTCGGCTACTAAAGCGGCTGTGCTTTGGTGGGAGTTGGTTTCGCCCAAGTTCTGGGCCTGGGGGCGTCTAGCCCGTTTCGCCGCACAGGCTCCTCCCACATCGTCGAGGCCGAGAAGGAGGGACCCCACAGCCCTCCCTGTATCACAATGCCCCGCCCCTCAAGCAGCTAGATACGACAGGTGACCTCGAATGAGGCGTCTTGCATGGCTTCTACACCTGCCTGAATGCCAGAACTGCGTTCGTACCGCCCATGGCGAAGGCGTTG
>NZ_JARTVO010000038.1:0-23977 GCF_029625675.1 Mesorhizobium sp. WSM4884
CATAAGCCGAAGGAATCCTGAGTACGAATGAGCCGCAGGAGGCATTTGACGAACGGGGAAGCAAGGGCCTCGTCGTCCCCGTGGACAGCAGGGCCAACCGGTTCATGAGGAATTTCGCTTTTCCCCAATTTCAGTACTCCTCTTGAAGGACGATCTCTTTTTCTGCGATGTGTGGTTCGGGCGCTTGCGTGGGCGGGGAATGGCTTGGGCGAGCCGATCCCACGCAACAGTGTCCCGTGGCCGACCTCGAGCACGTCCACCAATGCGAGACCTTTCACCGCGGCGCGAACGCCTGCGCCGCGGTTCGACCCGAGGTAAACGCAATGGAAATTCCACCTGCCGCAAGCCGCGCACTTTTGCGGCATCGACGTTATTGCTGCGAAGTGCGCCTGGGCGGGCGGATTTGCCGGTGTTCAATTCCAATTGTCATGCCCTTCGCGATCCTTGCTCAGGAAGTGACAGCGTTTTGAGTTTCGGAAGTCTTGTTTTGCGGAGCCACACAGAGACCCGCGTGACAGGCAGGCTCACCCGTGTAGTTGGCCAGGGCTTGGAGCAACGAGGTGAGGTAGCGCTGTTTGGTTTGGTCCGGCACTGGCTCCGAATGGTCCAGCGATTTGATTGCCACCTCGATCAACTCGATCGCCCGGTCCTTGTTGCCGCTCTCGTAATAATACTGAGCGACCGGAAAGTAACACCCGAATTTAAAGTCTCCATCGCCTTGCGGAGGATTAAGTTCCAGGATCTGTTCGGAGAGCTCCTTGCCCATCGCAAAGCGATCATCATGCGGAAGATGGGAGTTGTCGATCGTGGGATGGAAGAGTTGGTTCAGCGCCATCACCACCCAAGACATCGCTTCGAACTTTTTGTTGATCGCGTCCTCGACCAATTCGCGCATAAGCGGCAAGCCGGTTTTGATGTCGCGCAGCTTGTGAAGCAGAATATCCGCATGAACCCGCCGAAAATCAAAAGAGTCTGGCATCACGGCGAGGCCTTCTTCGATGGCCAATAGTGCCGCTGCCCAATCCTCGTCCTGCATCGCCGGCCCAAGTTTGGCGTATATCGGCTGACTCAGCGACGATTCGCGCACACGCGAGATTCGCTTTGCATCGACGGCTTTCGCTTCATAGCTGCTGCGCCAGCTGCCGTTAAGGACTTTCGGCAAAACGTCATCGAGAGGTGCCGGGTGGCCGATATAAGCGATGTGGCCGTCGCGGTCGACCACGAACGAGGTGGGAATCCCGAACGAAGAGCTGGGTTCCAGCCAGAGCTTTTTCATTTCGCCAGTGCAATCGAACGCTGTCCGATAATTCAGATTCGGGAACTTCTCGGTCAGCCAGGCATCCACGTTGGTCCGCGCTTCGTCCGCGGTTGCAGCCTTTTCGCAAGCTGCGACTCCGATAATCTCAAATCCGCTGTCTTTATATTTCTCCTGCAGTTCGATCAAATGGGGCATGGCGTGGACACATGGTCGGCACCAAGTCGCCCAAAATTCAACGAGGTAGACCTTGCCGGGCCGAAGGCTCGTGAGGGGCTCGCCACGCAGCCAGTTCTCCACTTTCAGCGCAGGAGCCGGGGACCCCATACGCAGTTCCATCTTGGTGTCCAAAGTCATTCCACACCTTTCGTCTCTTTTGTCGCGGAATATTTTCCAGTCAAAATCGGACACGGTCTCGAGGGCATTGCTCCCTCTCGCTTGCTTCAGCGGAGCTCTCACCGTGTTGCCGCACATCAAGCACGGCAAAGGGCATGCCAACCCTTCTTAGCTTCGGCAAGCGCCGGTACCGCCTTGAATAAGCGAGCCCTAACACGGCCAGCTGACGTTAACCTGAATGTCGGCTTTCGACGGCTCACCTTAGCGGCTGCCGTTTAGGAAGGTGAGAGTTTGGCTGGCCCGCTGGCGATAAGACCGGCTTCGGCGTCCTGGAGTAGTCGCACTTCGGCGATGGGGTCGAAAGTGCGGGAGAGGCTCGGTACCCTTGCAGCCACCGCCGCATGTGGCCCGGCGTCATAATTCGCGTCGCGGTTGCCAACGGCGGCGTTGGGCTCGATCCACGTGGCGTTGAGCCCGACAGCACGTAAAGCTGCATCGTGATTGAATGCCCTTTGCTGTTTCACGCCAAGCAGGAGTCGCGCGACGCTACCTTGCTCAAGCGCGAGCAGAGCGATCTGACGCCGTAGGAATATTGCTCGTCCCGCTTTTGCCGCCAGAGGCGGAAATCTTTCCTGAATGCCACCGCCGATCATCAATATCGACGAATCATATCCCGCTGCCCATTTGTTCGACTCCGAGGTCGGGCCAGCACTCCGTCAAGGGACGGTTGATGAACCCTAGATGCTCGGGATTGGCGCATGGCGCGCGCCGCAGAAGGCTGTCAAGGATGCGGCGCGCTCGCCAGGCCAGCAGCCCAAAGTTCGGATCAGCCAGCCCGCGCTGTCCAAGGCAGGCGTTCTGAACGAAAAGGCGTCGGTCTCGCGGTCCGTCCCAGTACACCGAAAAATCCTCGCCGATGGCGAGCTCATTGCCGATCTGTTCGAGGCGATCTGCGATCGGTTCTAGGAAACCCGGCAGCGGTTTCTCGTACCCGGTGGCCAGGATGACGATATCGGCGGTTACTTCTCCGATGTTGTCCAAGCCGCGTTGCAGCGTGAGCCTGTGCCCTGCTCCGGCATTGATGCAGCGCGACACGTTGCAACTTGGCCGCAATGTGATCTCGCATTGGTGTGGCTCGAGAAAGGCGTGGTGGTAGAGCGCCTGATAGACCGCGCGCAACTTGCTTTCTGAAATGCCCTCGGAGGCAAGCGCGAAACGCCGCAGGAACAGCTGTCGATGCACCTCGCTCATCGCAGCAAAACGATCCGAGAAGCATGGCGTGAACAGCCCGTTTGTGAACGCGTGGTCGTCGAAAGGCATCTCGCGCGTCAAGACCCATGTGATCGCCGCGGGCCGCCGTTCTTTCGGCCGGCCGACAAGGTGCAGTAGCAGCTCGGCTCCCGACTGTCCGCCGCCAACAACGCAGACATGCTTTTTTTGCACCTCAGGATTGATGTGGGCCAACTCAGATGAGTGGAACAGGTTGGGTCCAGTCCAGCCATGAAACTGAGGCGGAATTTGCGCCTGCTTGCCTATGTCGATGACGAGGTTTCTTGCATCAAGGACCGCGTTGTCCGTCCGCACGCGAAACTCGCCGTCAAAGCGGATTTCGCGAACGGCCTCGCCGCCACGGACAAGCGGATTCTTCTGGAACGCCCAGTTGAGATATTGGGCGAACTCGGCTCTAAGCACCCCGTGAAATTGCGCATTGAGGAAATTGTAAAGACGCCCGTTCTCGTGGAGGTAGTTTACGAATGTGTAGGCTGATCGCGGATTGACCAGAGTAACCAGATCCTGGAAGTGGCCGACCTGGAGCTCCGCGCAATCGAAAGCGCTGCCTGGATGTCCTCGGAAATCGACCTCCCGGTCCAGGAACAGTGCCCCTTGCGCAATCTCTTCCTGTATCTGACACGCAAGGCTCAAATTAGATGGTCCAGCACCCACACCAATACAAAAGAGGTCCACTTATCCTTACTCCTCTAGGAGTGTTTTCCAACTCAGCGGCATGTTGACGTCGATTGCCGGGCATTGAGCAATGCGAACCTCACAGGCATGCTTGAGCCGCGGTCCCGACTGAGAGGACAGCAAAAGCGTGTGCCGCCTTCCAGGTCTTGGGCTCAATGTCGGCGGCATCGACAGCGGCGCGGCGTGATCCGAACCCAAGAGCAGAAGGAAAGTGTGTGATGCTGTCGCGCGGCTCTTCCGGATCTTACGGCGGCTTCTAGCGCCGGCCTCCACCCCAGGAGTGGCTGTTTCCCTGCCACGACGGAAGCGGCTCTTTCTTTCGAGGGGCGTAACCATGGATAACGGCTCTTAATGCTTTCGGAGACTCCCATGCATGCGGCGTGCCGGATAAAGACCTGTCAAACCAACGAGTTCGCGCAGTTCCAGCTCGTCTGGAATCCGACATTGTCGCACGCCCGACGATCGGGCAGGGGAAGCTCCGCGGCAGCGGCCCTTGCACACCGCAGGCTGACAGGGACAGCCGCCGATTTGACGCGCGTCCGGGTACTGATAAGGGGCCTTCCAACAGGGTTCGCGCACGAGGCGGGGTCTCCTGGTACACCCGCCCTGTGGCTTGGCTGCGGTCTGCTGCAGCCGTTCGTCTTTACTGCCCGTTGCGGACGATCTCGCACGAGTTGGTTCACGAGAGCGTCGTGAAGCAGTCGAGGCGTCCGGTTTGGCTCTGACAAGCGTCGCAAGATGTTCGCGGATCCAGCCATGTCTCCGCAATCCGACCGGTAACCGACGACGACTTCGGACTGGTTGGCGGTCCTACGACCTGATCGGTGTTCCTACGGAGCTGATCAGCGAGCCAAAAACAGCGGCAATGTGGTCTTCCCAAAGCTCCAGCTCGGCGGACCGCCGAAAATCCGCTCACGCAGCCCACGGCTGCCATAAGCACCCATAACCATCATGTCAGCACAGATGTCGTTCGCGTGCTGGGTCAGCACTGTGCCCGCCGATTTGCCGGCGCTCTTAAGCAGGTCAACGGAGACCCGAGCACCGTGCCGAGTAAGATAGGCAGCGATGTCAGCTCCAGACTGCGCGCCTTTCCCGTTGTTTTGCGCCTTTGGATCGACCATAGCGACACAGACTTCCTTGGCAGCGGATAGGATACTAAGAGCTTCCCGAACCGCACGCGAGGCCTCTACACGCGAATCCCAGCCGACCAGCACGCGTCGAGGCGACAGCGTCGCCTTAACGCCCTTCGGCACGATGAGCACCGGCTTTCCGCTATCGAACAAGCAGCCGTTGACAACAGGAGGTCCGAGAGTCTCATCGTTGAGGAGGTCTCCTCCAACGATCGTCAGGTCAGCGCAGAGCGCCCGCTGTCGTGCCACTTCACCGAGGCTAGCCGGATCGCAATAGTCGGTGTCAACGTCACAGGAAAGCGACATAGCTTTCAGCCTTTTGAGGATATCCGCGGACCGTCTTTCCATTCTGGTCACGTCCTGTGAAAATTTCTCGATTTGCTGAAATCGATAGTTCGGTACTGCAATTGCCTGTGCACGTCCTGTATTCCATTCGGGGGGCGGAGACGACATCAAGAGCAATGGAGGCGGTATAATGAGTACCGATAGGTGCGCGCCGACCTCGGCACACAGTCCGGCAGCTGTTGTGAGGTCCTCATCAGAATGATCAGCACCCGTCACACTGAATATGCTTTTAAATTCCATTTGCCTGCTTCTCCTGGTCTTCGTTAGGAGCGCCTCAAAGCGGCAACACCGCTCTCAGGAGGAAGAGAGAGCGGCACCACGTTCGATCACCGATTTCAGTCGTCCGGCTTCTCGAGCGAGTAGCCGGCCGACCTGACGGTGCGAATGACGCTGCCGGGCAAGGCCGTTTTCAGCGCCCTCCTGATTCGGCTGATATGGACATCGACGGTGCGTGCACCGACATGAATGTTGGGCAGCCAGGCCGCCCCGATAAGCTCGTCCCGGCTGAAGACCTTGCCGGGGGCCTCAATCATAAGCCGCAGCACGTTGAAATCGATCCGTCCGAGATGGATGTCGTGGCCATTACCGCGAACCCGATGGGCATCGAGCTTCATCTCCAGGCCTCCACAACAAATCCAACTGTCGTTTTCAACCCCGTTCGGACCACGCTTGGTCAGCCCGAGCCTCGCCCGCAGGCAGTCGAGCAGCTTGGCCGGAGCCACCGGCCGCACAAAGCTCTCAACGCCTGCCTTCAAGAGATCGAGGTGCTGGTGCTCGGCGCCAGGCGCGATCAGGGCGATGATAGGCAGGTCGGTGGTGCGCGGTTCCCGCTTGAGGTGGGCGCAAATTGCGGACCCGTTTATGCTGGCTGGGTCGCAATCCAGCACTACGGCCTGAAGCTCCCGTTGTTCGGCCAAGGCCAGCGCAGCCTTCGCGCCGTCTGCCGTCTCACTGCTGAAACCGTCAACCTCCAGTATGTGGCTGTAGAGCAGATAGAACTCGGCATCTTGCGAGCAGATCAGGACCAGCGGCTTCTTCATCGGCGATACCCCAACAACCTGGTCGGCCTCGAGTCCCTGGATCGAGGGGACTGGCCAACATAGTTTCTCGGGTCCGTCATGATGGCCTTTCTCGAAAATCGCGCCCATCATGCCAGCGCCACGTGGGGAAAGGTTTCGATGACTGAAATCGCATCGTCGACCAGCTTCGTACCGGCCGTGGCGAGCTTCAGGAGCGTCTCGAAGCCAAACCGGTGGACATCGCGCAGCGTTTTGGACAAAACGACCAGCCGTCCGGTCGTGAAAAGCACCCGACCAAAACCCTCATGGCTCACCTGGATCATCGGCGATGCCATAAGGCCGCAGCGCTCCTCGATCGCAAGCCCGATGGCGGCGTAGTACTTGTCGAGCCTCCACAGCACGTCGGGATCGGGATCTCCGATGATTGGGATCCCTCGGCGCTGTTCCTTGGTAATGATGAAGTCGCCCAGCAGCTCAGCGTCCGCTTTGCGTTCCCACGAGCCATAGGAATCCTGAGAACGGATCAGCCGCACGAGGCATTTGACGAACGGGGTGCAAAGAGCCGCCTCGTCTTCGGCGACAGCTGGGGGGATTGCGGGGTCAGGCATTGGCGTCCTCCTCTTTTCAGTCCTCGTCCTCGAAGGACGGTTTCTTTTCGGCAATGCCCGCTCGCGCCAGCACCTTGCGCAGCCAAGGCGGAGGACACGTCCTGAGCATCATCTGCGTGCGCAAGAGCACCTGTGGGATCGATTGGGGCTCCGCCACTTTGATCGGGTGGATTTTTGCCGCGACAAGCTTGGCTGCCGAAGGGCCGCCAATTGCCAGACAAAACAGGATCTGACAGCCCTTGAGCGCATCCACCTTTGGCGTGATGCGATCATCGCGCTCGGCCCGATGCTCCCCGCTTTCATCGGACACGTCATCGAAGGCCACGGCTTCTACGAGATTCCATTCCTCGCGCGTCACGTCGTAGACAGCAAAGCGCCTGGCCGACCCGAAATGGGCGTTGAGGTCCTGCATGTCCTGAGTGGCGATCGCAACGCGCAATGCGCCCTTACGTCGTTCAGGCATCGGGGCGAAAACCTCACTACTGACCAGCGAGAGGCGGCGAACAGCGTTCATCGTGATATTTCTCGATTACGGAGTGGATCAAGCGCCTCAGGAGTGGGCGCGTGTTGGTTGGCCTGGAAGATGCTGGCGACCTCGAAGATCATGTCGCGGGTGCCCTGATAGAGAATTGCGAGCTTGTGCTGGCTGCCTAGTCGATCGAAGACCGGGAACCCGATGCGCATGAGCGGAATTCGGAGCCGCTCCGATGCTTGGCGCCCGTGCGAATGCGTGACAAGCAGGTCAGCACCGACGGCAAGACTTTCCAGATCGCCGAGATCGCCGATCTGAACCGAAACCGCCGGGACTTTCTCGAGAATTTTAGACCTGTCGGTCGTTGTGACGGCCGCGGCTATCTCGGAGCCGAGGCCAGCAAAGAAGGTCGCAAGTTGGAACAGCTGGTCTGGTTCGGCAGCGATGGCAATTTTCTTGCCGCCGAAATGGAAATGTCCGTCGAGCATCGCGTCCTGCAATTGCGCCCGGCGCCGGCGCACGCGGGCCGGTACCGCCGCGCCCGAAATCGCAGACAGCAGCGACACGAAGCGGTCCGTGTCCTGCAGCCCAGTCAGTGACTGGAACAACACGTAAGGCACGCCGGTCAACCCGTGCAGCGCTTTCGCCGGGCGGCGCATGTGCTCACCGATGGCGATGCATTGCATGGCCGTGCCCAACTCGCGAATGTCTTCGACGCTGGTGCCGCCGTATGTGGTCGCTACCCAGCGGTCAGGAACCGTACCGTCGAGCGAGCCTGAAATGTCGGGCAGAATAACCGGCTTGAGCCCAAAGCTTTCAACCATGTCACGCATATGCTCGATGTCGGCGACAGTGAGGTTGCATCCGGGCAGGATCGCGATCTTCTTCGGCTGCCGCGCACGTTCGCCCGAGCCTGTAATCCCTTTGATCATTGCGGTGACTGCCTTGGCCCAGCCCTCTTCGATCGCGCCGTCAAAATCCGGCGTGTTGGCCAGCACGACCTCCGTACCCGCAAGCTCTTGCGTGTGCTTCAGCTTGATGTTCGCAATATCACTCGCGCAATCTTCGCCACGCGTCTCCACCAGCGCGGTCGTGCACACCCCGATCAGCTTTGGCTTCGTGCGGTTCTTGAGGTTGAGGATGGCTTCTTCAAGATGGTCGGCAGCGCCGAGGATGGTCGCCACCTCATCCATCGCTGTTGTCTGCAATGGAATCGTTTCTTTGAAGTGCCGTACGAAGAGCACGAGCGCGAAGCTTGTGCATCCCTGGCTGCCGTGGAACAGCGGCATCGCGCCGTCGACCCCAAGAAAGGCAAAGGCGGCACCCAGCGGCTGCGACGACTTCAGCGGGTTCACCGCCGCGGATTTGGTCTGGGGAAGGATGCGGGCCATCGGTCGCCTCAACACTCGCTGAACTCGTGTGCCGTCGCGCCGGCGAATTCATCGAACAGGTGCCCGGACTCCTTCTTCGTGCATGGCAGTTCGTCTTTTAGATCAGGCTGGCAATCCCACGGGGCCGGCTGGCGCACCTGAGACCAGACCGGATTGTGAATGGCGAGGTCGATCTGGCGTACGAGTTCCACCATGCCGGCATAGCCGGCATAAGGGTGCTGGCGCTCCTGGTTGATATCGAGCCAGGGCGTCTTGGCCTTGAGCGCAATGAATTGCGTGCGACCGCCCGACAGCATGATATCGGCCCTGTGTTCAGAGAGCATGGCGTACAGCTCGCGCGCAGCCATGTATTCGAACATATGCTTGTCGTGCTTGAGAACTTGTTTGATGCGCTCCTTGTCCTGCACCGTAGATTTCTTGACCGAGGTGCCGACGATCTCGATTCCGATCTCCATCAGCGCACGGACAACCGACCAGGACTTCACACCGCCTGTGTTGAGCAGCACGCGCTTGCCTTGGAGCCTTTGCCGGTAGGATTCGAGTTTCTTCCACGCGATCGCCTCCTGCTGCGCGATCAGCGTCTCCGTGCGCTCGAGGATCTCCGGATCGGCGCCCTTCCTCACCAGCAGCCTGACAAGGTTGCGAAGAGCTTGCGATGTGTCGGAGATGCCATAGAAGGAGCCCTCGAAGAACGGGATGTCCCAGCGCTCCTCCATCTTGCGGGCAAGACTGATCAGCGCGGTCGAGCACACGATCATTGCCGCCCGGGCGCGGTGCGCGGAAGCAATGTCGCGGTAACGCGCATCGCCGGGAATGCAGGCGCGCACCCGGATGCCGAGCCGATCGAGGAGCGGCTTTACAAGCCAGAATTCGCCCGAGAGGTTGAATTCGCCAAGGATGTTGATGTCGTAGGGCCCGGGGTCGTCGGGTTCGACCGTGCCGATGACATGATCGAGCAACGCCTCGGCGGCGAGCTTGTTGCCGAGGTTCTTGGAGCCTGCCAGGCCAGGCGCATTGATCGGCACCACGGCCAAACCGAACTTTTCCGTGGCGCGTTTGCACACGGCCTCGATGTCGTCACCGATCAGCGCCGTTACGCAAGTTGAGTAGACGAAGATCGCCGGCGGCGCGTATGTGTGCTTGATCTCGCGGATCGCCTTGAAGAGTTTCCGCTCGCCCTGCCCCATCACCAGGTCGAGTTCGGTGAGGTCGGTCGTGAAGCTTGTCCGCCACAAGGTCGGCCCTGACGAAACCGCACCACGGTTGTCCCAAGAATTGCCCTCGCAGGCGAGCGGCGCATGGACCAGATGCGCAACGTCGGTGATCGGCTGCAGGACGATCTTGGCTCCGTCAAAGGCGCAGCCGCCGGCTGCCGCCCCTGGTGTCAGCGACTTCGAGCAGCCCTCCTTGCGCGCCTTGGCATCTTTGCCACGGTTCTTATCGCAGGCGGGCTCATCGAAGGCGTCCTTGATTTTGGCGCTGAGGGAGGACATCGCTCAGCCTCCCCAGTCCATTGGGCAAGGAATGGCCTCGGCGAAAAGCCGGCCACGGCTCTTAGCGCGTGAGGTCATAGGAATAATCCGTCACACCCGTCTCGCTCGTCTCGCGATCGAGTTTGTCGAAGATCTTGTCGAGGATCGTCGTCAGCACGCGCAACGCGCCCTGGTAGCCAAAGAGCGCAAAGCGGTGATGATGGTGCCGATCGAAGATCGGAAACATCAGCCGGATCAGCGGCGTTCCGGTGTCGCGCTCCAGGTACTTGCCGTAGGAATTGCCGATCAAAAGGTCCACCGGCTCGGTAAAGAGCAGCGAGCGCAGCGCCCACAGGTCCTTGCCCGCCCAAACCTGGGCAGCCTTGCCGAAAGGCGAGGATGCTAGCAGCTTCTTCAAATCGGCTTCCCATGCCGAGGTGCCATTGGTGGCGAGGCAATGGGTTGGCTCGCCGCCGGTCTCCATGACAAAGCGGGCCATTGCGTGAACGAAGTCGGGATCACCGTAGATGGCGTATTTCTTACCATGCAGCCAGGATTGGCTGTCCGCCATGGCGTCTACCAGTCGGCCGCGCTCGAGGCGAATTGCCTCGGGAATCTCCTTGCCGGAAATCGCCGCGACCTCCATCAGGAATTCGTCCGTCGCCTGAACGCCGAGCGGATAGTGGAACGAGGCCGTCGCCTGCCCGACCTCCTCGCAATAGCCCAGTGTCTTTCGGGTGTTGTGATGCTGCAGCGAAAGCGTTGCCTCGGCGTTGAGGGCCTTCTTCACCTCGTTGATCTTCGTGCCCCCGTCATACATGCGGTATTCACCGTCCGAAGGCGTATCGAACTGGTCAGAGGCATCCTGGATCAATGTATAGGACACGCCCATTACATCGAGCAGGCGCTTGAGCTCCCGGTTGTTGCCGACGCAGAAGCCGTCGAAGCCCGGAATGATGTTGATGGTTCCTTCGATTTGCGTACGCTCCTGACCTTTCCAGAAGTGCTCCAAAATGCCTTTGACCATGTTGTCATAGCCGTCGACATGACTGCCAACGAAGGCCGGGGTGTGGGCAAAGGGCACGTCGAAGTCGCGCGGGACTGAATCTTCGTCCTTGGCGTTCTGGATGAAGCTGTGCAGGTCGTCGCCAATGACCTCTGCCATACAGGTCGTCGACACGGCAATCATCTTGGGGTCGTAGAGCTGGTAGGTGTTGGCGAGCCCGTCGACCATGTTCTTCAGGCCGCCAAACACCGCCGCATCCTCGGTCATTGAGGAGGAGACCGCCGCGGCAGGCTCCTTGAAATGGCGCGACAGGTGCGAGCGGTAATAGGCGACGCAACCTTGGCTGCCGTGGACGAAGGACATGGTTCGCTCGAAGCCGGCGGCAGCGAATACCGCACCCAGCGGCTGGCAGGCCTTGGCCGGGTTCACGACAAGCGCTTTGCGGGCGAGGTTCTTTTCGCGGTATTCCCACGTCTGGGTGAAATCGCGCTGATCGGAAACGATTTCATCGGGGTGCGGACATTCGAAGTTTAGCTTCTTCTCAGCGAGCATCTTTCTGTATTCCGGCTCGCGGAACAGGGGAGCGTGATCGAGAATTTTTTCAGCCGACTGCGGCATGATGATTACCTCTTTTGCATCTGGCTGCGCGGGACGGCAGCTCAGGACGTCAAGACGTTCCAGGCTCCGGCGGATCAGAGGCCGCGGGAGTTCACCGTCTCAGTGGGAGACTGGGGCTGAAGCAAATGTTTATTCGGCAGCCATCGCCCGCTCATCGCCCCGGCTTCTTTTCCAAGGCGCGTGGAATAGGTCCCAGACCGGGTTGTTAATGGCGAGATCCACATCACGTGCGAAAATGGCAAAGCCGTCGTAGCCGTGATACGGGCCTGAATAATCCCAGGAATGCATCTGGCGGAACGGTATGCCCATCTTCTGCACCGGGTATTTTTCTTTGATTCCCGAGCCGACCAGATTTGGGCGAATCCCTTCGATGAATTTCTCCAACTCATAGCCGGTCACGTCATCGTAGATCAGCGTGCCGTTCTTCACGTAGTGGCCGGTGCGCTGATAGTCGTCGCTGTGGGCGAATTCATAGCCGGTGCCCACGATGACCATGCCGAGGTCCTCGTAGGCCGTGACGACGTGGCGGGGGCGCAGGCCGCCGACATAGAGCATCACGGTATTTCCTTCCAGGCGCGACAGGTACTTGGCGATGACCGCATCAACAAGCGGCCTGTACTTGGCAATGACCTTTTCGGTCTTCTCCTCGATTTCCGGCCCAAAATGCTTGGCTATGTTGCGCAGAGAGGCTTCGATCTGGGAGGGACCGAAGAAATTGTACTCCATCCAGGCGACGCCATACTTTTCCTCCATATGCCGACAGATGTAATTCATCGACCGGTAGCAGTGGATAAGATTGAGCTTAGCCTTCGGGGCGCGCTCGATCTCTGCGAGTGTGGCGTCACCCGACCAGTTGCCAACCACGCGCAGCCCTATCTCCTCAAGCAGTATGCGCGAGGCCCAGGCATCGCCGCCGATATTGTAGTCGCCGATGACGTTGACGTCGTAGGGGCCGGCCTCGAACTTGACATCCTTTTTGTCGAAGACCCAATCCCGGATTGCATCATTGGCGATGTGGTGGCCAAGCGACTGCGAGACGCCGCGGAAGCCCTCGCAGCGTACCGGCACGATCGTCTTGTCATACTCCTTGGTCTTTTTGCGAGAAACGGCCTCGGTGTCATCGCCAATCAGGCCGATAGGGCATTCGGACTGCACGGTGATGCCGTTGTTGAGCGGAAACAAGACTTCAATCTCGTCAATGATCTGTTCCAGCTTCTTGTCGCCGCCGAAGACGATGTCCTTCTCCTGGAAATCGGAGGTGAACTGCATTGTCCCGAACGTGTCGACGCCCGTTGTACCGACGTAGTAGTTGCGGCGCTGCGACCAAGAATATTGGCCGCAGCCGACCGGGCCGTGCGAGATATGGACCATATCCTTGACTGGCCCCCACACCACGCCTTTCGAACCAGCATATGCACAGCCGCGAATCGTCATCACCCCGGGAATGGACTTGATGTTCGATTTGACGTCGCATTCGGAAAGGACCTCGCTTTCCCCGCCAGCCTCGTTGCCGCTCTTTGCGACGTTGAGGTGCTTCTTGCGGCGCTTCGCCGCCTTGTCGGGATAATGCGACAGCACCTCTTCGATAAGCTTCGCATGAAGAGCACCGTCATTCTCGTATTCCCGGCTCATGAGTCCCCCTTTCAAGGTTGGGTGACGCCTCAAAGAATAGGCGCCGTTCTCTGCAAGGCGCGCCGATTCATGGCAGCGCTAATGTCACTACTGGGCCGCCGCCTTCGCCGCTTCCTTGGAGTGAAGCTCGGCAAGCATCTGCTCGTCGGTCTTCATGATGCCGAAGTCGAGCAGCATCTCCTCCAGCTCCTCCATGGTGATCGGCGTCGGGATCGTACCCTGGCCCGAATTGGCGTGGATCTTCTCGGCCAGAGCGCGGTATTCCCCTGCCTGCTTTGAGTCCGGCGCGTACTGGATCACCGACATCTTCCTGAGTTCGGCATGTTGGACGATGTTGTCGCGGGGCACGAAGTGGATGAGCTTGGAATTCAATCGGCCAGCCAGTGCTTCGGCCAGATCGAGTTCGCGGTCGGTTTGACGTTCATTGCAGATCAGCCCGCCCAGCCGCACACCGCCCGAATGGGCATATTTGAGGATGCCCTTGGCGATGTTGTTGGCGGCATAGAGCGCCATCATCTCGCCGGACATGACGATATAGATCTCCTGGGCCTTGCCTTCGCGGATCGGCATGGCGAAGCCGCCGCATACCACGTCGCCGAGGACGTCATAGGAGACATAATCGACATCGTCATAAGCGCCATTCTCCTCGAGGAAATTGATCGAGGTGATGACGCCGCGGCCGGCGCAACCGACACCCGGCTCGGGGCCGCCGGACTCCACGCACTTGATGCCTCTGTAGCCCACCTTGAGCACGTCCTGGAGTTCGAGGTCTTCCACCGAGCCTTCCTGTGCGGCGAGATCCAGGACGGTATCCTGAGCTTTCGAATTCAGGATCAAGCGTGTGGAATCGGCTTTGGGGTCGCATCCTACGATGAGGATTCTCTGCCCGAGGTCGACAAGGGCAGCGAGCGTATTTTGGGACGTGGTGGACTTGCCGATGCCGCCTTTTCCGTAAAAGGCGATCTGACGCAGACCTGACATAATAGCTTTCCTTCCTTCGTTCTAATTATCGCGACTGCCCGCGACACAAGTGCCGATAGGCAGCTCGTGCCGCCTCACACCAAGCATCGCAAAAAGCGTACCAGCGTGATCGGCCGATCCCAGAAGAAACTTTGTCATTAAATTCCAGCCGCTTAGACGGCGGCAAAACGCGCGAACGGGCCTTTCAGGCGTCTGTCACGGACACGACAAAGCCGACACAGATTGTCGTGCGCCATCCAAACCGCCGTGTGTCGAGCTCGAAGCGGGAGAATGGGGAAGTTAGCCCAAAGCTGATGGCGAGACCATCGGAAGACATCGGCTCTTGTCTTTCCAGCCTGCCATTGATCGGGCGGTCGCTGGATGAGCAGGAGCCTGGGGCTTGACCGCGGCGCGGGTAGTTCAGGCAGGCTTACAGAGCGGGAACGCCGGCGGCCGATAGACATCCGCGCTTAACCTTTCATAGCCCGTCTACAAGTTGGTTCCGCCGACGCGCTATATGGAAGCCAAATAATTCAGTAGCTTAGCCGAGAGCATTGATTTTTTCAGAAAGATACGTGTTATACGCGTATGAACCGCCGAACCCATGGTCGGCGCCCTCATGCGCGTGAGACCCCGTTGTGGGCGAGGCTCGCGACTGGCTGCACGATCCTAGCCGGCCTGCTTGCCATTGAGTTTGGTCCCGCCGCGGTAGGCTGCGGCATCAAGGGCAACATCAGCTACAACACTGGCAAGAAGATTATCACGTTCTTGGACAGGAATCTTACTGGGAGACACGCATCAACCTATTGAAGGGCGAGCGGTGGTTTTGTTCAGAGGAAGCTGCACGAAAGGCGGGCGGGCGGGCTTCGAGAGGTTAGTGTCGCGGCAGCTTGCAGATCTGCCCACGGGGCCGCCACGATCGCAAAGTGTGTACAAAAGCGCCCTCTCTGCCGAACTGAACAGTGCTCACGGCCATAGCCTCGGATGAGCCCGACTGGCTTGACCTCTGCATGATGAGAGCAGCTTTTACACCAGGTGCGCAGCACATGTCTTTAACGAACGCATCGTCTTCAAGAATATAGAGAGCAATTCGGAAAACCGAGTAGTTGGCGGCGAAGCTAGGAGAAGGTATACACTACCCTCTTGTTACCCCAGAGTAGAACGTGCAGCTGCGGCAAGACGCGGGCTTCGAACCACCTGTCGCTGGTCACCTTTTCTACCAGCGGTTCCATGCGCATCATATTCCGTCGGACTCGACAGAGACGTCTTCATTACCACGGCGGGGCGGCGTGTGATTGCCGGGTTGCAGACAAACCTCGCCGCGACGTATTTGGGACGAGTGGTGTCGGCACCGAATCCCTATCATTTAGACTAGCCAGCTTGGGGAGCGCCGTCAGACCGCCAGACCGGAAGAGGAGGCTTCGCGCCAACTTGTGCCAAGAATGTTGGACCGTGCGGAACCGCTGGGGCGGCGCTCAACTCTGGCGCAGGATGAAGCGTCGATTGGGTGAATGAATAGGGCGCGCGTTCGACGGGTAGAGTGAGGCAAATCGCTGGATGTCTGCCGGATCAACGTCAACCGGTTCCATCGCCACCATCCACTCGACGTTTTCGGTGCACGGCGGCGTCGTCAGTGAGCCCTCATAAGTCCAATAGCCAAGCGAGGCTGGCAGAAGCCAGTTGGGATTCACCTCGTCGATCGTCACCTCCCCATTCGGCAGTTCGGGAAAGGCCGCAGCAAGGGCAGCAAAGCTGGCATTTGTCGCGCCGGGCGTTAAAAAGACGCCCAGCACGCCCAGAGTACCACTTTGCGTGTCCTTGTGAACGAAATGCACCTCCATCGGGAAGCTCTTGCCCGCCACGTGATGTTCGCTTGGCGCATGGAAATGGAACTGTACCAGTTCGTAGACACGATCGCCGCGGGTCAGCGTGCTGCCTTGTGGCATATTGATTTGAATGGTGTGGCCGTTGTTCACCATATTGCCGCCGCCCTTGTGCCAGCCGATGGCGATATGCGGGATATCCGCCTTGACCGCGCTGTTGATATTGATCGGCGATTGCTGCGTGCCGGCAGAGCATACGAAATTTTCCTTATCCAGATCAGCCCAGTGCTCCGGTCCGACCGGACCGGTGTACCCCCAATGGGCACTGGTCGCTTGGGCGGCTTGAACGCAAATCCGGCATGCGCCGAGCGCAACCAACCCTTTGATCAGGTGACGACGATACATATTACTTTTGCTCCTCTTGCGAACTGATGTTGGTGGCTGCCCTAATGGACGCGTGATGGCCAATCGGCGCGGCCAGTATTGTCCTTTGCAACTGATAGATGCCCGCACGCCTTGGCGTGCTTTCATAAGTGCGGCTGCCGTTTCTCGGCTGGCCGGCTTCTGCAGCCCGCAACGGGGGCAGTTTCAACCAGCTAAACGATAAAAAATTTTAGCAGACCAGCGCTTGACCCCCGCCGCAAAGGCACAGGCGAAGGTGATCACTGCGCGGCTGCCGTTCGCGCCGGAGGCCGCATCGCTATACTTTACACTCGCTGCCCAAGGAGACGCAGGCGACCCCAATACGTTTTCATCGCTACTCCCGACGCAGCCGACCCACGCCACGAAAACGTTGCTATATTTCACGTTGGGCCAATGAGGAAATCGATCTTCTTTATGGAAGGCATTTGCGCAATGGATGCATTCCCATGCTGACAGTCGTGCGTCAGGCCGGACAATGAGATACATCGATAAGAGCTGGACAAGGATGAGGGGATGACGTGCTTGCGACGGAGCAGGTGGGGCGAGAAGGCCAGTTCTTGCGGATTTCAACTTTGCGTGACGACAGCTCATCGGAGTCAAGGTGACACACGCCGGCAGCGGGGTGTCCGGGCGGTTTCCAGCCGCACAATCGCGAGACCGCTGACGCGAACAAAGCTCGGCTGTACTCGGCACGCGAAGAGAGCCTGCCAAGCCGTTGGAGCCCGGCCTTCCGGTGCGACGCAAGCCACAGACTAGACCGCCCTCTTGTTACCCCAAAGCAGAACGTGCAGCTGCGGCAACACGCGGGCTTCGAACCACCTGTCGCTAGTCACCCTTTCGACAAGCCATTCCATTCGCATCATTATTCCGTCCAAGTCGACAGAGGCGTCTTCACTGCCAGGGAGCGGCGGCGTGTGATTGCCGGGTTGCAGATAGATCGGAAGGTGCGGATATCTCGCCGCGACTTCTTTGGCGTAGGCATAGTCACTCTCGTCGAAAACGACGAGCTTGAGCACGATTTGCGGCTTCTCTTGCGCCGCTTCGAGGCATGCATCAAACGCAGCCCAACGGGTCGTCATCTCGCTGGACGGCGGCTTTGGGCTAAGGGTCAGCACGTCAAGATCCGCAAACCACTCCCTCACCACGGAACCCTGCGTTTCCAGTGCAAAACGATAGCCCTCGCGATGGCCTCGTTCTATGAGGGGACCGAACGGCTGAATGGCCGGGTTGCCGCCTGACAAGGAGACCATAACCGGCCTGCCGCCGGAAAGCGCATGGACGGTTTGCCACACGGCATCGATCGGCATCGGTAGCCATTCATGGCGATACTGATTGTCCACCGCGTGAAGGCTGTCGCACCATGAACAGCGATAATCACATCCGCCGGTTCTGATGAACACCGTCGGCAAGCCGATGAGCACGCCCTCGCCCTGGATAGTCGGCCCGAATATCTCGCTCACACGGATTGCGGGATGCATGTCGGTCACGGACGGTATTCCGCCCAAGTTTTCGGTGTTTCGCTAACGCGCACGGCCGCGGTCTGCGGCAGACGTGCCTTGCACCATTCATAGAAATGTCTGGCCAGGCATTCCGCCGTGACCTTCTCATGTCCCAGCACGTCGTTGAGGTGCCGATGGTCGAAGCTCTCGTCAATGTAGCGTTTGAGCGGCGCCAGATCGTGATAGTCGCGCACGAAGCCGTGGGCGTCCAGTTCCTTGGCCGACAGCTCCACTACGACGACATAGTTATGCCCGTGCAGGCGCGCGCATTGATGGTTGGGAGGCAAGGAGGTGAGCTGATGCGAGGCCGAGAAGTGGAATTCCTTGCTGATGTGGAACATTACGCGCGCCTCCTGCGCAGCGCCTCAAGCCAGAAATCGGCGTCCTCGTAGTCGGTGGGATCAGCGTGCCCGGCGAGATGGAACGCTTCGCGCCGCTCGACGCAGGTCCCGCATCGTCCGCAGTGACGCACGCCGCCCTTGTAACAGGACCAGGTCTCAGCAAACGGGGTGCCGTATCTTGCGCCATCCGCAACAATGTCAGCTTTTCCGAGATTCACATACGGTGCATAGAGGCGTATCTGCGCATAGCCGTCGAGCGCGCGGTCTTGCATTGTCTGGAAAGCTTCAATGAAGGCCGGACGGCAATCGGGATAGATGAAATGGTCCCCACCATGCACGGCCGCCGCCACCGCTTCGGCGCTGTGGGCGGCGGCGAGACCGAAGGCGATTGCCAACATGATGGCATTGCGGTTCGGCACCACCGTAATCTTCATCGTGTCTTCGGCGTAGTGGCCGTCCGGCACGTCGATACTGCTAGTCAGCGCTGAGCCGGAAAGGCCACGGCCAATTTCGCCGATGTCGATGATCTGGTGCGGGACCTTCAGTCGCTGCGCGCAAAGAGCGGCGAAGCCCAATTCCTTCCTGTGCCGTTGGCCATAGTCGAAAGATAGAAGGCCGGTGAGTTCGTGCTCCGCTGCCACCATGTGAGCAAGGGAAACGGAGTCCAATCCGCCAGAGCAGACGGCGAGAGTCTTCATCATTGGTATCCTTGTTTTGACCGGGTAAGGCTGCGACCGGAGATTTCTCTGCGCCCCCACTACTCCAGCGACTCAGTTTTGTGAACCGGGAGAATTTGCGCTCAGCCCGATTGGAACGGGAGTGCGTCGCGTCCAACACGCGTGATCAATAAAAGTTGAGCGCTTCAGCAGTTTGTTTCGCATCGCGCCAACTTTCGCAACCTGCTGTCCGATCGTCGACTTCGAGACAAGGTGATGTTCGGCCGACATCGGCTGACTCTTAATTAAGCCGCAGAACACATGTTGGCTTTCTGGCCTTCGCTTGTGCGGTTGGCGAGGGCGACATGGATGCCAGCAAATTTGACATTGGCGACATCCGCCTGGAGAACCCTGCGCGGCGCGATTGAGGCCGCAGGCGAGCCTGCTCTAACTGCCGCCCTACAGTCCCGACTTCAATCCGATTGAGAACGCCTTCGCCCAACCTAAGGCGCTGCTGCGAGCAAAGGCCGAGATAACCATCAAGGCTCTATGGGACTGACGTTGCCCCAGCAGTTTTGAGTTCGTTTCCGGCGTGGGTTGTGCCCTGCTGGGCGGGTGAAGCGACGGGCGCTGGCGCGGAGCCTTTGGCATAGCGCAGCGCGAGCGACCGTCGCGGATTGAAGGTGCTGGCGAACTTGGCCGGGGTCTGCCAGGGGGGAGTGCGGCCGCGCGGTGTTGTAGTCGGCGTGCCACAGGGCGATGGCTACGCGCGCCTGAGCCAGCGAGGTGAACAGCGTCTCGTTGAGCAGTTCATCGCGCAGTCGGCCGTTGAAGCTCTCGATGAAGCCATTCTGCATCGGCTTGCCGGGCGCAATGTAATGCCATTCGACGCGGTTCTGATCCGCCCAGGAGAGGATGGCGTTCGAGGTGAACTCGCTGCCATTGTCGCTGACGATCATCCTGGGCCGGCCCCGCTCGGTGATGAGCCGTCCAATTCGCGGGCAACCCGCATGCCCGAGAGAGACGTATCAACGATGAGTGCGAGGCACTCTCTCGTGCAGTCGTCGACGACGGCCAGGATGCGGAAGCGGCGCCCGTCGGTGAGCTGGTCCGATACGAAGTCGAGCGACCAGCGCTCGTCGGGCCTCAGCGGCACCAGCATCGGCGCCCTGGTCCCGATCGCCCGCTTGCGGCCGCCACGGCGGCGACGGCGAGCTTCTCCTCCCGATAGAGCCGGAACAGCTTCTTGTGGTTCACGACCAGGCCCTCCCGCCTCAGCATCACGAGAAGACGCCGGTAGCCGAACCGGCGACGCTCCTGCGCGATCGGCCTTCATCCGCTCGCGAACCTCGCGGTCGTCCGGCCTGCTGGTCTGGTAGCGAACCGTCATGCGGCAACAGCCGATGGCTTTACACGCCCGCCGTTCGCTCATCCCGAAGCCTTCCTTCAGGCGAGCGACAGCTTTCCGCTTGGCGGCGGGCGTCACCATTTCTTTCCCACAAGGTCCTTCAACGCGGCATTGTCGAGCATGGCGTCGGCCAAAAGCCGCTTCAGGCGCGTGTTCTCGTCCTCCAGCGCCTTCAGGTCGCCGAGCCTCGGTGACATCCATCCCGCCGAAGCGGGCCTTCCAATTGTAGATCGAGGCGTCGCTGACCCCGTGCTTGCGGCACAGATCGCCAACCGATACCCCGGCCTCGTGTTTCTTCAAAATTCCGATGATCTGCTCTTCAGAGAAGCGGCTGCGTTTCATGTCCTGGTCCTCTGGATGGGCCAGAACGAACTTCAAACCGGATTAGATCAGAGGGGCAAGGTCAGGACGCCTCGGCGCGGTCGTCGACCTCTTCACCCCAGCCGAATGTGCCAACTACTTCAAAGCCGCAGGATATGACCTGGATCAGATAGGACGTGCTCCAATGGTTTACACCTGACACAGGAGTCCGGCCCCCACAACCGTTTCGCAATGAGGAGCAGCGCTGCCGCTGCTCCTCCAATCACACGACGGATTCACGATGCGGCAACTCGAGCCATGATTTCGGATCCAATGGCCGATGCGGTGTATAGTGAGGCATCCAGCGGCAAATCCCCAAATGCCAGTTGACACAGAAGATAATTAGCACCTGCCTCTTCCAGCTGATCAAGGAGAGCTTTTCGGACAGAATCTGCCGTTCCCACGACGCACAATTCACTTTCAATTGCTGCATCGAAGTTCAAAGGCAAGTTTGGTGGAGTGGAAATGGCATTTAGTTCGTATAGAAATTTGAAGCTATTGAGCCATCGTTCATAGGCAGGTGCTGCGAGCAAATACGCATCTGTTTCAGAACGCCCTATCACCACCATTCGGAGCAATCCAAGAAATGGCGCTTGCTGGCCAATGTCAGCATCGTGAATTCGGGCGGCGCGGAACGCGTCGGTAACGCTGCGAACAGAAGTGGAAGGTCCGACGCAGGCGATGTTTGCCCCATTCGCAGCGGCCCAGCTAGCCGGCTCGGGTCGATTGGTGGCGATCCATGTCGGCGGACGGGGATATTGGTGAGGTCTCAACGTCAGCGGAACATCTTTCAACTCAAAGTGGCGGCCCTGATAAGAAAGCGTCCCGCCTTTCATCGCATTGATGAGAATCTCACTGGCCTCCGCATACTGTTCTGGTGCTGCTTCTACAGCAACCCCGAAGTATCCCAATTCAGTGGGAGCAGAGCCGCGCCCTATGCCGAGTTCAAGCCTGCCGCCGCTCAACTGATCAAGCATGCAGATCTCCTCGAAGGCACGCAGCGGATGATAGAGCGCAAGTAGCATTACCATGGGACCAACACGAAGACTGCGGGTTCGCTGGGCGACGCTCGCTAAGAACAAATTCGGTGATGGACCTCTGCCATGCGGCGTACAGTGGTGCTCGGCGAGATGATACGCATAAAAGCCATAGCCATCGCACGCTTCTGCTAGGCTCAGCCGATCTGCATATTGTTGTGCGATGTCATCGCCGTTTTCGTCCAGATGATCGAAGATGCCGAAGGTCAGGCCCGAAGCGGAAATTTTCTTCAATTAATTGTTCTCCAAATTACCTATATTTATTCGCTAATCATCATAGCTCACGACATATCATTACTTGATGCTTAATGTGAATCGACTTCATGCTTGTGAGCACCGCGATCCTTCTTAAAGTTCATACAGACGCGTTCGGCGGCAGCAAGGAATTTGTCCATCTGCTCTGTGGTGCCAATGCTGACGCGAATACAGTTCTTCAAATCTACGTCAGGAAAGCTGGCGATGAGGATCGCCTGCTCTTTCAACGCGGCTTGCCAGCATGAGCCCTCCTGTCCCGCCGGCACACGGGCCAGCAAAAAGTTTGCGTGGGAGGGTGTTACGGAAAAGCCAAGTTGCAACAGCGCCAGGGTCACTCGCTGTCGTTCATGCTTGATGTGCCTGTGGTTCTCTTCGTAGGCGTGGCGATGCGCAAGAATGCTTTTCCCGACCGCCTGCCCGATCACGTTCATGTTGAAGACATTCTGGATGTTGCGCAGCCTGCCAATGATTTCTGGGTGACCGAAACCGAAGCCGACTCGCACGCCAGCGGCAGCATAGCTCTTTGAAAAAGTCCTCAAGATCAAAAGATTCGGATGTCTATTGACGAGGCGCAGGGCATTGTCGGGTGCGAAGTCAACGTAGGCCTCATCCAAGACGACCAAGCGATCTGCTTGCTCCACAAGGCGTTCGATTTCGGCCACCGGCACGAATGTTCCGGTCGGATTGTTCGGATTAGCCAACAGAATGAACTTCGCGTCTTTTGCGGGGCCGGACAGCAGTTTTTCTATCGGCAGGGGATGAGCTTCGCTCGATGCGATTTCGAGAAACTCGGCACCCTGCAACATGGCAAGTTTACGGTTGAACGAAAATCCGGGCGACAGCATTGCCACTCTATCTCCTGGGGCGAGGAAAGCTCTGTAGATGAGTCCGAGCAGCTCCGACGAACCGTTGCCGGCAATCACCTGATCTTTGGAAAATCCGTAAGCATCGGAGGCAGCTGCCCTTAAGCTGAGATTGTCGTCTTCCGGATAAAGATACTGGTGTTCGATCGCAGCAATTGCACTTTGCATTACGCTCTTCGGCAACGGAAACGGGTTCTCGTTCGTATTTAGCTTAACGCAGTTTGCATCCGTCGCTGGTCCGTTGGACGAGAGAGCATCTAATTTGCTGGCCACCGGCGAAAAAAGCGAAAGCACGGTCTTCAGTTTTGCATCGCACATGTTCTTCTCCGTTTTTCAGTCCCGCAGGGCATGTGACATGAGGCAATCGTTGATCGTGACTTGATCGACGTTCGGCTATATCAGCGCTGCCTTCCCACCCTGGTGGGGATCGCCGACCACGGTTTGGATTTGACACCGGGAAGCTGTCGAGAACCTGATGACGACCCAACGTTTGGCCGACGGCCGATTCGGCGCAACAGACGGTGTTTCAACATCGCATCGTCCTCAAAGCCGCATGCAGGGCCTGCACGACAGCCCGTCTCCAGCGCCCGCAGATAGGTGGAAGCCGAAGTCTTGCCGAACCTCAGTTGCTCTGCCACCTTGGCCCACCGGACTGCCCTGTTTATGGGTCAGGCGCAGGATATCTCTGACGCTCGTTCGTCTTGCTTGCTTCCGTCTTGGCATGGGCTCTCTCGGTTTGCTGATGAGAGAGCCAAATACCGGCTCATCTGAGCATGAGACGCAGGCCTGACGATATGGAGCGTCGCTGGTGGCGCGCGTAGCCGAGAGGGTTCGCCTCGCTGGCGGGGCATGCAAGACGGCGCACCTCCTTAGCCATCCTGTCCCATCGTCTCAGATCGTGAGGCGCACCTTATAGTCGGTGAGGAGATCTTGCAGGGTCAGGTTACGCCCTAGCGCTTAAGGTTGTTGGTCGCACCGAGCAAGCGCGGGACCTGTCGACGGACAACAGCGGTGCCACTGCCGGCACTAGGTGTGAGCTTTCGAGAGGTTGTCCATTCGGACCGGACCGAGGAGACTGGAGTTACCACGCTTCAGCATCCATC
>NZ_JARTVO010000039.1:0-20375 GCF_029625675.1 Mesorhizobium sp. WSM4884
TTCGGGGGCGGGTCGCTTCAACATGACCCAGTGAATCAAAAACCCCCGGCAAAAGCCAGGGGTTTGTCAGCAGTCTGCAGGGCCCGGCCGCAAGCCGGCCCTTTTCTTTTTGCCGCCGCCGCGCCATGACTGCGCGCATGAGTGCCGACGACAGGATCATCATCGCCAATGACGCGGTCATCCATCCGGGTGACCTGCATGAAGATTTCATCCGCTCTTCCGGTCCGGGCGGCCAGAACGTCAACAAGGTAGCGACCGCCGTGCAACTGCGCTTCGACGCGGCAAACGCTTCCGGGTTGTCCGAGCGTGTGCGGGAACGAGCCATCAAGCTTGCCGGCCAGCGCGCCACCAAGGATGGGGTCATAGTCATCGAGGCCGGACGCTTCCGCACCCAGGAACAGAACCGGGCCGATGCGCGGGCAAGGCTGACGGCCCTGGTCGCCAAGGCGGCCGAACCGCCGCCGCCGCCGCGCAAGAAGACGAAGCCCTCGAAGGGCGCCGTCGAGCGGCGCCTCAAGACCAAGGCCGGGCGCTCGACGGTAAAGAAGCTGCGCGGCCGAGTGGAGAACGACTGAGGCCCGAAACCCGCGACCCGATCGGCGTCCGCTTTCGGGTCGCGGAGCCGTTCCATCGGTGGCATGCTCGGGTGAAATTTGATCGGACCGAATCCCAATGCTCGTTCTGCCAAAGGGCGTTCGCCATATGCCGGGCTACCTGCCACGCGCGGCGCAGGAAACGCTGGTCGAGGGGATCAGGCGCGTCGTGCAGGCGGCGCCGCTTTACGTGCCGGCCATGCCGCGCACCGGCAAGGAGATGAGCGTGCGCATGACCAATTGCGGCACGCTCGGCTGGGTGACGGACCGCGACCGCGGCTACCGCTACCAGCCGACGCATCCGGTGACGGGGGAGCCGTGGCCGCCGATCCCCGAAGCCTTGCTTGAATTGTGGCGCGAGGTGTCGGCCTATCCGCATCCGCCGGAAGCCTGCCTCGTCAACTTCTATTCGGCGGACGCCAGGATGGGCCTGCACCAGGACCGCGACGAGCAGGATTTCGCGGCGCCCGTCGTCTCGGTGTCGCTCGGCGACGACTGCCTGTTCCGGGTCGGCCAGACCACGCGCGACAGCGGCACGAAGTCGTTCAGGCTGAAGAGCGGCGATGTCGTCGTGCTCGGCGGCGAGGGACGGCTCTGCTTCCACGGCGTCGACCGCATCTATCCGGCGACCTCAGCGCTGTTGAAAAATGGCGGCCGTATCAATCTGACGCTGCGGCGGGTGACGGTGCCGTAACCAGCTTGTCGCCGCCACCCAGCCGTCGCGAGATGGCGAATGACAGCCCAGTATCGCGCAGGGCAACCAGGAACACCGCCAGCACGATGGGCGGCGCCAGCGGAACTCTGAACGCGCCGACAAGCATCATGCCGACGGGAAGCAGCATGGCCAGGGCGAGCAAGGTGATCCGGGCCTTGTGCTCCGGCCACGTCGATTGGTTTCGTGTCGCCATCAGTCCGAGCGCGGCGGCGAAAAGGCCGAGATCATAGGTCAGTGCATAAGGCGTGATGATGAAGGTCCCGGTCAGCACAAGGATGTCACGATCGTGCGCGCTGGCGGTGCGGAAAAGCGCCGCGATCAGGATCACGGCAATTGGCGCCGCCACTACGACGTGCAAGGCCAGCGCAGGGCCAGGCCCGACGGTCCAGTTGCGCAGCGCGGCATAGACCGAAGGCATCATCGTCAAGAAGGTACCTTCAAGGTTCCGCATGACGAAAGTCTGGTAAGGCAACACTTCAGTGAAGTAGCCGCGCCAGGCGTCGACGCCGAAGATCGCGGCCGAAAGACCCACCAGCGAAATCGTGCTCACCACAGCGCTGGCAATGACAGTCCAGCGCCGTTCGGCCAGCAGCAGGAACGGAAACAGCAGGCCCAACTGCGGCTTGATTGTCAGCAGTCCAAGTAGGATGCCGGCAACCACCGGCCGCCGATCCCGAAGGGCAAGCGCGCCGAGCGCCAATGCCGTGCTGAGGTAGCCGTTCTGAGCAATCCAGAAATTGTGGGCGATGAACGGCCCGACCGCCACCCAGGCAATGAGGCTGCGCTCGCCGATGAAGGCGCGGTAGGCTATCGCGAACAACGCGCCGGTCACCGCCATGAAGATGAGCAGCGCCGCTTTGTAGCCGAAGAAGCCGAGTGGCCAGATCAAAAGCAGGAAGTGCGGCGGATAGCTCCAGTTGTGCCATGGGAATGCGTCGCCGAACGCGGCTCTGAGATGCGCGAAGTAGACCGGTTGCGGGCCGAACAGGTCTATGGTCTTGCCCTCGAACATCAAATTGGCCGCCGTCCAGTAATTGGCGAAGTCCTTGTCGGCAAAGCCAGGAGGAATGCCTGGTCCGAGAAGGGCAAAGACGGCGGAGTAGACATACAGGACGGCGGCGAAGATCGCCGCCGAAAGCACGATCAAGTACGGTGTAGGTAATGTTCCCGGCCGTTGCGTGAAACGATCCATGAAGCCGCGCCCATTGCTCACTGGTTTCTCGCAAGAACGTGTTAAAAAAGCAGAAAAACTGGGCCTCGAAGCTGAAGCGGCATCAAAACTTCAGCAGCCGTTTTTCGACCAGGCGCGCTTGGATGTTCTCGCGCAGGTTCTTCGTTGATGTTGCTCCACAGGCTCTCGGACGCTGCGGCGGGCGAGCTGACGGCAGTGACGGGGGCGTTCAGCCGATTGATGCGGCCGCGCCGCCTTCGCCGCGAGCTAACCGAATCTACAGATTTCTCCCATAAGAACCAAGCGATGTCAGGGCAGCCGCGCGGCGGCTAGCCTGGAATTGCATGGATAGCAAGGACTGGGGTGTCGAAAAGCCATTCCCAGCCAGAGCGAAATCGCTTGATGCATTCCGGTATCAGGGCTTGGGCAATGATCATAAGGCGATCAGTTTTCAATCGCCCATGGGCGATCATCGAGGCGGCGGCGCAGCTCGTCCGCAAGGATTCGGGCCTATACCTTATAATAGCCGCCTACACGTTGGCCGGGCTGGTCTTTCTTCATGCCGTCGGCGCGGACGACCGCAGCGCGTACTCGATCTATTTTGCAGACTGGATAAAGCTCAACTGTTTGACGTTTCCCATATTCGTCGTCATTTTTGACGCGATCCTCATTTTGCACCGTTTCAGCTCCCGGCGGCTTCTTGTCGTGAAGACGACGTTTTCCAACGGCCGGTTGGCGTATTTCCTGTCCGGGCTATGCCTTCTCGTGGCGCTGATGATCTTCCAGGGCACGTTCACGTCGGTAAAGAACGCCATGCCTGTCTGGCAGGGCGGTTTTCGGTTCGATGTCGTGCAAGCCAACATCGATGCCTTT
The DNA here is from genome assembly GCF_029625675.1 of Mesorhizobium sp. WSM4884. NCBI lineage: Bacteria > Pseudomonadati > Pseudomonadota > Alphaproteobacteria > Hyphomicrobiales > Phyllobacteriaceae > Mesorhizobium > Mesorhizobium sp. WSM4884. The sequence goes on from NZ_JARTVO010000039.1 coordinate 3,353, forward strand.
CTGCATTTCGGGATTGATCCGTGGCGCTGGCTCTATGCGGTGGCCAAAAATGATTGGGTGCGCGCGGTGGTGGAGTGGAACTACAACGTCTTGTGGTTCCTGCTCAATTTCAGCGCCCTGTTCTTTGTCGCTACATCGCCCAAGGTGGCATCAATTCGGACGCGCTACGTGGTCTGCTTCATGGCTGTCTGGATCATTGTCGGAAGCGTGCTGGCCGCGCTGTTCCTATCGGCCGGTCCGGCATTTTACGGCCTCGTCACGGGAGACACCGCGCGGTTTGGCGAACAGCTGGCCTTCCTGACCAAGGGACTCGGATCGTTCTACTCCGCTGTTTCCTATCAAAATTACCTGTGGTCGTTGAACGAAGCCGGGCGGACGGGTTTTGGTTCTGGCATTTCGGCGTTTCCGAGCGTCCATGTCGGCCTGGTAACGCTTAACGCGCTGTTCCTGCGCGAGTACAATCGCTACCTCGGGGCGCTGGCTTTCCTCTATGTGGCCTTTGTCGCGGCCAGTTCTGTCTATCTGGCTTGGCACTATGCGATCGACGGCTATGTTGCCGCCGCCGTGACGTTCCTGATCTATGTCGTGGCTCGCAAGCTGGTCCCGGCGGATAGCCGGTCGCTGGCGATGCGCACGCAGATCGCCGCTCGTCCCGAGGCGGTTCTCGCGATTTCGTGAGCCCAAGGCGGCGCAATCTTCCTGGAATTGCCCTAACCGATCAACGCCTCGGCATGACGGTCAGAGCTTCCGCAGCGCCACTTCCTCGACCAGGTGGTTGGCGCCCTTGCGCAGGATGAGGTCGGCCCGTGCCCGGGTCGGCAGGATGTTCTCGCGCAGGTTCTTGAGGTTGATGTTGGTCCATAGGCCCTCGGCGATCGCGCGTGCGGCATCCTCCGAGAGCTGCGAATAGCGGTGGAAGAAAGAGTCCGGATTGCGGAAGGCGGTCTCGCGCAGGCGCATGAAACGCTGGATGTACCACTGGTGGATCAGCTTCTCGTCCGCATCGATATAGATGGCGAAGTCGAAGAAGTCCGACAGGAACGGCACGATCTTGCCGTCCTTCGGCAGCTTGCCCGGCTGCAAGACGTTGATGCCTTCGAAGATCAATATGTCCGGCCTGTCGATGGTGATGAACTCGCCGGGGATGACGTCGTAGGTCAGATGCGAATAGACCGGCGCGCTGACGCTGCTTTGCGCCGACTTGATGCCGGAGAGGAATCGCAGAAGCGCGCCGACGTCATAGCTTTCGGGAAAGCCCTTGCGCTCCATCAGATTGTTGCGACGCAGGATCTCGTTGGGCAGAAGGAAGCCGTCGGTAGTGATGAGGTCGACCTTCGGGCTCGACGGCCAGCGCGCCAGCAATTCCTTCAAAACGCGGGCCGTGGTCGATTTGCCGACGGCGACGGAGCCGGCGATGCCGATGATGAAGGGCGTCTTGACCACGTCCTGTGCATTGAAAAAAGCCTGTCGCTGCCGGAACAGAAGCTGACTCGCCTCGACATGGGCGGAAAGCAGCCGCGACAGCGAAAGATAGATGCGCTTGACCTCTTCGAGGTCGACCGGATCGTTGAGCGAACGCAGCCGGTCGATCTCGTCCTCGGTGAGCGTGAGCGGCGTGTCGGCGCGAAATTGCGACCATTGCTCGGCCGAGAAGAAGCGATAGGGGGAATATTTCTCGGTAGGAACAAGCTGGTCCATCGAGTCTCCTGCCCTCCTAAAGCGTTTCAGCGTTTCACGGAAACGCCGAACCGCTCTATCTCTTTGTTTTTACGCAATTCCGGACGGAAAACCGTTGCACACTTTTCCTGGAATAGCTCTAGAGCACGATGCCGAAAAGTGCGAAGCGGTTTTCGGCATCGTGCTCTATCCGTCTCTTTCGATCAGTCCCGGGGCCGGGACGTCTTTTCGGCGATGCCCGAGCGGCCGGTGCGGCTCTCGAGCTCCTTCAGCACGTCGTCCAGTGGAATGCCGGCGATTCCGAGGACGACAAGCCAATGATATATAAGATCGGCGCTTTCCGAAACGAGCGCCTGCCGGTCGCCGCGAATGGCCGCGATCACGGCTTCGATCGCCTCCTCGCCGAGCTTCTGCGCCGCCTTGTCCATGCCCTTGGCGAACAGCTTCGCCGTCCATGAGTCCGGATCGCCGGAATGGGCCCGCTGATCGATGATCGTTTCCAGCTCGGCGAGTGAAAATTGAGCCATGGCAGTCATCTATCTGCTTGTTTAAGCATGATCTTTTCCGAATGGATCATGCTTTAAGCCCTATGGATAGCCGAGTCCAGCCGCATCGGCAGGCCGGCCCTCGCCATATGCGCCTTGGCCTCGGCGATGGTGTAGGTGCCGAAATGGAAGATCGAGGCGGCAAGCACGGCGCCGGCATGGCCGTCGCGGATGCCTTCGACCATATGGTCGAGCGTGCCGACGCCGCCCGAAGCGATGACCGGCACGCGCACCGCGTCGGCGATGGCACGGGTGAGCGCGATGTCGTAGCCGGCCTTGGTGCCGTCGCGGTCCATCGAGGTCAGCAGGATTTCGCCGGCGCCGCGATCGACCATCTTTCCGGCGAATTCGACGGCGTCGATGCCGGTCTTCTCGCGCCCGCCATGGGTGAAGATCTCCCAGCGGTCGGCCTCGCCGGCCGCCGACACTTTCTTGGCGTCGATAGCCACCACGATGCACTGGTTGCCGAACTTGTCGGCGGCTTCCGCGACGAAGTCCGGATTCTTCACCGCCGCCGTGTTGATCGACACCTTGTCTGCGCCGGCCAGCAGCAGCTTTCGGATGTCGGCCACCTGGCGCACGCCGCCGCCGACGGTGAGCGGCATGAAACACTGCTCGGCCGTGCGGGCGACGACGTCGAAGATCGTCTCGCGATTGTCGGACGACGCGGTAATGTCGAGAAAGCAGAGCTCGTCGGCGCCCGCCGCGTCATAGGCCTTGGCGGCCTCGACCGGATCGCCGGCATCGACCAGGTCGACGAAATTGACGCCTTTGACGACACGGCCGTTCTTGACGTCGAGGCATGGGATGACACGGGCCTTCAGCATCACGCCCCCTCCATTGTCGACAGCAGGTCGACCACCAGCTCGCCGACCAGCGGCGGCACCTCGCCCTTGGCGTCGAAGGCCGGATCGTAAGCCGAGATGGTGAGCCCGATGATGGTCAGCGGGCCGGCGAGGCCGCACATCGCCGTGCGCACCTGTTCCGGCGCCGGGCCGCCGGGCGTGGTGTAGCGGTTGGCCTGCAGCTTCTCGGGGTTATGAACGTCGAGATCGATATGCATGTGGACTTGGTTTGCGCCATCGGCTTTCAGCCTTTGCGCCGCGGTCGCCCAGTCCGGGCACTCGGTCCGGATGATGGGCAGCCTTTCCAACAGTTCCTTCTCCGCCGGGTCGATGTCGCGCGCGTTGACCAGGACGCAGCGGGATGGATCGATCGCCTTGAAGCCGGGGATTTGCGCTGCCATCGGCCGCCAGCACAGGCCAAGCACCGTCGCCAGCGCCATGCCGTCGAGAAAGCCGGAGGTCGAGGTTTCGGGCGTGTTGAGGTCGCCATGCTGGTCGGCCCAGATGATGGCGTCCGCGCCTTCGCCGGCCACCGCGCCCGCGCTGGTCAGGCAATTGCCGGCCAGAACGATCGGGAACCGCCCCTTGTCCAGCGCGATGCGAACCTCGCCCGAAACGGCGTTGCAGACGGCAAATCCCGTTGCGATCTCACGCTCCTGCTCGTCCTCGCTCACCTTGCCGATGTCGTGCACGGCGACATCGTGGCCGGCGAGCTTCAGCGCCTCGGCCAGCCCCCCTGCGATCAGCGCGTCGGGACCCTGGCCGCAGCCGCCGTGAAAGTGGCCGCTGTCGTAGGATGCCAGGATTATCGAGATGTCCACTATTCTGCCTCCGCCCGTTCGCCACGCAGGATCGCCAGTGCCTCCGCCGGGTCGACGCGCCCGTCATAGAGCGCCCGGCCCGAGATCGCGCCTTCGAGCCTCTTCGCATCGGGCATGGTCATGCGCACGATGTCGGCGATCGAGGCCAATCCGCCGGAGGCGATCACCGGGATCGAAACCGCTTCGGCGAGGTCGATGGTGGCGTCCCAGTTGATGCCGGAGAGCACGCCGTCACGGTCGATGTCCGTGTAGATGATGGCGGCGACACCCGCGCCTTCGAATTTCTGTGCCAGCTCGACGACGCCGAGCTCCGAGGCTTCGGCCCAGCCCGCGACGGCCACCTTGCCGCCCTTGGCGTCGATGCCGACCGCTATCTTGCCGGGAAAGGCCTTGCACGCCTCTTTCACCAGTTGGGGCTCGCGCACGGCCACGGTGCCCAGGATGACCCGCGCCAGGCCGCGATCCAGCCAGTCCTCGATCTGCGCCAGCGTGCGGATGCCGCCGCCGAGCTGCACCGGGTTTTTCGTCGCCTTGAGTATGGCGCCGACGGCCGCGGAATTGACGCTTTGGCCCTTGAAGGCGCCGTTGAGGTCGACGACGTGCAGCCACTCGAAGCCCTGGTCCTCGAAAGCCCTGGCCTGGGCCGCCGGATCATCGTTGTAGATCGTGGCGGTCGCCATGTCGCCGTGCTTCAGGCGCACGCATTTGCCGTCCTTGAGGTCTATTGCCGGAAACAGGATCACGGTCAGGCGCCCTCGACGATGACGAAATGGCCGGTCGACGCCGCCAGCCGGAATTTCAAGGCTTCCCGGTACTCCGGCGACTCATAGCAGGCGAGCGCCGTTTCGTAGGACGAAAACTCCACGACCACATGGCGGTTCCCCGTCGGCCCCTCCGGATTTGTGTAACGTCCGGCCCGGACCGGGAACTTGGCGCCGTATTTGGCGAAGGCTTTCGCGTTGGCCTCGATGTAGTTCTTGTAAGCGCCCGGGTCGCGGACGTCGATCATGGCGATCCAATAGCCCTTCTTGCTCATGCTACGGTCTCCACCTCAGGAAATTGGCGATCAGCGCCAGGCCGAGCGCCTGGCTCTTTTCGGGATGGAACTGCGTGCCGGCCAGATTGTCGCGGGCAACGGCCGCCGTCACCGGGCCGCCATAGTCGGCGGTCGCCAGCACCTCGCCGGGGTTCTTCGCATCCAGATGGTAGGAATGGACGAAATAGGCATGCAGCCCTTTCGGGCCGGTCTCGATGCCTGAAAACAGCGGATGCTTGCGTTGAAGCTCGATCGTGTTCCAGCCGATCTGCGGGATCTTCAGCGCCGGATCCTGCGGCGTGATTTCCTTGACGTCGCCGGAAATCCAGCCGAAGCCCCTGGTGATCGTCTTCTCGAGACCGCGTTCCGACATCAACTGCATGCCGACGCAGATGCCGAGGAACGGCCGCCCTTTGCGAAGGGCCGCCTCTTCCACAGCTTCCCACATGCCGGCGACGGTATGCAGGCCGGCGGCGCAGTCGGCATAGGCGCCGACGCCCGGCAAAACGATGCGGTCGGCCGTGCGGACCCGTTCGGCGTCAGCCGTCAGGTCGATTGTGGCGGCGATGCCCGCCTCCTGCGCGGCCCGCTCGAAGGCTTTGGTGGCCGAGCGCAGATTGCCCGAGCCGTAGTCGATGATCGCTACCCGCATGTCAGGGCCTTCCCGGGGTGTGGGTCAGTCCAAGCGCCATGCCCGTCTGCGCGGGGCGCGCCAGGCTCGTATCGGGAACGATGCGCGGCATGGGCTCCGGCTCGTCGCCGCCTTCACCGGTTTCCAGAGCGTGACGGATCTCGGCGTCACCGAGGTTGCCGGCCTCGACCACGCCCCATTCGCGCCAGCCGCGGCGGCGCAGCGCCGAGACGCGCAGGCCCTGGCCTTCGAGCCCGACATAAAGCGAAACCAGCAGCGAAAGGGCCGATCCGGCCCCTTCCAGCCTCAGTCTTTCGCCGAGCAGCGACAGGATCACCATGACGGCGAAGGTGAGCAGGGCCTCCATCCACAGCCGGTGCCAGGCGAGCCAGACCGGCGAGAACAGGAAACCGAGCCAGGTGAAACCGTCGCGCACGAAAGTCGTGTCAGCCGCTCCACTGCCCGATGGCGGTTCCATCACGACATAGCTGGCCATAGGGCTATCCTTTCAGGGATCCCTTGGTGGACGGCACCGCATCCGGCTGGCGCGGGTCGGGCTCGAGCGCCGCGCGCAGCGCCCTGGCCACCGCCTTGAAGCAAGTTTCGGCGATATGATGGTTGTTGGCGCCGTAATGATTGGTCACATGCAGCGTGATGCCGGCATTCTGTGCCAGCGCCTGGAAGAACTCGCGCACCAGCTCGGTGTCGAACGTGCCGATCTTCGGCGACGAGAAAGCGACGTTCCAGACTAGGAACGGCCGGCCGGACACGTCGATCGCCGCTCGGGTCAGCGTCTCGTCCATGGCCAGGTCGATCGAGGCATAGCGCATGATGCCGCGCCGCTCGCCCAGCGCCTTGCTCAGCGCCTGGCCGATCGCGATGCCGGTGTCCTCGACCGTGTGGTGGTCGTCGATGTGCAGGTCGCCCTTGGCCTTGACAGTCATGTCGATCAGCGAATGGCGCGACAGCTGGTCGAGCATATGGTCGAAGAAGCCGACGCCCGTCGAAATGTCGGATTTGCCCTTGCCGTCGACATGGACCGATACCGAAATCTCGGTTTCCTTGGTCTTGCGGCTGATTTCTGCGGAACGGGGCGGCATAACTTTAAGTCCTTGCGGTCCTTGTCCCGTGACACGGGCTTGAAAACGAGAGCCTTCTATCAGCATGATCCGGCGATTGCCAGTTGCCATTCCAGACGGTATCGGCCTTGCCGAGGGCGGTTTGCAATCACTCGCCCCATGCATACATATGGCAATCAAAAGTCACTCGTACCGCGCCAATCGCCTCTAGAAGGGATAGCGCGAATCGGAGCCGGAAATGTCGAATGAACTGACCATGCACGCCACGACCATCATCAGCGTGCGCAAGGGCAACAAGGTTGTGATCGCCGGCGACGGCCAGGTCAGCCTTGGCCAGACCATCATGAAGGGCAACGCCCGCAAGGTGCGCCGCATCGGCAAGGGCGGCAGCGTCATTGCCGGTTTTGCCGGCGCCACCGCCGATGCCTTCACCCTGCTGGAACGGCTCGAAGCCAAGCTCGAACAATATCCGGACCAGCTGACGCGCGCCTGCGTCGAGCTCGCCAAGGACTGGCGCACCGACCGTTATCTGCGCAGGCTGGAAGCGATGATGCTGGTTGCCGACAAGTCGGTCTCGCTGGCGCTGACCGGCACCGGCGACGTGCTCGAGCCCGAACATGGCGTCATGGCCATCGGCTCCGGCGGCAATTACGCGCTGGCCGCGGCCCGCGCACTGATGGACACCGACAAGGACGCCGAGGAGATCGCCCGCAGGGCGATGCAGATCGCGGCCGACATCTGCGTCTACACCAACAGCAACTTCGTCGTCGAAACGCTCGATGCCGCCTGAAGCGGCGGGCCATGATCCCAAAAAGTGGGAACCGGTTTTTGGAAAAGATCATGGTCGAACGAGAAGATAGCTACGATTTTCGTCCGGTCACCGAAAAGGACCTGCCGATGATCGCCGGCTGGCTGGCCAAGCCGCATCTCGCCGAATGGTGGGGCGATCCGGCAAAGGAGATCGCCGAAATCCGCGAACATATCGATTCGGTTTCGGTGGAGCCGCTGATCGTCGAGCTGGACGGCAAGCCGATCGCCTACCTGCAGAGCTACGATCCGCATCTCGAGGACGACCATCCTTATGCCGACCAGCCGTTCGGCACACTGGGCATCGATCTGTCGATCGGCCCGGCGGAACTGGTCGGCATCGGCCATGGCTCGGCGATTGTCCGCCAGTTCGTCGAGGAACTGTTCGAGGAAGGCGCGCCGCGCGTCGTCATCGATCCGCATCCGGACAATGGCCGCGCCATCCGCGCCTACGAGAAGGCCGGCTTCAGGCCGATCGGCCGCAGGCATTCGGAATATGGCGACGTCGTGCTGATGGCCGTCGACGCGGCCGAAGCCGACACGCAAGAGGGGGACTGACCAGATGACCGCATCCGGAGAGGACAAAACGCTGTCGGCCTATGAAGACAGCTGGCGCATGGGGCTGCTGCTCGTGCTCGCCTTGGTCATCTTCCAGGCCGGCGTCCTCTACGGCATGGGCCACCCGCCGATCTGCACCTGCGGCTACGTCAAGCTCTGGCACGGCGTGGTGAACAGTTCGGAGAATTCCCAGCACATCGCCGACTGGTACACCTTCTCGCACGTCATCCACGGCTTCCTGTTCTATGCGCTGGCATGGGCGCTGTTTCCGCGCTCGCCGGTCGGACTGAGGCTGGCTTTCGCCGTCCTCATCGAGGGCGGATGGGAAGTCCTGGAAAACAGCCCCTTCATCATCGATCGCTATCGCGCCGGCACTATCTCTCTCAACTATTACGGCGACTCAATCATCAACTCGGTGTCCGATACGCTGTTCATGGTGCTGGGATTTGTGATGGCGCGAAAGCTCCCTATATGGGTGATCGTGGTCCTGGCGCTCGTTTTCGAGTTCGGCACGGGCTACATCATCCGGGACAATCTGACGCTCAACGTGATCATGCTGCTGCATCCGTTCGAGTCCATCAAGCAGTGGCAAAGTGGAATTTGAGTATTATGAGCACCTTCTCCCCTCGCGAAATCGTTTCGGAACTCGACCGCTTCATCATCGGCCAGAAGGACGCCAAGCGCGCCGTGGCGATCGCCTTGCGCAACCGCTGGCGCCGCCAGCAGCTGGAAGGCCAGATGCGCGAAGAGGTGATGCCGAAGAACATCCTGATGATCGGCCCGACCGGCGTCGGCAAGACCGAAATCTCGCGCCGCCTGGCGCGGCTCGCCAGCGCGCCTTTCGTCAAGGTCGAGGCCACCAAGTTCACCGAGGTCGGCTATGTCGGCCGCGACGTCGAGCAGATCGTGCGCGATCTCGTCGAGGTCGCCATCGGCCTGACGCGCGAGAAGATGCGCGAGGACGTCAAGGCGCGCGCCCACATCAACGCCGAAGAGCGGGTGCTCGAAGCGCTGGTCGGCAGGACCGCAAGCCCGGCAACGCGCGACAGCTTCCGCAAGAGGCTGCGCGATGGCGAGCTCGACGACAAGGAGATCGAGATCGAGGTGGCCGACACAGGCACCGGCGGCATGCCGGGCTTCGAGATCCCCGGCATGCCCGGCGCCAATATCGGCGTGCTCAACATCAACGACATGCTGTCGAAGGCGATGGGCGGCCGCAGGACCAAGACCCGCAAGACGACGGTGAAGGAATCCTACGCGCTTCTGATCAACGACGAGTCCGACAAGCTGCTCGACCAGGACGAGGTGGTGCGCCGGGCGCTGGAATCGGCCGAGAACGACGGCATCGTGTTCCTGGACGAGATCGACAAGATCGCGGCCCGAAGCGACATTTCGGGCGGCCCCTCGCGCGAAGGCGTCCAGCGCGACCTGCTGCCGCTGGTTGAAGGCACCACCGTCGCGACCAAATACGGGCCGATCAAGACGGACCATATTCTGTTCATCGCCTCGGGCGCCTTCCATGTCTCCAAGCCCTCGGACCTTTTGCCGGAGCTGCAGGGCCGCTTGCCGATCCGCGTCGAATTGCGTGCGTTGGAGAAAGAGGACTTCGTCCGCATCCTCACCGAGACGGAAGCCAGTCTCATCAAGCAGTATATCGCGCTGATGAAGACCGAAGGCGTCGAGTTGACGTTCACCGACGACGCCATCGATTCGCTCGCCGGCATTGCCGTCGAGCTCAACGCCAATGTCGAGAACATCGGCGCCAGACGCCTGCAGACGGTGATGGAGCGGGTGCTGGACGAGATTTCCTACGACGCGCCGGATCGCCACGGCACGGCGGTCACCATCGATGCCGACTATGTGCAGAAGCATGTCGGCGACCTGTCGCGGAACACCGATCTGTCGCGGTTCATCCTCTAGAGCGATTCACCGTTTCACGGAAACGCCGAACCGCTCTAACTCTTTGTTTTTACGCAATTCCAGGCGGAAAACCGCTCACACTTTTCCTGGAATTGCGCTACTGACAAGCTTGGCGATGTGTGGCCAGATAGTACCATCTGGCCACCTTTCGTTCCGGCGGAAGCTTGCCTCGTCTCGACTCTCCCCGCCGCTTTACCTAGGTTGCCGCCGATTCCGAAAGCAATTTCAGGAAAAGTGCGCAGCGGTTTTCCATCCGAAATTGCATAAAAACAAATAGTTGGAGTGGGCCGGCGGCAGCTGGGCCTGCTCCAGGGCGGCGGCGGCGCATGAAGAAACGCGTACTTCTCTTCCTCGGCCTGGCGTTGGCGGCGGCGGTGGCAACGGCCAACGCTGCGATCATGGTGCCGCCGGGCAATCGCAACAGCGTGCAGCCCGACATCCCCGGCGCTTCCAGCCGGCGTACCCAGGCCACCAACACCACCTTTCAGGCCAAGTACCGCAAGGTCTACGCGCTGTTGCAGAACGACGCCGAGCTGCGCGGCAAGATCAAGAAGGCGGCCGCCGCCTATGGCATCGATCCGATGCACATTGTCGGCGCCATCGTCGGCGAGCACACCTACAATGTCGACGCCTACGACCGGCTGCAGACCTATTACGTCAAGGCGATGTCATATCTGTCGAGCAAGCTCACCTTTGCCTATGACGGCGAGGACGTCGGCGATTTCGTCCAGCGGCCGGAATTCAAGAAATGCGCCGGCATGGACGACAGCTACGATCTTTGGGAATGCCGCGAGCAGGTGTGGAACCATTCCTTCCGCGGCAAGACCGTCGGCGGTGAAAGCTTCCCCAACGACCGCTTCGGCGCAACTTTCTTCCAGCCTTACTATGCCGGCCAGACCTTCGGCCTCGGCCAGCTCAACCCGCTGACGGCGCTGCAGATGAGCGACCTCGTGCACAAGGTTTCCGGCTTGCCCAAGCTCGATGTCGAGGATCCCAACTCGGTCTATAAGACCATCATGGATCCGGATCTGACCCTGCCTTACGTCGCCGCTACGATCAGGAAGTCGATCGACGCCTATCGCAGCATCGCCGGCTTCGACATCTCGCACAATCCGGGCCTCACCGCCACGCTCTACAATGTCGGCAATCCCGAGCAGCGCGCCTATGCGCTGAAGGAGGAGAACGAGAAGCGCCGCACTGCCGGCGAGCCTGAAAAGCTGCCCGAGGAGAACTATTACGGCTGGCTGGTCAACGACAAGCTGGACGAGCTGAAGTCGCTATTCTAACGGCGGCTTGAGTCAGGGCGCTCAGTAACCCTCCGAGGCGAGATAGGCCTCGAATTTTCGCATTTCCTCGGCGTCCGCCTCCACGATGTGGCGCGGCCCCGGATAGGCGCCGGACTGGATATCGTCCGCGTATTCGCGGAACGCGGCGATGCGCTCGCCCTGGAGGCGCTCGAACTCCGCCGCGAAGTCGCGGTAGCGTTTGGCGTGGCGCGGATAGTGGCCGCGATTGCTGCCGAGCACGTCTTCCGAGAACAGATATTGCGCGTCGCAGCCGGCGCCCGCACCCATGGAAATCATGATCAGCGGCGTGCGGCGTGATATCGCGCTGGCGACGCTCGCCGGCACCACCTCGATCTCGGCGGCGAAGGCGCCGGCCGCTTCGAGATCCTTGACCTGCTTCCAGACGAAGGCGGCGCTTTCGGCTGTCTTGCCGACCGCCTTGAAGCCGCCCGTCCAGGTCGCATGCGCCGGGATCAGGCCGACATGGCCGCAGACCGGGATGTGCTCGTCGCGCAACCGGCGGATAGTCTGCAGGCTGGCCGAGCAGTACATGGCGTCGGCGCTCGCGGCGCGCAGCTTCACCGCCATGCGCAGGATCTCGTTCGTGGTGGCGCCCAGCTTGATGCGTTCGTCGCCGGGAATGGCGAAGCAGGTCGGCGCCGCGTCGCGAAAACGCGGGTCGAACATAAGATCATAGGGGACCGAGATGAGGTCGATGCCGGCGCGCTCCGCGGCCTCGGCCTCCTCCAGCGAGAAGACGCGCAGCTTCGAAAGCTGCCGCTTGCCCTTCAGCGCCCGCAGATCGGCGACGGTTGGTCTGTTGCGTGCCATCTTTTGTCCCCTCACCTTTGACTGATAGCGCGGCTCAGGCCGCCAGCAGCGACTTCAGCTTGACCGCTTGCGAGCCAAGCGCCTCGGGCGACGGCGAGGCCTGCTTGGCGATCAGCATCTCCGCCAGGCGGATGTCGCGCGCCACCGCATTGCCGGGGCCGATGCCGCTCGCGGCGACCAGCCGTCCGTCTTCGGCAAGGTGGAAGAGAATGAAGGCGCCGTCGTCGAGGTCGCGCCGCACGATCGAGCGGCCTTCGTCGGAAAGCCCGGCGATCTGCAGCGTCAGCCCGCACTGATCAGACCAGAACCACGGCACGGCGGCATGGGCCTCATTGGCGCCCAGCATGTTCTTCGCGGCGAGAGCGCCCTGCTCCTGCGCGTTGCGCCAGGCTTCCAGGCGCACGCGCCGGCCGCCATAGATGGCCAGCGGGAACGAGCAGCAGTCGCCGGCGGCAAAGATGTGGGGATCATCGGTGCGCAACGTTCCATCGACCGCCATGCCGTTGTCGGTCGCCAGCCCCGCTTCGGCGGCGAGCGCCGTCACCGGCACGGCGCCGATGCCGATGACGGCGAGATCGGCGACGACTTCCTGCTCATCGGCAAGCATGATGCGAACCTCGGCGCCGTCATCGGCGATCGCCGTGATGCCTTGTCCGGTTAGCACCTTCACGCCTTCGGCTTCATGCGCCTTGTGGATGATCTCGGCGATCTCGGCCGGCACGCCGCGCCTCAGGATGCGCGGCTGCGCTTCCAGCACAGTGACAGTGGCGCCGAGCTTGCGCGCCGAAGCGGCAAGCTCGAGGCCGATGAAGCCGCCGCCGATGATGGCGACACGGTTCCCCGCGCTGAGATGGGCGCGGATGGCGAGCGCGTCGTTGAAGGTCCTGAGATAGACGCAGCGCAGCCCAAGGCCCGGCATCGGCAGCTTGCGCGGCACGGACCCGGTCGCGAGCAGCAGCTTGTCATAGGCAAGGGAAGAGCCGTCGGACAGGCGCACGACATGCGCGGCGCGGTCGATTGCCACGGCGCGGACGGAATGGATGTAGCGGATCGAGCGTTCGGCCAAAAGCTCGTCGCTGGCGATCGCCTTGATCAGCGGCGCCGCGCTGGTCATCGCCTCCTTCGACAGCGGCGGCCGCTCATAAGGCAGATGCGGTTCGTCGCCGACCAGAGTCACCGGCCCTTCATAACCGAGATCGCGCAGGGTAAGTGCGGCGCGCCCGCCGCACTCGCCGGCGCCGATGATGACCATTCCTCCCGCCATCGCCGTCACCCGACCTGAATGAGGACTTTGCCGGCGTCGACCTTGGCCGGATAGGTCTTGAGGTTGATGCAGACCGGCGCGCCGCGGGCATCGCCGGTCTTGTAGTTGAAGCGGCCATTGTGCTTAGGGCATTCGATGATGTCGTCCATCACCAGCCCGTCGGCCAGATGCACCTTCTCATGCGAGCACAGGCCGTCGGTCGCGAAATATTCGTCGTCCGGGCTGCGATAGATGGCGTAGGTGCGGCCGGCGTGATCGAATCGCATCACGTCTTCTTCGTCGATGTCTCCGGCCGTGCAGGCCTCGACCCAGTCGCTCATGTCGTCCTCCAGCAAAGATTTGATAGCCGGCTTGCGTCAGGACCGATCACTCGGCCGCGGCCGTTGCCGGATTGTCGTTGTGCAGCTCTTCCCGATAGGGCTTTGCCGTCGCCGGCAGCTCGCGCTTGATGAAATAATCCTCGTTGCGCAGCTGGCGCAGGAAGGCGGGGATCATCTCGCGGTAACCAGCGAGGATCGACGGCGTCGGCGCCGGCAGGTCGTGCTTGATCAGCTCGTGTAGCTTCGGCAGCGCATGGTAGGGCACCATCGGGAACATGTGGTGCTCCACATGGTAGTTCATGTTCCAGTAGATGAACCGGCTGATCGGGTTCATGTAGACGGTGCGGCTGTTCAAGCGGTGGTCGACGACATTCTCGGCAAGGCCGCCATGCTGCAGCAGCCCGGTCATCACATGGTGCCAGGCGCCATAAAGGCGGGGCAGGCCGACGAGCATCAGCGGCAGCCATGAATGCAGATAGAGCGCCAGCGCGATGGTCGCGATGTAGATGGCGAGCCAGATGCGGGCGGCGCGGACGGCCTTCGGCTGCTCCTGTTCCGGAATGAAGGTCTTTTCCGCGGCGCTGATGACGCCGGCGGCGTTGCGCACCATGTCGGTCATCGCGTGCCAGGCGTCGAGGATGCCAAAGAAGTTCAGGACAAGGCGCAGAAGGTCCGGCGGCCGCATGACGGCGATCTCGGGGTCGCGGCCGACGATGATGGTGTCGGTATGGTGGCGCGTATGGCTCCAGCGCCATGTCACCGGATTGCGCATGATCATGAAGCAGGCGATCTGGTAGACGGCATCGTTCATCCACTGCGTGCGGAAGGCCGTGCCGTGGCCGCATTCGTGCCAGCGGGAATCAGTCGAGGAACCGTAGAGCGTGCCATAGACGAAGAAGAACGGCACGCACCACCAGCTGCCCCAGAACCAGGCGCCGCCGGCGCCACTTAGGATCAGCGCGCCGAGCCAGATGACGGCGTCGCGGATCGCCGGCTGGTCGGAGCGCTGCATCAGCTCCTTCATCTGCTTGCGCGGGATCTCGGTGTGGTACCACTCGGCCGCCGAAAGCCCGTTCTCGACCGCCAGCCTGGCATCGCGGCCGGTCAGGCTGTAGTCGCGTCCGGACGCTGCCGGAGACGTGATTGCCGTCATTGCGGGTTCCTCCTTCAGCACTTGGCGAATGGCCCTCGGCGGTGCCGCGGCTCGCCCATGGCTGGCTTCGACCTCACCATAGTACCAAGCCATGATAGTCTCAACGTCACAAAGATAGATTCTATCATTTCCTATCAGGATGAGCTATCGTGAGTCGAACTGGCGATGGAGCATTCATGGCAAGGCGGCCGACAATCACCGATCTCGCGCGCGTTTCCGGCTTCAGCGTCGCCACCGTCGACAGGGTGCTGAACAACCGCCTGCCGGTGCGCGAGGAAACGGCGCGCCGTGTCTACGAGGCGGCGACCGATATCGGCTATCACGCCGCCGGTCTGATCAAGCAGCGCATGCGCCAGGAATTGCCGGAATACCGTCTCGGTTTCCTGCTGCTGCGGGGCAACGATGTCTTCTATAGCGATTTCGCGCGGGAACTGGAAACGGCGGTTTCGCAATCGCAACGCTTTCGCGGTACCGCGACGATCGACTTCGCAGCATCGCTGGCGCCCGACGAGATAGCCGCCCAGATGCGCAGGCTGGCGGCGAAATCGAGAGCCATCGCCGTCGTCGGCCCGGACCATCCGACACTGACGGCGGTGGTGGAGGCGCTGAAGGCGAGGGGACAGCCGGTCTTCTCGCTGCTGTCCGACTTTGCCGCCGGCATCCGCGAGGGCTATGTCGGGCTCGACAACCGCAAGGTCGGCCGCACCGCGGCCTGGATGATCGCCAAGGCGGCGAAGAAACCCGGCAAGGTCGCGCTTTTCGTCGGCAGCCACCGCTTCCATGGCCATGAATTGCGCGAGATCGGCTTCCGCTCCTACTTTCGCGAACATGCGCCGGACTTCACTGTGATGGAGACGCTGGTCAATCTGGAAGCCAACCAGGTGACGCATGACGCGATGCTCGATCTTTTGGCCCGGCAGCCGGACCTTGCCGGCTGCTATGTCGCCGGCGGCGGCATGGAAGGCGCGGTGGCGGCGCTGCGGGCGGCAAGGCCGGCAAACATGCCGGTGGTCATCTGCAACGAGATCAACGCCTTCTCGCGCGCGGCGCTTGCCGACAACATCCTCACCATGGTGATCTCGACGCCGCTGGCAGCGCTGTGCCGCGAGCTTGTGGCGCTCATGGCGCACGCCATCGAGAGCGGTGCCGCCAACGCGCCCGGCCAGACCTTCCTGCCCTTCGACATCTATCTGCCGGAAAACATCTGAACGGAGTTTTCTCCCGGATGATGTGATCCATCAGGCTGATAAAATTTCGTCACGGCCGCAACCCGCGCCAATCCGGGTCAAGACCGGCATTCTTCCGGCCGGGCACCCGTCCTCGTGCCGGCCGGAAGTGAAAATCCGGCATGTCCGTTCCGAATTTCCCTTGACGGCTCCAGGCGAAATGGAATAAATATTTCACTAACTAGGCATTTTGGTTCTTTCGTTCCGGAACATCTGTTTCAAACAGAGGACCAGGCGTTCCACTGTGTGAGGAAAACGCCGCCGGAAAGGGCCATAGGGAGAGATTCCCCGGAGAGGTCGGGGATTCCGGTTCAATGGGTGCAGCCGGACACCAAGTGGAGGAGAATAAAATGAAGAAACTGCTTTTGGGCGTCGCGCTTTCGGCGCTGATGTGTTCATCCGCCTTCGCCGCCAAGATCGGCGTTTCGATGGCTCTTTTCGACGACAACTTCCTGACCGTGCTGCGCAACGGCATGATCGCGCAGGCCAAGGGCATGAGCGGTGTCGAGCTGCAGGTCGAGGACGCGCAGAACGACGTGGCCAAGCAGCTCGACCAGATCAAGAATTTCGCTGCGTCGGGCGTCGACGCCATCATCGTCAATCCCGTCGACACCTCGGCCACCCAGGCGATGTCGGACGCCGCCGCCGCGGCCAAGATCCCGCTGGTCTATGTCAACCGCGAGCCGGTCAATGTCGACAAACTGCCCGACAACCAGGCTTTCGTCGCTTCGAACGAGGCCGAGTCCGGCACGCTCGAGACCAAGGAAGCCTGCCGCCTGCTCAAGGAAGCCGGCAAGAAGGAGGCCAATGTCTATGTGATCATGGGCGAGCTCTCCAACCAGGCCGCCGTGCAGCGCACCAAGGACATCGAGGAAGTGATCGCCACGCCCGACTGCAGCTTCATCAAGATCATCGACAAGCAGACCTCGAACTGGAAGCGCGACGAAGCGCAGAACCTGATGACCAACTGGCTGTCGTCCGGCAAGGCCTTCGACGGCGTCATCGCCAACAACGACGAAAGCGC